>CBDALO010000162.1:0-4256 GCA_965196985.1 Gammaproteobacteria bacterium | reverse complement strand
GAGAATCTTCTAACAGCAGAATTCTAGTGCTGAAATTGTATGGTTATTTCATAGTTGCTATAGAAATCGTGCTATATATTCTTTGATTGGTTGCTTTGCAGGGCTATACGCCCCTCGAATCCATTGTAGTCACCGAAAGATGGACCAATCAAATGGCGATTATTTATATATCTATGGCGACGTAGAGCGTATCAATATAGATTAAAAAGACTGTTAATGTCACGTGAGATGTACCTGCGCTGTGGAATCAGCATGAGTTCCAACCGCGTATTTTCCATCTGGTGAAAACGCAATTGAAAGAACGGAAATATTGGTCTGAATCGATTTCAAAAGCTGTCCATTTTCAGCGTCAATCAACTGGAATTGAAATTGTGAGAGACGATAAAAAATATGATTAACAAATGTGGCATGAATATTGCATTTGCAGAGGGGACTGGCGGAGTCATGAAGGTTGGGAAAAATAAGAGAAAATGGGCCTAAAACGCATAAGAGTGACAATTAGTGTGTACCAAGAATCTCTCATATCTTTCGAATAACTTATCAGCAATAATAGATTTTGAAACTACATTTCCCCTACCCCAGGCTTTTCTCCTCTTGGGCTGAAATTGTCGAACACTCTAAACCTACCTTTACAGAACAAACACTCTAGCTTTACAGAACTATAAACCTACCTGTTTTTAAAATATAAATAGAGATAAAAGGCGATTAAAATGTCTACCTGCAGATAATTTTGGCTGGTAGCCATGATACGTTTGCCAGAAGGATGATAAACACAATATGATACAAAATCGTTATCACTGCAACAACTAACCAGTGACGATCCATTAGTAACATTCCATATCTAAAGATAAAATCAAACATCTAAGATGTCCATTTATCCGGGAAGATACGAAAAATCTAGATGCAGTCTTTGCGTTTGTTATTGGGTGGAGGCTGAGGTTCAGATCTCCCTGCGAAAAACAGCCATGGGTGGAAAAGGTTTTTCTTGTAGGGGTGCCAAAATGTGGATGATTTTAGAATTTGAGTCAAACAATCAACAACACTGCAAAAATTCAAGAAAAAATTAAACAATAACCCGTGCTGCTTTTGAACGTTAACAATTTAACCATATCAACATCCTGGCAAGGGTAAGGGCAAAGTCGAGAAATGCTGGTCAGCTTCCTCTGGAAAAAAACATACCGAAAGGCAAATCTTTCTCTTATAACCGTGGAAAATAGGCATGGCTTGGGTGTGGCATAGGATTTTCTATTGTTTTTTGTGGACGTTTCTACAGCTAGTGATTGCGCGACGGTAATGTTATCCTAGCTCTGGGTCAGTGCTAGGCTGCAAAGATAAGATAGGTCGGATGATAAATTTGCTAAAAAACCTTTAGAGTATGATCATTAGAAGCGGATGCGATGCGCTTTCCATCTGGCGAGAAACAACACCAATTGACAGCATCTGTGTGTCCGGATAAAGTGCGCAGAAGAATGCCATCATTAACATCCCATAACTAAATATGAAAATATCGTAGATTAATATTAGAAATATGGAGTGTGCAAGGATTAGCAGAGAAACACCTTGTATGCTTTAGTTTGTTTGCTCGCTATTTTGTTTATTTGTTGATTTGTTTGCTGTTTGCCTTATTTATTTGTTAACCCAGGATAAAGGTGTGGCAATTAGCAAGCTGATGAGGGCCTGGACGTTGAGGCCTGTGCCCATAGGATTTATCTGGATTAACCCTTTTTACCGATTTCGAAAGGATAGATGGGTAGGCTGAACAGCTCGAGGAGAAAGGTATTTCCTCACAAAAGGTGGCAAGATCTTTGTAACCAAACATTTTCAAAGGAAACCCTTTCACCGTTGCTAGCCCTAGATCTGCAATGCTGTATTGCCTATGGATAGAAGTAAGAGGGGAAACATGTTGATTGTATGGCTATGAAAAATAAATAAAATACCTTGATAGTTGCATCAGATGAACAAGTAGCAACCAATCCATTTTCTGTGGGACTAAACGTGCAGCAATTTACATCGCTGGTGTGTCCTTTCAAGGTGAGGATCGGCATGCCAGTTTCCACGCTCCAAACCTTTTGCAAAACGAAAATAAATGGATCGGAAACGCTTAATATAATTAAATAGGTATTTGTTCCAACAATCATCACAGCATCAAAAGTTCATAATAAATAAAAGGTAAAAATATCAGTAGTATAAGGATAAAAATTTACATGCTGATGGTTAGTAAGGAACATAAGGAGATTACTTTAAAATCAGATACGACAACCAGAATCGGGTGAAATATTCCCTTAGTATTACCTTGATAGTTTTATCGACAGAGGACGAGACGACTTTTGTCGCGTCAGGTGAAAACTGACAGCAATGAACTGTATCTGTATGACCAGACAACGTAAACAATGTCTGACCGGTGCAAGCATTCCATATCTGTGAATGTAGAAAGATGAATTAAAAATCGTACACGACTTTTTGAAATCTTCCCATCTCTGACCTATCATTAATCTTGTCATGATCATCGTCATTTACGAAATTTTTTGAGTTACGCACCGCTTCAGTGTTAAAAGCAACAAATAATAAAAACCTGAAATTACCTTGACGTTGAAATCGCCCCCACATGAAACAATGCGGTCTGAACCATCTTGAGACCAGTGACAACAATACACTGGGCCTTGATGGTGTTTTACAGTCAGTAGACAAGTTTCTGATGATCCTTCAGGCTTGTTGCTGAAATTAAATGTCATTCGTGGAAATGTGAATTTATTAATCTTCATAGAAATCCTCACAGACAAAGTTTTAAAGAATAGTGGTAGACAAAGTTAGCCTGTCCTATCTCGTCGTCTTATGCCCTGTCCTGTCCTGTCCTGTCCTGTCCTGTCCTGTCCTGTCCTGTCCTGTCCTGTCCTGTCCTGTCCTGTCCTGTCCTGTCCTGTCCTGTCCTGTCCTGTCCTGTCCAGCCTTGTCATGTCAGGTTCAGTCATGTCATGTCCTGACCTATAATATCATATCATTCTCCTCGCACACACCTTTTCGGCACTACATCCCTCCTAAACATTAAATCAATTATAAACGACATTTTCCTTGACTCAAAATATCTGCAGAACTCACCACCATCCCACGTAAAACTGGTCATTTTTTGCGCCTGATTTTACGAGATCTTTTGCGGTCTTGTGAACTCCTGTTGCAAACGGTTGAGCCAAAGCAAGCTGAATTAAGTCGTATTCTTGCTGCCCTGGTGTCGACAGGAGATAAGAATTGATCCCAATGAAGTGCACGAATTCTTTCAATTGGCTTTTTGTCTGAAAAATGGAAAAAATCTTTATCTTCAGATTGAACATCGAGTGTAGCTTTGATAAGAAAGAACAAATAAAAGAGAGCACAGAAGAACGAACAGAAGGGATCAGTAATATCAGGGCAGGACATGACTGGACAGGACAGGACAGGTAATGGCACAAAAGGACAGGGTAGGTCATGATACAACAAGACAGGGCAGGTCAGAAGAGGACATGACAGGAAAGGCAAGGAAAGGCAGGACATGACACGACAAGGCACGAAAGGACAGGAGAGGACAGGACATGACAGGACACGACAGGATAGGAGAGGACAGGATAGGAGAGGACAGGATAGGAGAGGACAGGATTGGAGAGGACAGGATAGGATAGGATAGGATAGGATAGGATAGGATAGGATAGGATAGGATAGGATAGGATAGGATAGGATAGGATAGGATAGGATAGGATAGGAGAGGACAGGATAGGAGAGGACAGGATAGGAGAGGACAGGATAGGAGAGGACAGGATTGGAGAGGACAGGATAGGAGAGGACAGGATAGGAGAGGAAAGATAGGAGAGGACAGCGTAGGACAAGACACAACAGGGAACGAAAAACAGGATAGTTCGCAATATGAAAGAACGTAATAGGAAAGAACAAAATAGAATAGGACAGCACAGGACGAACAGAAAGGACAGGACAGGACAGGACACAACACGACAAGACCGGAGAGGACAGAATAAATTAGGAAAAACTGAACAACGTTGAGAATCGTGCGCAACTGTTAAGAAAATCTAAATTTAGTGACTTACATCATCACGGACGAGGCCCATAACTTTATGATAATTATTAATCAGATCTGGTGCACCAGTCGCTTTCAATTTCGCTTCAATCCATTGAAATGACAACAACAATTCAACAGCTTTGTCAATCATTTCTGCTTCGATCAAATGATTTATGATATTCCAATAAATGTATCCATCATTTGCCACAGCAGC
>CBDALO010000161.1:0-64350 GCA_965196985.1 Gammaproteobacteria bacterium | reverse complement strand
TTCGCTTTTAGTAATAATCAGTATGAGACAAAGCGTAAACAATATTTAGAGAAGTCTACCGCTTCCTCTACCACTCCTCAGAAACCTAGGTTCTGTCGCAAATTAATGGTTATTTGATATAATACCGACCAAATTTAGCATTGAATAATAATGGAGTTATTATGGCGATTAGTTTTAAAGGAAGACATTTCCCCAAAGAGATTATTTTAACAGCAGTACGCTGGAAGCTTGCGTACCCATTAAGTTACCGAAATATTGAAGAGCTCATGGAAGAACGTGGTGTTAGCGTTGATCACTCTACAGTACAAAAATGGGTGGTGCTAGTGCGCCATCCTTTCTGTAAATTCCATTGACTTGCTGAAAATAAGCAGGCGACTCAGTCAGATTAGAAATTCCTTTTAAGATAAACTTAACCAAAAAAGAGGAATGACAATGAGCTGCTATAAAAATGAGAACTTAATCGAAGAAGCCATACATGTTTTAGCGATGGAGGGGTTTGAAGCTTTACCTAAGCTTGTCTCCAGGTTGATGAATGAGGCTATGTTAATAGAAAGGGAGCGCCATTTAAATGCCAGTCCTTATGAGCGAACTGGCGATAGAAACGGATATGCGAACGGCTTTAAACCAAGGTTAATTAACACAGGTCAAGGTCAGCTTGAGCTACAGATACCGCAGGTTAGAGACTCCAATGAAGCCTTCTATCCATCAGTCTTAGAGCGAGGTGTACGCTCTGATAGAGCACTTAAGCTGGCTGTCGCTGAAATGTATGTGCATGGGGTTTCCACGCGCAAAGTTAAAAAGGTGCTAAAGCAACTCTGTGGAACAGATATTTCAAGCACAGAGGTAAGCCGTTGCGCTAAATTGTTGGATGAAGATTTAAAGAAATGGCGAAATAAGCCGTTAGGAAAGATAAAATATCTTTGGCTAGATGCACGTTATGAGAAGGTGCGCACTAGCGGCACAGTACAAGACTGTGCGGTATTGATAGCCTATGGCTTTGATGAATCAACCGGCAAGAGAACAGTGCTAGGTGTTTCTGTTGCGTTATCAGAGGCTGAGGTACATTGGCGTGATTTTCTTCAGCAGTTGGTTGAGCGAGGTATACATGGTATTGAGTTGATTACTAGCGACGCTCATACTGGCCTAAAAGCCGCTAGAAGAGCTGTGTTCCCCAGTGTTCCTTGGCAACGCTGCCAATTTCATTTGCAGCAAAATGCTCAGGCTCACATACCAAAGCGCTCAATGAAGGAACCAGTAGCTGAGGAGATTACAGCTATATTTAATGCCTCAAACATTCATGAGTCGGAAAGACTATTGGCTATGGCGGTAGATAAATATCAGCAAACAGCACCAGAGCTTTCTTCTTGGTTGGAAGTGAATATACCGGAGGGCTTAGTAGTGATGAACTTTGACAGGCCGCATCAAAAAAGATTAAGAACCAGTAACATAGCTGAGCGCGTAAACAGAGAGGTAAAAAGAAGGACGCATACAGTTGGAATTTTCCCTAATACTGAATCGTGCCTAAGGCTCGTATCAGCTGTTTTAGTGGAAATTGATGACCAGTGGAGCGGATCACCTAGATACTTAAGTTGAAGTGAATAATAAGGCTTCATAGGGTTTTAGGATAGATCATTCTTGTTCTTATTAACGAGATATAATTGCTATTACTGTAACGTCCCACAATAATTTAGAGAAACCATCTCAACCTATTTTGCGTGAGATGGTGTCAAATAGTTAACCTTTTAGCTCATGAATTGCCTGATTAATGACATCATCCGGTATATGGTTTAAATTCATATTAGCGGCGATTAGCAGCGCATGTCGCATGAGCCTATCAACATAACGAAGCCTACCTTTTGTGGCCATGTGTACTGCACGAATACCTGTTTCAGTGAATAAGCTGCTGCTCATTCCTGCCTTCTCAAAAGCAGCGTGAATAATGCTCTCAAAATCCCTGCTATCTTCAATTGCATGCCACCTAATAAAGCACTGAATTCTAGAGTTGATAGGTTCATAGGCTGGTCTCTGCAATGTTGCTAGAAGTGATGGGAGTCCACATAAGATAATCGTCATGACGTCTTTGCTGTCAAAACTGAAATTAAGGAAGTCAGGTAATCGTAGAATGAAATCATTACTAAGCTGATGCGCCTCGTCTAGGATCCAAATAGGCTGAACGTTTTTATCATGGTAGAGCGCGATCAAGCTCTGCTTCAAGTCTCTCCAAAGTTTAGAGAATCGGTAATAGTTTTCTAAACCTAGATTTTCGGCAAGCTGAGAGTACACATCAAATGACCGAAAGTGAGTGTCTGATTGATAAATGACTTGATGGGTCAGCGGGTTGAGTTTATTGCTCCAGTATCTTAGCGCCGTGGTCTTTCCTGTCCCTGAGTCGCCAGTAATCACTGCTAAGCCGCGTGTTTCTAGCAAACCATTAAGTTGCTGTTCTAGTCGCTTTGACTGCGCCAATTCAATAATGTTTGATTTACCCAATGGATCAAATTTCAAGCCAAAATGTTGAAGATACATCTTACTCATCCTTGTATCTTAAATAACTGTAGAGATATGACAATATTGCTACAATCCCAAGGATGCTTGGGTAGGCGGAAGGTGAAGCCGTGTTCGTCCTTAGGATTTAATCCTGTTGAGGAGATTTAGCTCCCTTCCACCCTCATAAGTTCATGAGATCGAACGGTATCTTAGGCCATTGTGAGCCTGTATTTGCAAGGTTGATCCGAACTATGATTTCCCAAGTTTGTTAGTGTAATAAAATTTAAGAGGCTCTAGCAAATGAAAAAAAATTGTGTTGGTATTGATATTGCAAAATCTGATTTTGTTGCTGCTATCACCACTAGCGGAAAAGATCATGTTAAACATTTTAATAATAATCCTGAGGGCTTTTCTGAGTTATTAGAATGGACGCAATCTTTATCTGATCAGTCACTTCATTTTTGCATGGAATCAACAGGTAAATACGGTAATGCATTGGCTCTTTATTTACATAGTGAGAAGTGTGATGTCAGTATAATTAATCCTGCACGAATAAAGTTTTTTATGAAAGGACAGCTAATACGAAACAAGACCGACAAGGCCGATGCGGTCAGTATTAAGGACTATTCAAATCATTTTACTCCAACGCTATGGCAGCCTTTGCCAGCTAATATAGAGGCTCTAAGAGCTTTGATACAGAGATCTGAAGTATTAACCTCCCAAGTCAGCAATGAACAAAACAGGCTGGAGCTAGCGGAAGAAACAATTATTAGCTCTATACAAAATCATATCGATTATATGGAAAAAGAAATTTTACGACTGCAGGAAGAAATTAGTAAGCTGATCGCGAGTGATGATGATCTGAAGAATAACACAGAGCTGCTTAAAAGCATCCCAGGCATTGGTGATAAAACCGCTCAAACACTAACTGCTTTTTTTAATAATATTGAAAGATTTTCTGGCGCAAAACAATTGGCTGCTCATATTGGTTTAAATCCCAGCCAGTCACAATCAGGCACTTCATTGAATTCATCACGGCTCTCAAAGGTTGGTAGTGCTTGGTTGCGAAAGGCGCTTTACATGCCGGCATTAGTGGCTATAAGGCATAATCCTATTTTGAAGAAATTTTATGAAAAGCTGCTCAAAAAAGGCAAGCCAAAGAAGCTAGCCATTTGTGCTGTTATGAGAAAAATGGTGCATATGATTTATGGCATCCTAAAAACACAGCAGCCATTTTCAGCGGATGCCTAGTAAAAATTTTACAATTTATTGTTGACGTTTAAGACGGTATCTCCTCAGTGATATCCAAATCCTCTTTAACTTGGTTATAAACAATCGGGTGCTGCCTTTATATAATGTAGAATATATAGCATAATATACACTTTAACTTGATTACGGATGGTGTTTGGATGTTAGCTAGAATTCTCTCTGATGAAAATAATGAATTAACTATTGAACTCAAGCTTCCACTAAAAGGATCTATGCTTGAATGTGAGGACGCAATTCTTGATGGGCTTAATGAGGTTGGAACATTAGCCACTGAAAAAGCTTTAAGTAAGTTTGATGCAGATGGCTCTCCTATCCATGTTGGAAAAATAAAGCTAACAGCACGAAGTAGAGATGAAGCAAATTACCAAACGCCTTATGGAGTTGCTCGAGTTAAGCGTTATGTTTATCAAACCTCTAAAGGCGGGAAGATCTTTTGTCCTTTAGAAGATAAGGCTAGAATTATCCAAGGATCAACACCGCGATTTGCAAAAATAATCTCACATAAATACTCAAACTTACCTGCTCCTAGTGTTATTGATGATCTCAAGGTCAATCATAACCGTAAAATCTCACATTCATACTTGCAACGGGCAACTGATTTTGTTGGCGGTATTGCACAAGCCAAAGAGGCTGAGTGGGAATATGAAGAGCCAAAGCTTGATGCAGGCGTTGAGATGCTAAGCATTAGCTTAGATGGTGCATATGTTCTCACCGTTGATGATGGTTATAGAGAGAGCATGGTTGGAACTATTTCCATGTATGATAAGCATGGTGCACGCCTGCACACAACCTACGTTGCAGCATCACCAGAATATGGAAAAGATGAATTCTTTAATAGGCTTGAAAAGGAAATAAAGCTGAAAAAGAAATATTACCCTGATGCTAAAACAATTGGCGTTGCTGATGGAGCAAAAAATAATTGGCCATTTCTAAAAAAACATACTGATACGCAAATTTTAGATTTTTGGCATGCAACTGAATATCTCGGTGAAGCATCAAAGGCAATATTTACCAAAAAATCTGAAAGAGATGAGCGTGATGTTTGGCTCCAAGAGCGATGTCATGACTTAAAGCACAAGAAAGGTGCGGCAGGTAGAATACTTGCTGAGCTTAAAGAGCATGTAAATAAAAAACTGAATAAATCGCTTAGAGAAAAGCTAGAAGGAACAATTACGTATTTTGAAAATAATATTAAAGAAAAGCGAATGTCGTATCATAATTTGATTAAGCAGAATGCACCAATTGGCTCTGGCGTCACTGAAGCAGCATGTAAAACAATTGTTAAACAAAGATTAGGCGGATCAGGAATGCGCTGGAAAGACAAGGGAATGAAAATCGTTTTATGCTTGAGAACACTAGTAAAGACTAAAGGAAGATGGGATCAGTTTTGGGAGAAGGTTAATGATTTTGGCGTGCCAGCAGTAATATAGCCTACATTATATAGAGGCAGCACCCAAACAATCTCAACTAGCGAGGTTTTTCTTGCTGGTTGTTCCGGCATCTGAGGTCTAGCTCGGGTTCTAGAAAGGTTGTTATGTTTGTCCAGCTCTCCCACTGCACCAAGGTATTGATATTCCAATGATTCGACGTGACGGGCGGAGTCACTATGCGGATCAACCACTAAATAAACCTCTTGTTGAGCCAGTTCAAATGGAACTTCAAAGAGTCGATTATTCCAGCTTACCGTGCCATCCTTCCTGACTCGGCGCTTAATGCGATGCAGGAAGTAATCATCTAGCTTATCGGCCAAACAACCTAACGGCTGAATTTTAGTGAGGTCTTGCTGATAGCGTTGTAACGGGGTCATCTTGTCAGGCAGGGCGCTTTGCGAGGCTTGATGATAAACACGCTCAACCCAAGCCCAAAATCGATCATTCAGCGCATTGAAACTATGAATGGAATCCAGGTTGCATTCAGCTAGGAATTGCTCGCGTACTGTTCTATGCCAACGCTCTAGTTTGCCTTTGCTTTGCGGTTCATAGGGCCTGCCGTAAATCAATTGAATTTTCAAACGAGCACAAATGGTTTGCAACGTTTTAGCACGGTAGGCAGGGCCGTTGTCAATGATGAGCTTAACAGGAAGCCCACGTTTGAGTAATGCCTCTTTCAACACATGCTCAATAGTAATGGCACTCTCATCAGTACAAAATTTACTGTGACAGACCAACCTTGAGGCATCATCAAAAATACTCACCAAATAGCTTTTAACTCTTCTTTGGCCATCGTAAATCGTTGGACCATGCATGACATCGCCATACCAAATATCACAAGCTGTGAGCGCCTCAAATGAGCGGCGCTCAATTTGGTTAGAAGGTGTGACTGTTCTTTTAGACAGGCCGTGTTTTACTAATAAGCGGTGAACTGTTGCGTGAGATAATTCACCTCGTGCTACCTTCCCTTGAGTTTCTAAGAGTTTAATCACGGTCGGAATTGATCTTGAAGGGCTTTCCTGTTTAGTGGAAATAATTAACTCTTGTAGCTCTGGATTGATGTGACACTGGCCTTTGTCTCGTCGAGTTTTAGGAACTAATCCATCAATACCCTGCTTTAACCAGGCGTAATACCAATTCTCAATTGTTTTAGCACTGAGGTGAACACGCTTACTACCTGGAATGTTGTAGGTTTGCTGGGACAACCTTTTAATAATGCTCTTGAGCTCACCATGCTCAAAACTATTTCGGCTACATAGCTCACCTAAAACACTTAGGCGAAACAGTGCTGTTGGGTGAATGGGCTTGGTCATTTTGCAATTCCTGTGTGATTTAACTACTTGCAATGAGTTAATCACAACTTGAGTTGAGAATGCTACGCTCAAACTGTGTGGGGTCGTGAGGTTTACAGAAAATATCCATCTCAACTTTTTTTCACGTTAATTAATTATGGGATGCTCACTCCTGTGTTGTTAAGAAAAAGCATGATGCTCGATAAATCATGCTCACCAAGGCAGGCCAACCAAAACGCTTGTGGATCACTATGTCGCCCAAGCTGTAACCACAACGGATGTGCTTTGATATGGAAGGAGTAATCAACGAAGTGGTCAACCAACCAGTGAAACCACCTAGCAACGGTGTGTCGACTAACACCTTGCTCCTGACCTGATGAGCTAATACTTTTCCCAGGAGCACGCTCATTAACACTGCCTGCTGAACTCTGAACTGACCAGCAATACCAACGCTTTGGAGAAAGTATCTCAGGTAGGGTTGAACAAGTACGTTTACATTGATGACAATAAAATCTCAAAACAGGGGTGGGATTTAAAGAGCGTCCTTTACCTGGGTTCCTATCTGGTTTTCGATCATATGATCCATGTGACCATAGTCCACCTGCACCGCAATGGCTGCACTGCTCTGGCCTTAGTAGCTCTGGATTTTTTTTCAGCAGGATCAGGTAATCACTCAGGCTTTTAATCGCTTTTATGATTCTGCGCATGACTAATTTCACTATAGTTTTTATATCAAGTTATTTTACCTTGATAGGTTACTAAAAACCTTGTTTATTATGAGATAAAACTAGCTCAATTCCCCTAAATAAAGATAGACGTAACAATTACCTAAAAGTTAATAATTTATTTTGAGAGGAGAAAAATTTGAGGTATAAATAATTTTTTAGATTGATTAGCATAATTAATTTAAGATATTATGCGATGAGACAGGTACAATAGAGTGCCATTTAGAATTTTAAAGGTTTTTCTAAGTACTGAAGTTGGTTTTTACAGACAAAATAACGCTCTATCTGGGTGGTTCGCTATGCGCCCCAGCTTGAGCAAGAGTTTCGTAAAAGCAAGCGCAAACTTGCTGATAGTTAGAAGATGGATGAGACTTATATTAAGGTCAATGGCAAGCAAGTTTATCTTTATCGTGCAGTTGATAAGTACGGTAACACCGTTGATTTTATGCTGTCAGAGAAGCGTGATCGTAAGGCAGTTCTAGCTTTTTTTAATAAAGCGATTGGATCAAGCGGGTTACCCAAAAAGGTTAACATTGATAAAAGTGGTGCAAATACAGCAGCGTTGGAAAGACTCAATACCTTATTATTTTTATCTGGATTCTGGTTTGCGATGGTCGAGGTTAGGCGCATTAAATACCTCAATAATTTGGTCGAGCAAGACCATCGATCGATAAAGCGTATCACGAAATATACACTGGGTTTTAAAAAGTTCAATTCAGCTAAGGCAACAATAGCTGGTATTGAGTTATGCCATATGCTAAAAAAAGGGCAGATGCGAGGCAATAGCATGATGCCAGCCTGGCAGCAGTTCCACACGCTCGCAGACTAGTTGCGCCCAAAAATAGGCTACCTCATCTAGGTGTAAATTTTTCGACAGAACCCTCTTTTTTTATCTACCAAAAATCAGCCAGGGGTTAATTTGCGTCACTAAAATGGACTTTAGTGGTCAGACAGAGTATTTCCGCTTTACGTTATCTGGAGAAAATAATTCCGAAGAGTTTTTATCAAAAGCTGCCGATGAAGAGTTTACACTCAATAAAGTTGTAACCCCAAAATCAGATACCGAACACTAAAGCTACCTGTGACACTACTTTTATATATGCGCTCTTTTAAGACGCAATACCCGTGATAATTTGTGGTTATCACGGGTATTTACCGCTACTTTAAGGCAATGCCATCGGTATATTCTGTAGTAGCCTGAATAATAACTAAATAATCTGTTAATTTTTATCCTTTATTATATTCGAATATCTACTTTAGAAAATAATTTTATATATTAAACCACATGCCTAGTTATCACTTAAGAAGTTCGCGCAACGATGAAGCAATAAGCACATTACGCAAGCAAATATTATTACAACAGATTACTGATGAACAGATAGTTAGCCACTTTCAAAATAATGCACTTGAAGCAAGTTTGTTTTTACAAGAAAGCGTGTATGTTTTTGTGCACAGGATGAAAAAAACTCCCAGTCTTGATCAAACCCTCATCATACTAATAAATAACAAACATTTCCTAGTGAAGGAGAAGGACACACCACATTTATGGCTTGATGAAAAAGAAAGGTGGACTTTTTTAACCTCTCTCGCAAAATATGGTAACGGTCAAATCATTAACATTGCATTGCAAAAATTAGACACCGCCTTTGGCGGCAACAACACTGACGGCTTTCGCGCGTTTCTGACTCAACCGAATAAAGATCAGTTCTCCCCCTTGAATACTGCTTCGAAAGAAGGTCACCTCGAGGTGGTGAAAGACTTAATCGCGGCGGCCGACACCGCCTTTGGCGGCAAGAACACTGACGGCTTTCGCGCGTTTCTGACTCAACCGAATAAAGATCAGTTCTCCCCCTTGAATTCTGCTGCTTGTGCGGGTCACCTCGAGGTGGTGAAAGACTCAATCGCGGCGGCCGACACCGCCTTTGGCGGCAAGAACACTGACGGCTTTCGCGCGTTTCTGACTCAACCGAATAAAGATCAGTTCTCCCCCTTGAATTCTGCTGCTTGTGCGGGTCACCTCGAGGTGGTGAAAGACTTAATCGCGGCGGCCGACACCGCCTTTGGCGGCAAGAACACTGACGGCTTTCGCGCGTTTCTGACTCATAAAGATAAAGATCAGTTCTCCCCCTTGAATTCTGCTGCTTGTGCGGGTCACCTCGAGGTGGTGAAAGACTTAATCGCGGCGGCCGACACCGCCTTTGGCGGCAAGAACACTGACGGCTTTCGCGCGTTTCTGACTCAACCGAATAAAGATCAGTTCTCCCCCTTGAATACTGCTTCGAAAGAAGGTCACCTCAAGGTGGTGAAAGACTTAATCGCGGCGGCCGACACCGCCTTTGGCGGCAAGAACACTGACGGCTTTCGCGCGTTTCTGACTCATAAAGATAAAGATCAGTTCTCCCCCTTGAATACTGCTTCGAAAGAAGGTCACCTCGAGGTGGTGAAAGACTTAATCGCGGCGGCCGACACCGCCTTTGGCGGCAAGAACACTGACGGCTTTCGCGCGTTTCTGACTCATAAAGATAAAGATCAGTTCTCCCCCTTGAATACTGCTTCGAAAGAAGGTCACCTCGAGGTGGTGAAAGACTTAATCGCGGCGGCCGACACCGCCTTTGGCGGCAAGAACACTGACGGCTTTCGCGCGTTTCTGACTCAACCGAATAAAGATCAGTTCTCCCCCTTGAATACTGCTTCGAAAGAAGGTCGCCTCAAGGTGGTGAAAGACTTAATCGCGGCGGCCGACACCGCCTTTGGCGGCAAGAACACTGACGGCTTTCGCGCGTTTCTGACTCAACCGAATAAAGATCAGTTCTCCCCCTTGAATACTGCTTCGAAAGAAGGTCACCTCAAGGTGGTGAAAGACTTAATCGCGGCGGCCGACACCGCCTTTGGCGGCAAGAACACTGACGGCTTTCGCGCGTTTCTGACTCATAAAGATAAAGATCAGTTCTCCCCCTTGAATTCTGCTGCTTGTGCGGGTCACCTCGAGGTGGTGAAAGACTCAATCGCGGCGGCCGACACCGCCTTTGGCGGCAAGAACACTGACGGCTTTCGCGCGTTTCTGACTCAACCGAATAAAGATCAGTTCTCCCCCTTGAATTCTGCTGCTTGTGCGGGTCACCTCGAGGTGGTGAAAGACTTAATCGCGGCGGCCGACACCGCCTTTGGCGGCAAGAACACTGACGGCTTTCGCGCGTTTCTGACTCAACCGAATAAAGATCAGTTCTCCCCCTTGAATTCTGCTGCTTGTGCGGGTCACCTCGAGGTGGTGAAAGACTTAATCGCGGCGGCCGACACCGCCTTTGGCGGCAAGAACACTGACGGCTTTCGCGCGTTTCTGACTCAACCGAATAAAGATCAGTTCTCCCCCTTGAATTCTGCTGCTTGTGCGGGTCACCTCGAGGTGGTGAAAGACTTAATCGCGGCGGCCGACACCGCCTTTGGCGGCAAGAACACTGACGGCTTTCGCGCGTTTCTGACTCAACCGAATAAAGATCAGTTCTCCCCCTTGAATACTGCTTCGAAAGAAGGTCACCTCGAGGTGGTGAAAGACTTAATCGCGGCGGCCGACACCGCCTTTGGCGGCAAGAACACTGACGGCTTTCGCGCGTTTCTGACTCAACCGAATAAAGATCAGTTCTCCCCCTTGAATTCTGCTGCTTGTGCGGGTCACCTCGAGGTGGTGAAAGACTTAATCGCGGCGGCCGACACCGCCTTTGGCGGCAAGAACACTGACGGCTTTCGCGCGTTTCTGACTCAACCGAATAAAGATCAGTTCTCCCCCTTGAATACTGCTTCGAAAGAAGGTCACCTCGAGGTGGTGAAAGACTTAATCGCGGCGGCCGACACCGCCTTTGGCGGCAAGGACAGCTCTCAATTTAATGCTTTTTTAGAACAAATAAATAATCATGGCTTTACTCCATTAAATGCTGCAGCAACTTCAGCTAAGCAAAGGAGAAATACTACTACTTTGTTTTCTAGTATTTGCACCATTCTTTTATCGAAAGGCGCAGATCCAGATAAAAAAAATAAACGTGGTTTTTCTGCACGACAAAACTGGCGAGCCTTTTCATGGCCTGATCAATCTAGGCAACCATTGATAAACAATCAATACACCAATCCTAATAACAGAGTGTTAAAATTAAATAGTGGCGCCCACCAATCAAACAACAGCTCAACTTTTTTCAAGCGTGGTCATACAAACACTAACTATGGAAATAGATGCTCAACAGGTAGGCAAAACTATGTGCGATACACAAAAAATAGTTAAGACCCTATAAGGTCCCTTATGGGGGGCTATGTTTTCAGGTGGTTTCGGGTTGCTTTCTGCGCATCCCTGCCCTATGCTTATCTCCGGTTATCGTATCTCCGGTTATCAGCGTTTTTTGACGATCAAAAAATCGAAGAATTTTTCACTTATTTTTCAACCGGTTAGAAGTGGGGAACATCGGGATGCTTGTGGAACCTTATTTTTTACGCCCTACTCCTTCAGCAAAGAGCGACCCAGTAAGGAAAAGTGTATGCCCGATTCAAAGCAACCTACTAGTTTAGCGCAACGCCTCGCCCAGCAAGCGTATCGGCGAAAACAACGCGAGCGTGAGCTGGTGCGCGTGGAAATTCAGATGAAGCAAGCCTATAAACACCGGTTTGATGAGTTGGTGGCTGCGAAAGCGAAAAGACCTTCTGCGAAACTAAATACTGGGCGAGCTTATGCTCGTTTGTAGTTTTAGAATCCGGCTTGAAGATTGAGAATCCCAGCAATAATATTAAATCTCATATTGTGTTTTCTGCGAAAATTCCTATACACCTCCCCAAGAATGCGGAATTTTTTAAATTTTGAGAATTGATGTTCAACCCTAATACGGATCTTGCTGTGATTACGGTTATCCTCTTTTTGTTGAGTAGTTAATTTGCCGCCTTTGGGCTTTTTATGAGGTAAGTTAACCAAGGGGTCAGTATGTTGAATTCCTTGGTATCCTAGATCAGCATATTTTTCTGCTGGTGGCAGTGGGCTGCCACGTTGTCGGATCTTAATATCATGAACCCTCCCAGGCATTGTTTGAGAGACGTTGATTATTTTTCCGGATGTACTCATTGCTATCTCCACCTTTTGAGTATGTCTTTTCTTTTTACCAGAATAATAATCTTTACGTGGCTTCTTCTTTTTGGGGCGCTGAATAGGCTGCTCCGTTACATCCATTAATATACTGAGAACTACCCAAAATTGTTATCTCCCTACCTGAACTGAATTCGATAATTCTTTTTGTTCTTCTTGAGAAACACTATTTTCTTTAAAAAATTGCTCTACTAAGTGATACGTTAGAAGTTTTCTAATACCCTTCGCAATAAAGTGTCGTGTCACCTTGCCCTTACCATCTCCTAATTTAGCTAGCATAATTGCGTAATCGTCATAAGCTTTTTCCTTACCTATCTCATACAAATATGAGGCCACATAAAAACATACAGCCAGTAGATTTTGTATCCCTTTAAAATTTTTTATCTGCATATTTTCCCAGCCTAGTCCTTCCTTGAGAAATTTAAAAACATATTCAATTTTCGCACGAGATAGATAGGCTATGTATACCTCATACGCCTCATCAAAAGTCGTTACTTTTTTATTAGTTAATAGCAGCATGTCATTCTTAAAAATTCTCCTACCATCTCTGCCTGTAATTTGGATTTTAATTGCATTGAAGTTCTCAAACTCTCCAAAATAAATAGTTATTTTTCCGTCTTGTACGCAATTCTTTCCAACTGTTAACTTTTGGAATTGCTTTTCGCCTTGAGCATCAAAATCAGCGTTAATCAGCTTAAGCTTTTTACCATCATCACCTCTACCTTCTATTGTTCTTGTTATTTTTGAGCGAATAATAAAGTCTTGATCTAGGTTTGTATCAATTAGTGAGAGATAGTCATTATCATCAAACTCTCTATCTAGAATATGGGTAATGGTTGCATCTTCATTCTTTGATTTTAGGCAGATTCCTATTTTTTCTATTTCACGAATAGACAGCAGCTTTTTATTAAAGTAATCACCAGATTCATAAAGACTCTTGGCCTCTTTATCTCCCTCAAATGGCTTTCCAGCCTCTATTTTCTTAATATGCTCAGCTTTTAAAAACTTAGGGTCTTTATTGCTGTAGCTTACATGCGATAGTAGATGCACAGCCTTATCACCAGGTACTAATGCAACTGCGTTATGCGTGCTGTAACCATTGATAATATCCCCGTCCAGACTCCTTACTTTACCTAGATTTTCAGTTTGCTTGCTATGTGGCTTTCTAATATCAGAAGGATCATGAAGAACATCAATTTTACTGGCGTGTGAAAGTTTTTCACAGCTCTGTTCTAGCAATACATCATTTGTTTTTATTGGATCTAAATCGGTGCTTTTATTTTCACCGGTAAGTGTACGAATCATCTTTTTATACTCATTGTTATCTTTTGATGAACTGAACAACTTACAACTACCTTCAGTTAATAGCTTTCCTACAATCGTCGATAGATTTTTTTAAAACAACTTTCCCAGTTAATTTTGAAAAAAGAGGGGCAGCGTAATCGGCGAAGTTTAACATTTATACTCATCTCGTTAGTCTTGTTAAAAAGACAAAGCATAGTCATTTTTACACAATATTTCAGCATTATTTTGCTGATTTAAATTTTGGGTAGTTTTCAGTAATATAGCGCAAACCGCATCTTCTGTTAGGGTTCTGTCTTTTTTAATATGAATATGCTTGGCCACTAAGGGTTCTAAGCGTTCAAGTCAGGCCGGCTTCGCCGGCAACTTTCTAAGCCTCTAAGAGTTTAGTCTTTACAAAGCCACGAGTATTATTAAGTCTCAAACTAGTCAAACCTGCCCATGGAATAATAACGAATAAAAATAACACACCTGCTATAGAAATTGCTTCAGGTAGCTGAGCAATAACTCACCTACTATACGCGCTTCTCATTTTACTCTAAGAATAATGAAACGCTTTAGTATCAAACAAATCTTGGTAACCAATCAGAACTGGTGGAACTTTCACACCAAGTACAAAGATAAAATCAGAGAAGCTATTGTCATTGGCATTGTTAAGCTGCTTAGCTGCAAACATCCTATGCGTGGCCATAAAGAGTATCATTGCAGTAATCCAAACTGTTCACACGTCAAATACATCCGCCATACCTGCAAAGCTAAAAGCTGTTCATCGTGTGGTAAAAAAGCCACAGAAGTATGGATACAACAACAAATGGCAATCTTACCCAACACTGCATGGCAACACATCACATTCACCATGCCCTCTACTCTTTGGGACTGCTTTTGGACAAACAGAGAGCTTCTTAATTTACTCCCACCATTAGCAGCAAAGGTGTTACTCAAGCTTGCTAAAAACAAGAGGGTTAAACCCGGTGTATTTATCGCGCTTCACACCTTTGGCAGAGATCTAAAGCGCAATGTGCATCTTCATGCGTCAATCACTCTGGGTGGTATCAACAAAGAGTTAACACAATGGAAAAGCCTCTACTTCCATCAACCTACACTAATGTCCATGTGGCGTTATGAGGTCATTAACCTTTTTAGAAACCACCACCAGGACAAAGGGCTTATTCTGCCAAATCAGTTAGCCTCTACACTGAACCACACTTTCAACTTTAATCAACTGCTTGATCAGCTTTACCAAAAACGATGGGTAGTACATTGCGCAAAGCCCTCAAAGAATCACAAACAAAACGTTAAATACTTAGGTCGATACACCAAACGTCCTCCTATTGCTGAGTCAAAAATTAAAAACTTTGATGGGAGCAGCCTCAGTTTTAATTATCTTGATCACGTCTCTAAAACCTACAAGCAATTTAAATTAACCGCGGAAGAGTTTATTGCTCGATTTATTCAACACATTCCTGATGTTGGCTTTCGTATGGTGCGTTATTATGGGTTTCTTGCTAACCGGGTGCGAGGTGAGATGCTACCCAAAGTCAGACTCCTATTAGGTGAAACTGATCCAAACACACCCCAGGTCAATTACCGCACCTTAATGCAAAATAATTTTAACATTGACCCCTATGAATGTGTTCTATGCGGTAGCCAAATGTTTTTAGCTAACTGCTGGTATAGACAACCTAACCGTTACAAATTGCTATCAAAGCATCGTGAACTCGCCTTACTGAAAAAAATCTAATAACTTCCTAGGGGGGTAGTCCGTCCAAAACAACAAATAACAGCTAGTTTTGGCTATTGTTTGTCATAACTAACCCTGCCCCACCACTAAATCGATTTTATAAAAAATACCTGTGCTAAAATTACTCATTTTAATTGGTGGTATTTTTACCAATTGACACATTGAAATTCCTTAATATTAAATAAGCGGCAGACATTACTGTCATCCAAACCAACAAAGTAACCTAAGAATTCATGTGTTACATAACTGAGAACTACCCAAAATTGTTATCTCCCTACCTGAACTGAATTCGATAATTCTTTTTGTTCTTCTTGAGAAACACTATTTTCTTTAAAAAATTGCTCTACTAAGTGATACGTTAGAAGTTTTCTAATACCCTTCGCAATAAAGTGTCGTGTCACCTTGCCCTTACCATCTCCTAATTTAGCTAGCATAATTGCGTAATCGTCATAAGCTTTTTCCTTACCTATCTCATACAAATATGAGGCCACATAAAAACATACAGCCAGTAGATTTTGTATCCCTTTAAAATTTTTTATCTGCATATTTTCCCAGCCTAGTCCTTCCTTGAGAAATTTAAAAACATATTCAATTTTCGCACGAGATAGATAGGCTATGTATACCTCATACGCCTCATCAAAAGTCGTTACTTTTTTATTAGTTAATAGCAGCATGTCATTCTTAAAAATTCTCCTACCATCTCTGCCTGTAATTTGGATTTTAATTGCATTGATGTTCTCAAACTCTCCAAAATAAATAGTTATTTTTCCGTCTTGTACGCAATTCTTTCCAACTGTTAACTTTTGGAATTGCTTTTCGCCTTGAGCATCAAAATCAGCGTTAATCAGCTTAAGCTTTTTACCATCATCACCTCTACCTTCTATTGTTCTTGTTATTTTTGAGCGAATAATAAAGTCTTGATCTAGGTTTGTATCAATTAGTGAGAGATAGTCATTATCATCAAACTCTCTATCTAGAATATGGGTAATGGTTGCATCTTCATTCTTTGATTTTAGGCAGATTCCTATTTTTTCTATTTCACGAATAGACAGCAGCTTTTTATTAAAGTAATCACCAGATTCATAAAGACTCTTGGCCTCTTTATCTCCCTCAAATGGCTTTCCAGCCTCTATTTTCTTAATATGCTCAGCTTTTAAAAACTTAGGGTCTTTATTGCTGTAGCTTACATGCGATAGTAGATGCACAGCCTTATCACCAGGTACTAATGCAACTGCGTTATGCGTGCTGTAACCATTGATAATATCCCCGTCCAGACTCCTTACTTTACCTAGATTTTCAGTTTGCTTGCTATGTGGCTTTCTAATATCAGAAGGATCATGAAGAACATCAATTTTACTGGCGTGTGAAAGTTTTTCACAGCTCTGTTCTAGCAATACATCATTTGTTTTTATTGGATCTAAATCGGTGCTTTTATTTTCACCGGTAAGTGTACGAATCATCTTTTTATACTCATTGTTATCTTTTGATGAACTGAACAACTTACAACTACCTTCAGTTAATAGCTTTCCTACAATCGTCGATAGATTTTTTTAAAACAACTTTCCCAGTTAATTTTGAAAAAAGAGGGGCAGCGTAATCGGCGAAGTTTAACATTTATACTCATCTCGTTAGTCTTGTTAAAAAGACAAAGCATAGTCATTTTTACACAATATTTCAGCATTATTTTGCTGATTTAAATTTTGGGTAGTTTTCAGTACATAAGTGCGATAGTACATCATGAGAAGCAAAAGGCGATCATGGTGCGTGGTGAGTTTCGGGCGCCTTCCCAGCTTACTAAACTCATCATCAAGTGATGACTTCACTTGTTGGTGTATCGTTTCAAAATCATCAAGGGTCAAACCAGTTAACTTTTTAAAAATACGCGGGCGGTTACTGAGTTGCTGATAGCTTAATAGCATATGCCTTTCCATGAATGATTATTAATCAGGCAATTATAAGCAAATTTTAGCTAGTTTCTAGAACTGCCCTTAGTTACGCAGAAGGTCTAAAGATCTGCCGGAAAACTGGCATCAGCATAAGCGATTAGCCCAGGCTCGCCGGTTAGTGATCGAAGAGGCACTGGCCAACACCCAAACCAGTTTCATTACCTTGCAAGATCACATTGCCCAGCTGAAAGCGGAAGTGAGTGCCCTTTCCCCTGCTTTTTTTGAAGCAGCGCTTGAGGCCTCCACCTCGTTTTTGCCTGAAGCGATTAATAGTCTACCCAATGAAGCGGCCTTTTTAAAGCAGCTCTTGGCGCAGTTTTACAAAGCCAAAGTGTTGGCTGAACGCCAACAGGTTCAACAAACCAATGCGGCTAACCAGTATAAAAAGCTCTATGAGGCGGTTGAACAAGAAAATCAGCGTTTACGGGAAAAGTGTGCCACAAAGGAACCTTAAAAAAAACAAAAAAAGGAGTATTTTTGATATGAATAGATTAATCATCCGACACTTAAACCCCGATTACCTGACACTTAAGTTGGGGATAACGGGGTTAATGAGCATGGTGGGGTGTAGCGGTGGATAAAAAGTGGGCTTGATGAATGGGATTTAAGGGCTTTTCAGGCGTTCTGAGGGCGAAAAGCAGGTTGTGAGTGGCTTAGGGTGAGCTTTTGGTGTAATCAGGCCACAGGAAGCCCCTACCGCGTTGTAGTGGGTTGACGGGTGGTAAGGTTAGATTAGGCCGGTGGTGCGCCTAAACGGGCGAGAATGGCGGCCTCATCAAGATCGGGTTCAGCTTGCAACAAGTGCATCTTCTTTAAAAACCACTGATTACGTTGCTTGGCTAAGGCTTGCTGCTGCTTCGTTTGATCATGAAGCTGTTGTTGCGCGGGCAGTAGGTTTTGTACCAGTTTGGCCAAACCAGACGTTTTCGGGGCTTGAGGCTTATTGGTGGGCTGTTTATTATGCTTGTGCTGATTCGCCAGATATGCCAGTTTCGCTTCCGCTTTACTGTGTTGTTTCTGGCGCCGTTCCAGGCGTTTTTTGGCCCATTGGATGCACTGGTTGAGCTTACCCCACCCCACGCCTAAATGATGGAATAACACCGCATTCAAGCGTTTAATCGAGACTAAGGCACGAATAGCCCCTTTTTTGAAAGTAAAGCGTTTTTCAAGGGTTAAGTACCCTGCCCGCTTGAGATCTTTTAACGCCCGCTCACAGCGTTTAACCGTAATATTCGCCAGCTTAGCGATCTCTGTGATCTTCATGTCACGCCAGCTCGTGCCATTGAGATACCGCACCACCCGTAAGTGGGCCATGTCCGCATGATTAATCAGCACCCCTAACACTAAACTCACCGCCTCACGGCGTTCTGATCGAACTTGTCGATCCGATTCACGACTAAAGTCAATCAGATCCAAGACCCCTTCATGACTGAACGCATAGCGTTGGGCATTCTCTGAGGCAATCTGGAGCGCATCGAAGGTTTTCTTATGGTCGGAGTCACGGGTATAGGTACGCGGATTCGCAGGGTCATGGCCACAGCGATTACCGGAGCGAGTGCCTTCAACTGGCTCCAATGGTGCTGCGCCCTGCCCTGTAACGTCAATGGCCGCGCCGATGAGTGATTCCTTTTCGCTCACTTGGGGTGGCGAAAGTCCTTTTTTGGGCACAAAAATCCCCTTACCTTCAAAACGTGTAATTTCTAAGTTGAATAACAAGGGTATTGTTGGTAGGCTAATTACTCACATACAAGACTACAAATCAACACTTGTCACACCAACTCTAAGTTTTAAGCCTGTTAGAGCAGGCTTAAAACTGTTATTTCATTAAAGTTCGGACTCCGAACTTTCTTTAAAATACGTTTTTTACTGCATAATCAATTCCTTTATGTTTAGGTATTTTTTTAAGGTTCGGAGTCCGAACTTTTCTGTGGTGATATTAGTTTTTGAATAGCTGCACATCTTATAATTGCACTTAATGGGTCGTGCGCATTATCTTTTATATTGTTTTGTATATTAAGCAGGGCATCATCTGCTTGTTTAGTGAGTCTAAATTGCACTAATTTATTATTTCCAGCTTCAATCCATTCTTCTAAGACTAATTCACTAAAATTTTCTTTTTCCCTTAAAGCTATTATTGCGGAACAAATCCAATCACTTCTTTTCTTTTTTGATGATATGCTATCGTCAATATCATTTAACATTTCAATAGGAATACGGACGTTTACTTTCCTTTTTTCTATATTTCTAGCACCTTTTTTCCCAAGTACCTTTTTCATAGATTTGTTCCTTTTTTATTCTTTAATACCTTAAAAATTTCACGTAAAACTTTAGTCACATCGCTCTCTTTAGATAAATCATTTGTTGAGAGTTCATTGGAGTGTTCTTGAAATAATGGGGTGTCGTAAATATATTGAAATAAGGTTTTGAAGTTAGCTAAATCACTTTTATTAGAGAATCGAACAAGGCTAGTTTGATTTTGCATCTTGTCAGTTGGTCTTTTATACTCTCTTTTCTTTGCCTTTTTTATACTATCTTCTATTTCTTTAAATTTAAGCGTTTCAGTGTTTTTTAGATTATTTAATGTATCTCTTCTAATAGCTAAATCTTTAACTCTTGCTATTTGCTGTGCTATTTCAATAGAGTTTAGTTTTTTTGAAATAATAAATTCTTTAAAAAGTGGGTCTTCATTAAAAGCTTTACAAATGGATATTAAATAACCAGCTTTTGTTTTTTTAAGACCAACTTCTGACATTAAATTATTTATAGTCATTTTTTTATTATGTTGTTTATAAAATTGGTTTTGTATTTTATTTACAGCTAGTATTTCTTCATGTAAGTTGTAATTATATCTGTGAATATTTTCTTTATATTGTTTTATAGCTTTAGAAAAAGGTAGCTCCTTCTGATCTCTTATAATCGCAGCTATTTTTTTTACATCAAGTAAAAAGTGAGCCATCGTCCTGCAGTTACCAGAGTTAACTTTAAACCTAGTCCCACAAGGATAAACTGAAATAGGATGAATCAAATCTTCTGGTTTTTTTATACTAATAGCCAGTTCTGAAAGTTTTAAATAATCTTCTATTTTATTATGGCTATTTTCATGACTAGCAAAGAAGTTTTCGACAGCGTTGTTAAAAATTTCCTTTTGCATTTCCATCTCACTTGGATTTGCATTTAGGTAATCAGTTAGCTTAGGCCCGTTGATCAACTCATCTCTATTTAAATAATTTACTCTGGCATTTTCAGGGTCAAAATCTATTAATTCTAGAGGTAAATACTGGGTATTAAAACTTTGACTTTCTAATTCTCTTTGTTCTGATGAAGATTGTATCCAGTTGGTATTCACCTTATTGGCATTAGATTTCTTTCCTAATGATCGTTTAATTTTTTTTGATTTAGTAGTAGCGTTAATATTCACAGCTTGACTCCATTATTAAATATTTTTTCATACATATAAGAGCACATATTTAAAGCTTGTTGCTTAGCTAATGAGCTATCAGGGAGTTCAAAAATACTAATTGGTCTGCTTCCTTTTATATCGCGCTCTGGAAATGCTGTTAATAAGCTTAACCAGCATTCTTTTGGAAATAAAATATCACCATGATAATCTGTAATTTCATCCATTATTGTTTTGTGAACTTTAGTATTCCTAACTTTATTAGGTAAAAGTCCAATTAAAGATAGTTTTTGCATATTATTAGTTCGAGAATAGTTTTCCTGCCTAATAATTTGCAGCATGGCATGTATGCCTTGCATTGATTTTTTTTCAGGTTCAAACGGAATAACAACGTGTGTTGCTGCTCTAAGGGCTGAGCGAAAAATAGGGTTTCTACTTGGGCCTAAATCTAGACCAATAAGTTTATATAACTCACTAAAATCATCTCCATGCAATACATCTCTTAATCTACTTAAAGCTTCTGAAGCTATATAGTCATCTTTACTAGAAAATGCGGCATTAATTTCATCAAGTTTTTGAGGGTGACCTGCAAAAACATCCAGGTATGCTCCATTTTTTCCATTTTCAGAGGTGATCCATGTTGGGTATGGCAAAAAACCAAAGCCATAAAAGCAGTCTGCGATACTAGAGCGTTCTAAAACGTCTTCAGATTGAGCAAAATCAGGGTGCTTGGGTGGAACAGAACCACCTATAGTTTCTTTACTTGGCTCCATGCCAATTTTACTATCTGTGTAGTTGCATTGCATATCCAGATCGCCAAACGCTGTTGGTATACCCTTTATTAAAGGAAGGTATTCAGAAAAAATATCACAAACCGTAGTTTTACCTACCCCCCCTTTTTGGTTGACAACAGCAAGTATATGATGATTTGGATTGCTAACACTATTAACCATACTAAAATCCTATTACACTCAAAACAATCTAACAAAACAATACAGCACAAGCAATATATTAACAAGACTTTTTAAATTAGTCTGTTATGAATTAACTAACTAATTGAGCTAGGTTTTTGTCAATTGAGTGGAAAGTAGGCACTGCAATGCTTCATTAATTTAGGTGCTTATTATTTGTTTTATTATTGAACGATAAATTTTGATTGGTATAATCGCGAAATTATTTATGCTTTAAAAATAAAAAGGGCGTTATTAATAGACCTTCTGCGAAACTAAATACTGGGCGAGCTTATGCTCGTTTGTAGTTTTAGAATCCGGCTTGAAGATTGAGAATCCCAGCAATAATATTAAATCTCATATTGTGTTTTCTGCGAAAATTCCTATACACCTCCCCAAGAATGCGGAATTTTTTAAATTTTGAGAATTGATGTTCAACCCTAATACGGATCTTGCTGTGATTACGGTTATCCTCTTTTTGTTGAGTAGTTAATTTGCCGCCTTTGGGCTTTTTATGAGGTAAGTTAACCAAGGGGTCAGTATGTTGAATTCCTTGGTATCCTAGATCAGCATATTTTTCTGCTGGTGGCAGTGGGCTGCCACGTTGTCGGATCTTAATATCATGAACCCTCCCAGGCATTGTTTGAGAGACGTTGATTATTTTTCCGGATGTACTCATTGCTATCTCCACCTTTTGAGTATGTCTTTTCTTTTTACCAGAATAATAATCTTTACGTGGCTTCTTCTTTTTGGGGCGCTGAATAGGCTGCTCCGTTACATCCATTAATATAGCGCAAACCGCATCTTCTGTTAGGGTTCTGTCTTTTTTAATATGAATATGCTTGGCCACTAAGGGTTCTAAGCGTTTAAATAAGCGGCAGACATTACTGTCATCCAAACCAACAAAGTAACCTAAGAATTCATGTGTTACATAAGTGCGATAGTACATCATGAGAAGCAAAAGGCGATCATGGTGCGTGGTGAGTTTCGGGCGCCTTCCCAGCTTACTAAACTCATCATCAAGTGATGACTTCACTTGTTGGTGTATCGTTTCAAAATCATCAAGGGTCAAACCAGTTAACTTTTTAAAAATACGCGGGCGGTTACTGAGTTGCTGATAGCTTAATAGCATATGCCTTTCCATGAATGATTATTAATCAGGCAATTATAAGCAAATTTTAGCTAGTTTCTAGAACTGCCCTTAGTTACGCAGAAGGTCTAATGATTAGTGCTTTTTTAGATGCAACAAACTTCTTTCGTTTGTATACAATATCTGGGATCCAAAAAGATGAAAATGGCGCAACACATATTCTTTTCGGTTACAAAAATAAACGAGGTGTAGTAACAGAAGAACATGATAAGCTTGCTACTGAAATTATTTTAGATCCTAAGTTAAGAAAAAAATTCGATGATGATGATTACACTGAAATTGTATCGTTAGCACAAATGGATAGTATTTTGCTAAATAACGGGTTGGATAGAGCGTTATTTTGTCTGTAAAAACCAACTTCAGTACTTAGAAAAACCTTTAAAATTCTAAATGGCACTCTATTGTACCTGTCTCATCGCATAATATCTTAAATTAATTATGCTAATCAATCTAAAAAATTATTTATACCTCAAATTTTTCTCCTCTCAAAATAAATTATTAACTTTTAGGTAATAGCAATTATATCTCGTTAATAAGAACAAGAATGATCTATCCTAAAACCCTATGAAGCCTTATTATTCACTTCAACTTAAGTATCTAGGTGATCCGCTCCACTGGTCATCAATTTCCACTAAAACAGCTGATACGAGCCTTAGGCACGATTCAGTATTAGGGAAAATTCCAACTGTATGCGTCCTTCTTTTTACCTCTCTGTTTACGCGCTCAGCTATGTTACTGGTTCTTAATCTTTTTTGATGCGGCCTGTCAAAGTTCATCACTACTAAGCCCTCCGGTATATTCACTTCCAACCAAGAAGAAAGCTCTGGTGCTGTTTGCTGATATTTATCTACCGCCATAGCCAATAGTCTTTCCGACTCATGAATGTTTGAGGCATTAAATATAGCTGTAATCTCCTCAGCTACTGGTTCCTTCATTGAGCGCTTTGGTATGTGAGCCTGAGCATTTTGCTGCAAATGAAATTGGCAGCGTTGCCAAGGAACACTGGGGAACACAGCTCTTCTAGCGGCTTTTAGGCCAGTATGAGCGTCGCTAGTAATCAACTCAATACCATGTATACCTCGCTCAACCAACTGCTGAAGAAAATCACGCCAATGTACCTCAGCCTCTGATAACGCAACAGAAACACCTAGCACTGTTCTCTTGCCGGTTGATTCATCAAAGCCATAGGCTATCAATACCGCACAGTCTTATACTGTGCCGCTAGTGCGCACCTTCTCATAACGTGCATCTAGCCAAAGATATTTTATCTTTCCTAACGGCTTATTTCGCCATTTCTTTAAATCTTCATCCAACAATTTAGCGCAACGGCTTACCTCTGTGCTTGAAATATCTGTTCCACAGAGTTGCTTTAGCACCTTTTCAACTTTGCGCGTGGAAACCCCATGCACATACATTTCAGCGACAGCCAGCTTAAGTGCTCTATCAGAGCGTACACCTCGCTCTAAGACTGATGGATAGAAGGCTTCATTGGAGTCTCTAACCTGCGGTATCTGTAGCTCAAGCTGACCTTGACCTGTGTTAATTAACCTTGGTTTAAAGCCGTTCGCATATCCGATTCTATCGCCAGTTCGCTCATAAGGACTGGCATTTAAATGGCGCTCCCTTTCTATTAACATAGCCTCATTCATCAACCTGGAGACAAGCTTAGGTAAAGTTTCAAACCCCTCCATCGCTAAAACATGTATGGCTTCTTCGATTAAGTTCTCATTTTTATAGCAGCTCATTGTCATTCCTCTTTTTTGGTTAAGTTTACCTTAAAAGGAATTTCTAATCTGACTGAGTCGCCTGCTTATTTTCAGCAAGTCAATGGAATTTACAGAAAGGATGGCGCACTAGCTCCTTTTAAAAGGTAATATGGTATGTATGCCATTTTGATCTACATAATGTTTTGGCTCTATGATAATTCCCGTGGTTGAGTTTATCCTTTATTAATAGCATAAAGCCTTCCTTTCCAAATTATTCAGGTATAGAATTTTCTCTCCATTTTAGCTCATAATAAGGACATTACCTATGCCGACCATTGACATCCAGTTTAATATTCCCTTCTTCCGTATCGATAAAGTTGAAGAAACTGATACAGCAATTTTTATTTACGGGCAGACAGAAGAAACATCCGTTGGTTGTCATATTTGCGGTAAAGAAACCGCACGTTTTCACGGTTACGACAAAGAACGCAAGGTTAGGCATCTTCCTATTATGAACAAGCAGACCTATCTAGTGACTGACAGAAAACCCCGAAACCGTTGCTACGTAAGGCATACAGGTTGTTTTAACAAACGAAGATTTACTGTTTAACCACCATTAGTGTCTAAATTGACCGCTTTTAATGAATTTATAGCAAAAAAGTCAAAATCTTCGTTTATGAAAATCCTCTACAAGCGTTGATGCGTAAGGCTTTCGAGGTTTTCTGTCAGTCACTATCTAATTTATCAGCCTAAGCGATATATCTGTTTTGAACATGGCTGCCATTGCCCAACGACTACTGCAACACCGGATTTTCATTCAAGTGATAGTCAATTTAGTTATGAACTAGAATTATATTTACTGCGCGAATTAGTTAACAGCACAGTAAAAGATGTAGCATTGAAAAATGACACAACAGAGAAGAAGATCGAAGGAATAATTAATCGCCATATCTCACCTAAGATTAATTGGTCGCAATTTAAATTTCTAGGTGATTTAGGGATTGATGAGATTAGTTTAGAAAAAGGAAAAGGCGCCTATATGACAATTATTACAGCCAGGATTAATGGTAAAGTTAGAATACTTTCAATCATTAAAGGTCGAAAAAAGCGTGATATAAAGATAGAGCGTTATTTTGTCTGTAAAAACCAACTTCAGTACTTAGAAAAACCTTTAAAATTCTAAATGGCACTCTATTGTACCTGTCTCATCGCATAATATCTTAAATTAATTATGCTAATCAATCTAAAAAATTATTTATACCTCAAATTTTTCTCCTCTCAAAATAAATTATTAACTTTTAGGTAATAGCAATTATATCTCGTTAATAAGAACAAGAATGATCTATCCTAAAACCCTATGAAGCCTTATTATTCACTTCAACTTAAGTATCTAGGTGATCCGCTCCACTGGTCATCAATTTCCACTAAAACAGCTGATACGAGCCTTAGGCACGATTCAGTATTAGGGAAAATTCCAACTGTATGCGTCCTTCTTTTTACCTCTCTGTTTACGCGCTCAGCTATGTTACTGGTTCTTAATCTTTTTTGATGCGGCCTGTCAAAGTTCATCACTACTAAGCCCTCCGGTATATTCACTTCCAACCAAGAAGAAAGCTCTGGTGCTGTTTGCTGATATTTATCTACCGCCATAGCCAATAGTCTTTCCGACTCATGAATGTTTGAGGCATTAAATATAGCTGTAATCTCCTCAGCTACTGGTTCCTTCATTGAGCGCTTTGGTATGTGAGCCTGAGCATTTTGCTGCAAATGAAATTGGCAGCGTTGCCAAGGAACACTGGGGAACACAGCTCTTCTAGCGGCTTTTAGGCCAGTATGAGCGTCGCTAGTAATCAACTCAATACCATGTATACCTCGCTCAACCAACTGCTGAAGAAAATCACGCCAATGTACCTCAGCCTCTGATAACGCAACAGAAACACTTAGCACTGTTCTCTTGCCGGTTGATTCATCAAAGCCATAGGCTATCAATACCGCACAGTCTTGTACTGTGCCGCTAGTGCGCACCTTCTCATAACGTGCATCTAGCCAAAGATATTTTATCTTTCCTAACGGCTTATTTCGCCATTTCTTTAAATCTTCATCCAACAATTTAGCGCAACGGCTTACCTCTGTGCTTGAAATATCTGTTCCACAGAGTTGCTTTAGCACCTTTTCAACTTTGCGCGTGGAAACCCCATGCACATACATTTCAGCGACAGCCAGCTTAAGTGCTCTATCAGAGCGTACACCTCGCTCTAAGACTGATGGATAGAAGGCTTCATTGGAGTCTCTAACCTGCGGTATCTGTAGCTCAAGCTGACCTTGACCTGTGTTAATTAACCTTGGTTTAAAGCCGTTCGCATATCCGTTTCTATCGCCAGTTCGCTCATAAGGACTGGCATTTAAATGGCGCTCCCTTTCTATTAACATAGCCTCATTCATCAACCTGGAGACAAGCTTAGGTAAAGCTTCAAACCCCTCCATCGCTAAAACATGTATGGCTTCTTCGATTAAGTTCTCATTTTTATAGCAGCTCATTGTCATTCCTCTTTTTTGGTTAAGTTTACCTTAAAAGGAATTTCTAATCTGACTGAGTCGCCTGCTTATTTTCAGCAAGTCAATGGAATTTACAGAAAGGATGGCGCACTAGCGATATAAAGCATTTTCTGCTTTCGATTCCTATAAAGCTTAGAAAGACAGTTGTGTCAGTTTGTACTGACATGTATAAGGGTTATGTTAACGCTGCCAGAGAGGTTTTTACTCCAATGCAGGTTATTGTTGACCGTTATCATGTTGCTAAACTGTATCGGCGAGCATTAGACAAGATGCGTCAAAAGGTGCTAGCCGATTTAAAAAAGGAGCTACCTCCTCATGAGTATGATAAAGTTAAAAACCTAACTAATCTGCTCAGGGGACATAAAGAGTTTTTTACCAAAGAAGAAAATGAAAAGCTGAATACATTATTCTCCTACTCCTTTGAGTTAACAGAGTCATACCGAATGGCAAGAAAGCTAACGAGCATTTTTAATAAGGAGCAATCAATAAAATCTGGTACTAAAAGTATTGATGCCTGGATTCAGGAGGTTCAAAGTAAAAAGATTAATTGCTTTAAAAAATTCATAAAAACTCTTAAAGCCTTCAAAGTGGAAATCTGTAATTATTTTTCAGAGGGAAAGAATAGTGGGTTTGTTGAAGGATTTAATAATAAGATTAAAGTTTTGAAGCGTAGATGCTATGGGATTTTTGACCCAAAAACACTATTCAAAAGACTGTATATTGATATTAATGGATATGAGCTTTACTCTATAAATATAGGGTAAAACGCACCACGGGAAACCTCATAGAGCCTAAAATAAGAGTTGAGCGGTAGATTTGGTCCCTTTTAACCAGGATTCCGGCCGGACCTCAAAAGCAGGGGGAGTAGGGGAGTAAAACGCCAGTAAAAATAGCCCCCCATAAGCGACCTTATGGGAATGTATCAAAATATAATCATCAAAAAAGAGAGCTGAAAATTATATGCTCACATTCGCCGAGGATTTGAAAATTGTTTTGCTGAATGAGTATTCTCATGGCTAGTAGAGGTATTAGGGGTGAAAAAAGTTGAGTTGGTCTGAGTAAGCCGAATGTCTTTGCGAAATTTTTTATGATTATAGATCTCTTGTTGTTCTGAATTAGACTGAACATGTTCTGCTGAGAGGCTAAAGGCTTCTTGATGCGTGCGCTTAAGTGGTTGGGTTTGCTGTGCAATAGTATTACTTAATTGTTCTATATTTGGAACATCATCGCATGTGTGGCATACCTCAGCTTGAGAATGACTACTAGCGACATTGCTATTACCAGATGTTGATGCTGACATTGTGTGTTGCTCCTGTCCCAGTATTATTGATGAAGTAGCCGAAGCGTTATTCGTATTTAAAGACTGAGCAGCAAGAAGGAGCAAGTGAATCCAGTTAGGCTGACCATCTAAAGCTGGTTGAGGTATTGCGCTTCTACTCTGGTCCGCACTGAATGTAGGATAAATAGGAATTGGTTTATGAATAATTGGAGTAGGGTTATGCACTTGTTGTTGCGCGCTTACTGGATTATGAAGAGAAGAGTGCAAAGCATGGGTTGGTTGTACAGGAGGCACAAGGTGCTGATCAGTGCCTGACTGGACGTTATTATGAACCATGCTAGATGAATAATGAGGCGCAATAGTTGATGTGCTATCGGGTTCTGGAGCAGGACTTTTGGCTTGATATTAAGGAATTTCAATGTGTCAATTGGTAAAAATACCACCAATTAAAATGAGTAATTTTAGCACAGGTATTTTTTATAAAATCGATTTAGTGGTGGGGCAGGGTTAGTTATGACAAACAATAGCCAAAACTAGCTGTTATTTGTTGTTTTGGACGGACTACCCCCTTAGGAAGTTATTAGATTTTTTTCAGTAAGGCGAGTTCACGATGCTTTGATAGCAATTTGTAACGGTTAGGTTGTCTATACCAGCAGTTAGCTAAAAACATTTGGCTACCGCATAGAACACATTCATAGGGGTCAATGTTAAAATTATTTTGCATTAAGGTGCGGTAATTGACCTGGGGTGTGTTTGGATCAGTTTCACCTAATAGGAGTCTGACTTTGGGTAGCATCTCACCTCGCACCCGGTTAGCAAGAAACCCATAATAACGCACCATACGAAAGCCAACATCAGGAATGTGTTGAATAAATCGAGCAATAAACTCTTCCGCGGTTAATTTAAATTGCTTGTAGGTTTTAGAGACGTGATCAAGATAATTAAAACTGAGGCTGCTCCCATCAAAGTTTTTAATTTTTGACTCAGCAATAGGAGGACGTTTGGTGTATCGACCTAAGTATTTAACGTTTTGTTTGTGATTCTTTGAGGGCTTTGCGCAATGTACTACCCATCGTTTTTGGTAAAGCTGATCAAGCAGTTGATTAAAGTTGAAAGTGTGGTTCAGTGTAGAGGCTAACTGATTTGGCAGAATAAGCCCTTTGTCCTGGTGGTGGTTTCTAAAAAGGTTAATGACCTCATAACGCCACATGGACATTAGTGTAGGTTGATGGAAGTAGAGGCTTTTCCATTGTGTTAACTCTTTGTTGATACCACCCAGAGTGATTGACGCATGAAGATGCACATTGCGCTTTAGATCTCTGCCAAAGGTGTGAAGCGCGATAAATACACCGGGTTTAACCCTCTTGTTTTTAGCAAGCTTGAGTAACACCTTTGCTGCTAATGGTGGGAGTAAATTAAGAAGCTCTCTGTTTGTCCAAAAGCAGTCCCAAAGAGTAGAGGGCATGGTGAATGTGATGTGTTGCCATGTAGTGTTGGGTAAGATTGCCATCTGTTGTTGTATCCATACTTCTGTGGCTTTTTTACCACACGATGAACAGCTTTTAGCTTTGCAGGTATGGCGGATGTATTTGACGTGTGAACAGTTTGGATTACTGCAATGATACTCTTTATGGCCACGCATAGGATGTTTGCAGCTAAGCAGCTTAACAATGCCAATGACAATAGCTTCTCTGATTTTATCTTTGTACTTGGTGTGAAAGTTCCACCAGTTCTGATTGGTTACCAAGATTTGTTTGATACTAAAGCGTTTCATTATTCATAGAGTAAAATGAGAAGCGCGTATAGTAGGTGAGTTATTGCTCAGCTACCTGAAGCAATTTCTATAGCAGGTGTGTTATTTTTATTCGTTATTATTCCATGGGCAGGTTTGACTAGTTTGAGACTTAATAATACTCGTGGCTTTGTAAAGACTAAACTCTTAGAGGCTTAGAAAGTTGCCGGCGAAGCCGGCCTGACTTGATAGGACGATTTGACGGCCTCAATGTTTTTCGAGCCACCGTCATGAGAGGCAATTTGCACGATTTGCTCGGCGGTAAAGTCAAGTCCCTTGAGTTCGTGATAGGACGATTTGACGGCCTCAATGTTTTTCGAGCCCCCATTATTTGAAGCAATTTGCACGATTTGCTCGGCGGTAAAGTCAAGTTCCTTGAGTTCGTGATAGGACGATTTGACGGCCTCAATGTTTTTCGAGCCACCGTCATGAGAGGCAATTTGCACGATTTGCTCGGCGGTAAAGTCAAGTCCCTTGAGTTCGTGATAGGACGATTTGACGGCCTCAATGTTTTTCGAGCCCCCATTATTTGAAGCAATTTGCACGATTTGCTCGGCGGTAAAGTCAAGTTCCTTGAGTTCGTGATAGGACGATTTGACGGCCTCAATGTTTTTCGAGCCCCCACCGTGTGCAGCAATTTGCACGATTTGCTCGACGGTAAAGTCAAGTCCCTTGAGTTCGTGATAGGACGATTTGACGGCCTCAATGTTTTTCGAGCCACCGTCATGAGAGGCAATTTGCACGATTTGCTCGGCGGTAAAGTCAAGTTCCTTGAGTTCGTGATAGGACGATTTGACGGCCTCAATGTTTTTCGAGCCCCCACCGTGTGCAGCAATTTGCACGATTTGCTCGACGGTAAAGTCAAGTCCCTTGAGTTCGTGATAGCACGATTTGACGGCCACAATGTTTTTCGAGCCCCCACCGTGTGCAGCAATTTGCACGATTTGCTCGACGGTAAAGTCAAGTCCCTTGAGTTCGTGATAGGACGATTTGACGGCCACAATGTTTTTCGAGCCCCCACCGTGTGCAGCAATTTGCACGATTTGCTCGGCGGTAAAGTATTTAATTAACTCCGGTGTGTGTTCAACAACTTTTAAAATAGTGTTGTTAGAGCTTCTCCTTATAATAATTCTATTAGCTTGCACCTCAGTGAAACCTAATTGAGTTAAACTTTTTTTATGATGCTGATAAAACTGCTGAGTTATACCGAGTTTATTTAGTCGTTCTTCTATAGTTTTCATTTTCATTAATAATGCTGTTATAGCTGTTATAAAATATTGTTTGAGTATACAGGGTAAGTCTTTTAAATATTTTAGTAACTTTTAATATACGGTAGGGTAATTACAATTAAGTTTGATGCACATTGAAAAATAAGCCGTGTAATTCTAGTCCCCATAACCAGCGTTATCGGGGGTTGGGTATTATCTGACTAATAAACAAGTCTAAATCGATCTAATTTTAAGCAGGACTAAAGGTCGAGTTCTTTTTTAATTTTTGCTAAAACCTCTGGCGAAATGCCAGTAGTTTTGGTCACAACAGGATCACCAAAGCCTTCTTTTAACATATTGATTGCAATCTCACGTTGTTTGTTATACTCGCCTTGTTGCATTCCTTGTTGCATTCCTTGTTGCATTCCTTGTTGCATTCCCTCCAGCATCCCTTGCTTTAAGCCTTGGTTATGGCCTTCTTGTCGTAATTGGTCAGCTGCAGACATAATGGTCTCCTTCATATCGGGTAGTGCTTGAGTCAACGCATCAACGAGTTCTTTGTCGCTGCTTTTTTCCTCATATTCTAAGGTGTAGTTTACCAGCCGTGAGATATGTTGACCACCATCTAATGACTTTAGCAATTGAAGCAACCCTTGCTGAATGAGTCGTTGGATAACTGGCAGAAAATCTCGTTGGTAAGCGTGTTTGTGCAACAGCTCCATGGTGGCAACGTAGCCATGGGTCAAGAGCTCTTCATCAGGGATGACGGTTAGATCAATGAGTGGGCAAGGCGCATTATACAGTTCTTTGGCGAGCGCAGAATCTTCAAACAACTCAAAAAAATCCATCGTGTACGGATAGGGCGTTTTTTGGCCATTATAAAAAGTGACCGTCAAAATTAATGGAAGCTTGAGCTTGTCATTGTGATCACGCTTTGGTGTCTGCTTTAAAAACCGATCCCAGATCTTGCACTTGTAATACCACAGGCGAAATGCCAAGAGTGGATCCGGTGTGGATTGGTGTTCACTTAACGCATAGAGATAAACTTGCTCTTTGCCATACTCCTTCTTGAGCTTAACCCGATACAAGACATCGGTGAAGGCCGTTTTAAAATCATACTCGATGAAGCTGTCGTTTTCTAGCTGCAACGTTTCCCAGTCAATCATCTTCTGGATCTTTTTGGGCAGATGCGCTTTGAAGAAATCCTTGGCAACCTCAATATCTTGCAGTGAACTCTTAAATAAGAGGTCGTGATGATTGATCGAATGTTTCTGAGCCACAGAAAGGTTCCCTAAAATTAAAGCTGGTAAGCCAAGCAATTGCTTGCTAGCATACCGGAAATTAAGCAGTAGCAAAACTGAAAAACCCTACAAAAACCCATTGGTTTTTACCTCTAAAACGGGCATAATTAGCCCAATAAATAATCGAGTAAAGAATGCCAACCCTGAATTAAAGAAGAAATGCCCTCGTTTTTCACCCACACACCACGCATGAAAATTCATGCTCTTTTTTCAAAAAAAGAAGCAATGAAATCAGCGAGTTACAAGGGAATTTACTTTTTTATGACCAGTCTGTTTTTTTCAGAAATGCGCACAGAATAATCAAAAAAGCCGTTTACATATGTTTTCATCTTTTAGAAGAAATAACCTTTAAAATCAGTTAGTTACCTAACTGTTAACGTATGTTTTCTGAATTAATCATATGATAACAATGTTATCCTATGTTTGCAGATTGCTGACATATGTTTGCATTGTTATCCTATGTTTTACTGTGAATCAATAACTTACAATTGATTTGACGTGCTGAAAACATAGGTTAACAAATGTTGACATAAGATAACATGATGTTATTATATGTTAACAGTAAAAAGCTGGTTTTTAATACAAAGAGAGGGGGAAGAATGAAGGCAATTGGCACACGAGTTTCAGAAAAAACCTATGATCAATTAACCACGCTGGCCCAAGAACAGGGAGTAACCCTCGGTAACTTTTTGCGACAAATGGCTGATTATTTTTGTCAGCACCAACTGGATTTGCGCGAGCCTGTTTACCAAGGCAAAGACCACTTATGTCATATGGTCGAGCAAATTCATGCTGCCTTACCTCACTTGATGCTCTATTCGAGAGCCACCTATGCGAATGCTGTGGAGCCACTGAATGAGCAAAAGTACAACCAATTACTCGAGAGTAGTCTCCAGAAAATCACTGAGATTTGTGGTGGATTTCAAGGCGTTCATTATCAAATGACTTTGACTTCTTGTAGTCCGAAAGGCATTAAAACGATTCCCATTGACCCACACAAAAGCACGTGGCGATAGAAGTGACTCGTTAAAACTGTCCTCAAAGTGATCAGCAAAACCGGCAGAGTCACCTTTCTTTTTGTGGGCTACGGTGCTAATAATGGGTAAAGAATAACCTTTTACAAAGAGCCTGCGTATCCGTTCAATATCAGCATGATTTGAAAATAATTCAAAAAGTTCTTGACAGCTTTTTCGTGCAAATTTGGAAATTTTATATTGGAATCATCGTGTGTCATAAAAGCATGATGTGCGCTCTATAACAACGCTGTATGCTCGGATTATTTTTTCATCGATCAGGTTCATGGCTTAAAAATAATTTCAGCAGTACGGCCATCTGTGTGGGGAAAATTTACCTTTTCAAACCCGTGGTATACTCTTCCTATGAAAAAACAACCTGACAAATCAGTTTTAGCCGATCTCATTGAGAGATTTAATAATACTGTTACACCAACAGCACTAGAAACAGATTTTAGCAATGTATGTGAAAGTCAGGCTGAGAAAATCATAAAGCTAGAAGACAAGGTGCAATCGTTAAATAACGCATTAAATAAATATAAAGGTGAGCAAGGAAAGCCTAATGTTAGAAAGCAAACGCGCGCTAACAAGGACAAGGATCATTCCTCCGAGAAGGATAGAAAAGGAAATAAAACCAATAAAACTAGAAAGCCAAAATCTAGTAAAAAAAATCTCGAAGTCTCTAATACAGTGACACTAACAATTAATCCAGATTCGTTGCCCAGCGATGCTGTGCCAAATGGCTCTAAGAAAACACTTATCCAGGATATAAAAATTGCTGCTAATAACACTCTTTTTTTGCGCCAACAATATTACTCCCCTTCTGAAAACAAACACTATACAGCACCTCTGCCAACTGGTTATGAGGGCCAGTTCGGCCCTACTATTAAAAGCTGGACAAGCTTCCTAAATACTCAAGGTGGTATGACGCTAGAAAGCCTTGAGACATTTTATAAAACCGCCAACATAGATATTAGTAAATCAACCATCCATAGCTTCACAATTAAAACACCTACGATACTTGAGCCCGAGAAGGTAGAAGTTGTGAAGGCAGGTTTACAATCCACGAACTACCAGCACCTAGATGACACCAACGCTAGAGAGGATGGGAAAAACCGTTATGTTAATGTATTGGGTAATGAGTATTATTCAGCTTACTTTACGCTGACCAGTAAAAGTCGATTAAGCGTCATTGAAATGTTAAGCAAAGACCACTTTGGGTTCACATTAAATGAGGCCGCTTTTAATTTACTGGCTACTATGAACTTACCCCACAAGGTAATCGAAAGCTTAAAGGTATTTCACTCATCGACTATCTTAAACAGTAAGGAGCTGGAAGTTATTCTTGATAAGGTATTAGGTGATAAAAAATTTCCAAAATATAGAAAGCTGATTACTGATGCGGCAGCTATCTCAACATATAGAAAGAGTCCTTATGCGATAGAAACACTCATTACCGATGATGCGCCACAGTTTAAGCTCATTACTGAATCACTCGCCTTGTGCTGGGTTCATGAGGGTAGGCATTATAAAAAGCTGACGCCAATTTTTAAGAAGCACCAAGACTCTGTTGACAGCTTCTTGGATAGGTTTTGGGATTATTATCATAAGCTCATTGAATATAAAAAGAACCCAGGGCAAGATGAGATAGATAAGCTATCCAATGAGTTTACTGAGTTATTCTCAACAATCACTGGCTACGAGAAACTAGATAAACAAATTGAGCTCACCTTAAAAAAGAAAAGGCAGCTATTGTTAGTGCTGGAAAAGCCAGAGCTTCCTCTACATAACAATCCAGCAGAGTTGATGGCTCGGAAGCAGGCTAGAATGCGCGATGTACACCTTCATACTATGAGTGAAGAAGGAACGAAAGCTAAGGATACAATGGTTACAATTACTGAGACATGTAAAAAGCTAGCAGTTAATGTCTTCGATTATATATATGACAGAATTACAAAAAACTATTCTATGCCTTCGCTAGCGGAATTAATTACCATCCGCTCATCACAGGCGCAGTAAACTAAAGAGAGCGCAGCATGAGCATCATGCTGAAATAAGACGGATACGAGCCTACTTCATTCAAAAGGGCTTGTTGGATTTAAATTTTGTCATTGGGCGGGTTAGTGTTGCGTGATTGATTTGCAATTAATGCTTGTTCATTGAGGCTGGCTTAGCTTTTCTATCATGCCAGTTTATCGCTAATAAAGGTATCTAATTGAGGGATAGTGACCTAACTCTTATCCTTTTACCGATGGTAGAGTACTCAAACTGTCAGTCGTCTCAGAGGGTGTTGCACTCTGATCAATGGTGAGCTTGCGGTAAGTATGTGTGAACCAATAAGTTGGATAAGGTAAACTTTCGTTGCCGAGTACTTTATTGGGCTTGATAATTATCCATTATCTTCATTAACCTATTGACTTAGAAAAGAAAATTATTTTATTGTGACGACAGTTTCTTACGCATCACGTGAAATAATTATGCCAACCGCAACTGAAATACCGGATATAGCGACTAAATCAGAGCATGAAATTGCAGAATTTCGTGCTCGCTTGAATCAGTCCAATCTTGGTGATGAGGATAAGGAGCTTGCAGGTGGTTGTTTGGACCTTGCTCTTTGGTTGCCCGAGGTGCTTCAACAGCAGAAAATTACAATTAAACAATTACGTGAACTTATTTTTGGAGCTGACAGTAATCAGTCACCCAAGAAGAATCAGGAGAATAAGGGCCAAGAATCTGAAAGTAATATTGAGGGTGTTGGCAATAACTCTGACGATAATACATCAGGCAATAAAAAAGGTGATAGTCAATCAGATAAGAAAGGGAAATCCGGTCATGGCAGGCGAGGTAATCAGGATTACCGGAATGCCACTGATGTTTATTGCCGTGTTGCTGACCATGCATGTGGCGATGCCTGTCCTGGAGGATGTGGTGGGAAACTGTATAAGGTTAAAAAAGCCGGTGTAGTTATTCGTATAACTGGCAACTCATTAGGCACGGCAACACGGTATCATTTGGAAAAGCTTCGCTGCGCCTTGTGTGGGCTTATTATCACTGCCCAGTTACCCACGGATGTTAGGAAGCAACCAAAGTATGACGCTAAGTTTAAAGCAATGCTGTGCTTGCAAAAGTATTACATTGGCGTGCCTTTTTACCGTCAAGAAAAGTTCCAAGAGTTACTAGGCTTTCCGTTACCCTCAAGTACACAGTTCGAGCTTTGTGAGCAGGTGGCTGATATCGGCTATCGTGTGTTTGATGTTTTAGAACAGTATGGCGCGAACGGTGATATTATTCAGCATGATGACACATTCGCAAAGATACTTTCGATACTATCTGATAACAAGGCGGACCTTAATAAACCAAGAAAAGGGATGTATACAACAGCCATTTTAAGCAAGACTATTGGTGCTCACCAGGTTGCTCTATTTTATGCAGGCGAGCATCACGGCGGCGAAAACTTATCACAACTATTAGCAAACAGGGTGGCTGAAAAAAAGAAGGTGATTCAAATGTGTGATGCGTTAGCAGCCAACATGCCGAAAGAGTTACAAACTATCATCTGCAATTGCTTAGCTCATGGTTTTAGAAAGTTTCGTGATTTACTTGAATATTATCCTGAGCCTTGTTTGTACGTTATGCAAATCCTGGGTGAGGTTTATCGAAATGATGAGCAAACAAAGCAAATGGACCCACATCAACGCTTACTTTATCATCGAAAGCATAGCAAACCATTGATGCTTAAACTGCATGGTTGGCTCAATAAGCAATTATCTAACAAAGTGGTAGAACCAAATAGTCACCTTGGTAAGGCGATGAAGTATATGTTAAAGCACTGGAAAAAGCTTCGGCGATTCTTAACGACACCAGGAGCGCCACTAGATAACAACATTGTCGAGGCGATACTAAAGATTCCTATTCGCATTAGAAAAGCTGCAATGTTTTATAAAACTCAGCATGGCGCTAACATCGGTAGCATCTTATTATCTCTTATTGTTACAGCTCAATTGTGCGGGGAAAACCCACTCGATTACTTAGTTGCCTTGCAGGAAAATAAATCAAGTGTTTTTAAGGATCCCTCCTTATGGTTGCCATGGAATTACCAGATTGAAGATAAAGGAGGTTTGGTCGATGAAGAGGCCGCTTGACTTATTACAGGAGGTTGACTAGCGAGCCTTCTCCATGGCTCACCGAGATGACTAGTGATAGGGTTACCTTGGTTAAGCAGAATCATTAGCTGCGTGCTATCGATATGGTACGTGGCTGAGTGGGAGTTTGGCCACCATTGTAACTTTCCTTGCGAAAAACGCTTTAGACAAAGCCAGAATCCATTGCCATCATAAACTAGAAGTTTCACTGAGGTACGGCGGCTATTCGTAAAAGCAAAGACCGTACCAGAGAATGGATCCTCACCCAGCCGTTGCTGGCAAAGCGCAACTAAAGCATCAATACCCTTTCTAAAATCAGCAGGTCTGACTGATAACAATAGCCTCATTTGAGGCGTGAATTGCAGCATACACTACCCCTTGCAAAAAGTAAGAATCAGATTAATGGTTTCAGCATACTCCGGCTTAGGCAGTTGTAACACGACGCCATCAGTTCTTGTAATGCTAATCAGTTGCTGTGAAAGCACAACTGAATCCTGAATAGTGGCTTCAACAAAACATTCATCGGCTTGGTCATCATCAGAATTGGCAACTGATGTACTGCTGGCTAATAATTCTTTTTCATTAATTTTTTTGTTGAGGCTAGTGCGCCATCCTTTCTGTAAATTCCATTGACTTGCTGAAAATAAGCAGGCGACTCAGTCAGATTAGAAATTCCTTTTAAGGTAAACTTAACCAAAAAAGAGGAATGACAATGAGCTGCTATAAAAATGAGAACTTAATCGAAGAAGCCATACATGTTTTAGCGATGGAGGGGTTTGAAGCTTTACCTAAGCTTGTCTCCAGGTTGATGAATGAGGCTATGTTAATAGAAAGGGAGCGCCATTTAAATGCCAGTCCTTATGAGCGAACTGGCGATAGAAACGGATATGCGAACGGCTTTAAACCAAGGTTAATTAACACAGGTCAAGGTCAGCTTGAGCTACAGATACCGCAGGTTAGAGACTCCAATGAAGCCTTCTATCCATCAGTCTTAGAGCGAGGTGTACGCTCTGATAGAGCACTTAAGCTGGCTGTCGCTGAAATGTATGTGCATGGGGTTTCCACGCGCAAAGTTGAAAAGGTGCTAAAGCAACTCTGTGGAACAGATATTTCAAGCACAGAGGTAAGCCGTTGCGCTAAATTGTTGGATGAAGATTTAAAGAAATGGCGAAATAAGCCGTTAGGAAAGATAAAATATCTTTGGCTAGATGCACGTTATGAGAAGGTGCGCACTAGCGGCACAGTACAAGACTGTGCGGTATTGATAGCCTATGGCTTTGATGAATCAACCGGCAAGAGAACAGTGCTAGGTGTTTCTGTTGCGTTATCAGAGGCTGAGGTACATTGGCGTGATTTTCTTCAGCAGTTGGTTGAGCGAGGTATACATGGTATTGAGTTGATTACTAGCGACGCTCATACTGGCCTAAAAGCCGCTAGAAGAGCTGTGTTCCCCAGTGTTCCTTGGCAACGCTGCCAATTTCATTTGCAGCAAAATGCTCAGGCTCACATACCAAAGCGCTCAATGAAGGAACCAGTAGCTGAGGAGATTACAGCTATATTTAATGCCTCAAACATTCATGAGTCGGAAAGACTATTGGCTATGGCGGTAGATAAATACCAGCAAACAGCACCAGAGCTTTCTTCTTGGTTGGAAGTGAATATACCGGAGGGCTTAGTAGTGATGAACTTTGACAGGCCGCATCAAAAAAGATTAAGAACCAGTAACATAGCTGAGCGCGTAAACAGAGAGGTAAAAAGAAGGACGCATACAGTTGGAATTTTCCCTAATACTGAATCGTGCCTAAGGCTCGTATCAGCTGTTTTAGTGGAAATTGATGACCAGTGGAGCGGATCACCTAGATACTTAAGTTGAAGTGAATAATAAGGCTTCATAGGGTTTTAGGATAGATCATTCTTGTTCTTATTAACGAGATATAATTGCTATTACCTAAAAGTTAATAATTTATTTTGAGAGGAGAAAAATTTGAGGTATAAATAATTTTTTAGATTGATTAGCATAATTAATTTAAGATATTATGCGATGAGACAGGTACAATAGAGTGCCATTTAGAATTTTAAAGGTTTTTCTAAGTACTGAAGTTGGTTTTTACAGACAAAATAACGCTCTATCTGAAAAAAAGAAGGTGATTCAAATGTGTGATGCGTTAGCAGCCAACATGCCGAAAGAGTTACAAACTATCATCTGCAATTGCTTAGCTCATGGTTTTAGAAAGTTTCGTGATTTACTTGAATATTATCCTGAGCCTTGTTTGTACGTTATGCAAATCCTGGGTGAGGTTTATCGAAATGATGAGCAAACAAAGCAAATGGACCCACATCAACGCTTACTTTATCATCGAAAGCATAGCAAACCATTGATGCTTAAACTGCATGGTTGGCTCAATAAGCAATTATCTAACAAAGTGGTAGAACCAAATAGTCACCTTGGTAAGGCGATGAAGTATATGTTAAAGCACTGGAAAAAGCTTCGGCGATTCTTAACGACACCAGGAGCGCCACTAGATAACAACATTGTCGAGGCGATACTAAAGATTCCTATTCGCATTAGAAAAGCTGCAATGTTTTATAAAACTCAGCATGGCGCTAACATCGGTAGCATCTTATTATCTCTTATTGTTACAGCTCAATTGTGCGGGGAAAACCCACTCGATTACTTAGTTGCCTTGCAGGAAAATAAATCAAGTGTTTTTAAGGATCCCTCCTTATGGTTGCCATGGAATTACCAGATTGAAGATAAAGGAGGTTTGGTCGATGAAGAGGCCGCTTGACTTATTACAGGAGGTTGACTAGCGAGCCTTCTCCATGGCTCACCGAGATGACTAGTGATAGGGTTACCTTGGTTAAGCAGAATCATTAGCTGCGTGCTATCGATATGGTACGTGGCTGAGTGGGAGTTTGGCCACCATTGTAACTTTCCTTGCGAAAAACGCTTTAGACAAAGCCAGAATCCATTGCCATCATAAACTAGAAGTTTCACTGAGGTACGGCGGCTATTCGTAAAAGCAAAGACCGTACCAGAGAATGGATCCTCACCCAGCCGTTGCTGGCAAAGCGCAACTAAAGCATCAATACCCTTTCTAAAATCAGCAGGTCTGACTGTTAACAATAGCCTCATTTGAGGCGTGAATTGCAGCATACACTACCCCTTGCAAAAAGTAAGAATCAGATTAATGGTTTCAGCATACTCCGGCTTAGGCAGTTGTAACACGACGCCATCAGTTCTTGTAATGCTAATCAGTTGCTGTGAAAGCACAACTGAATCCTGAATAGTGGCTTCAACAAAACATTCATCGGCTTGGTCATCATCAGAATTGGCAACTGATGTACTGCTGGCTAATAATTCTTTTTCATTAATTTTTTTGTTGAGCCGTTTAGAGCTGATTGATAATCGTTCAGTAATGTCCTTTTTTGTATAAGCAGGATAGAGCGCAATAATTTTCACCCAAAAGTCTTCTGGAATCTCCCATGGCTCTTTTGATGATGAACGCCATGACTTGAGCGATTGAGCAATATTATCTAGTGTTGAAGGTGTTGCTGACTTGGGTGTAACGACTTTTTTATCAAACGTTTTGCCAAACATAATAGGACCTTTCTAAATAGTTTTACTATCGGTCCTTTAGGATAAAGTAACTAGCTGACCTAATGCACACATGCTTGCCGCAAGCTCACAGAGGTCCGGCCGGAATCCTGGTTAAAAGGGACCAAATCTCAATGATTAGCTAATTTATAATCAATTTCTGTAGTATTTCTTTCCATATCAAGTGTAAAAACACCAAATCGATTGAGATGATCGCGCCAGTAAGGTGAAAGGCTCGCTAAAACCTCATCAGGTATATCCATTCCTTCCGCTTTCAGCTTATTCACAGCCTTTGTTTGATGTACGACAGTATGAAAGATGGTTCTGTCGAAAAATTTACACCTAGATGAGGTAGCCTATTTTTGGGCGCAACGTAAGCGATCCACGGGCGTCCTTGCTTCCGTAGCTAACACGTGCTAGATGCTATCCGGCGGCACATTCCATGGCAGCAGTGCCTCAATATCTTCTAATGTTTTGCAATGTGGTAGGCGCTCATAAAGATAGGTGAAGTATCGACAGACATTGTGATGATGCAGTTCAGCAGTTAGAGCTAGACTTGCATGCATTGCTAGTGCGTTAGCGCCTGGCATTGTGTCGCAAAATAGAAAGTTCTTCCTTGCAAGCACTAAGAGCTTAATGTCTCTCTCCGTGTGATTGTTATCAATCTCACATCTACCATCATCAAGAAACCGAGTCATGTTTTCCCAATGCTTGATGACATATTCCATTGCCCTGCCAAGATGAGATTGTGGTAGAACCTTTGGATAATACTCCTCTAGCCACTCCTTGTACTCATCCATAATCGGTTTTGATTCTTTCTGCCGAAGCGCAAGGCGTTGCTCAGGCGACATCTCTTCTTCTTTCGCCTTTCTTTCAATCCGGTAGAGTTTTTTATAGACCCGCATAGCATGAGCGGCTAACCCATTCTTTTTGGTCGCCTTGGTGATCTCTTCAAATTTCCTGCGGGCATGAAGGTTGCACGCAATGATCGTAACGCCGGTATTTTCTAATTGGTCGAATATAGGGCTTGCATCAGTATGAAGCTTGCCAGTCCACCCTTGAAACCATTCTACTAGAAACTCACTGTGGTCACTTGGCGTATAGGCAAACAGGATAACCTCACGACCAGGAGCACCACCTCGCATGCAATGAATCAGTGACTTAGTTTGTGGCCGTCGACCAGGCTCTTTTAAGACTTGTAATTTAGTCGCGTCACAACTTGCTATTTCATAATCCAGCAGCTCATCCTTCAATAGATTATAAATCGGCTGTAAAGGTTTAGTCAGCTCAATAAACCAACGTGACATAGTTTGCCTGGATAGATTGACGCCGTATTGTGAGCGTAGTTGTTTTTCTAAATGATAAAAGGGTTGTCTATCCCTGATTTTACTAGACACTAAATGCGCTAGTAATGATTCAGACGCCTCGGCCTTAGGTAGGATATGTAAAGGCTTAGGTGCAACCGTAACACCACCTTGCTCGCAATCACAGCCTAGTTTTTCACGGCGCTCTTCAATCATTTCAAAGACAGCTGGTTTGTAGTTCAGTATTTTTTTAGTCTCAAAACCCATTGGGCATTTTTCTTTACCGCAAGGACAAATACGCTGGTCATCAGGTACTGGAATGATTCTCACCGTCACAGGTAATTCATTCTTGACCTTCTTCTTACGTTTGTGAGAAGAGACAACAACTGCTTCATCATCTTCTTGATCCTCCGGTGTTGAGAGATCACCGAAGAGTGGCAACTGATCTTCTATGTAGCGCTCAGATTTACTACCAAAATGCTGTCGTTGGAGCTTAGCAAATTGTATCTTCAAATGATCATAAGCCTCGGCATACTGTTCAACACGAGCATGTTCTATTTCAAGCTTATGACAAAGCTTTTCATTTATTGCTAGTGCGCCATCCTTTCTGTAAATTCCATTGACTTGCTGAAAATAAGCAGGCGACTCAGTCAGATTAGAAATTCCTTTTAAGGTAAACTTAACCAAAAAAGAGGAATGACAATGAGCTGCTATAAAAATGAGAACTTAATCGAAGAAGCCATACATGTTTTAGCGATGGAGGGGTTTGAAGCTTTACCTAAGCTTGTCTCCAGGTTGATGAATGAGGCTATGTTAATAGAAAGGGAGCGCCATTTAAATGCCAGTCCTTATGAGCGAACTGGCGATAGAAACGGATATGCGAACGGCTTTAAACCAAGGTTAATTAACACAGGTCAAGGTCAGCTTGAGCTACAGATACCGCAGGTTAGAGACTCCAATGAAGCCTTCTATCCATCAGTCTTAGAGCGAGGTGTACACTCTGATAGAGCACTTAAGCTGGCTGTCGCTGAAATGTATGTGCATGGGGTTTCCACGCGCAAAGTTGAAAAGGTGCTAAAGCAACTCTGTGGAACAGATATTTCAAGCACAGAGGTAAGCCGTTGCGCTAAATTGTTGGATGAAGATTTAAAGAAATGGCGAAATAAGCCGTTAGGAAAGATAAAATATCTTTGGCTAGATGCACGTTATGAGAAGGTGCGCACTAGCGGCACAGTACAAGACTGTGCGGTATTGATAGCCTATGGCTTTGATGAATCAACCGGCAAGAGAACAGTGCTAGATGTTTCTGTTGCGTTATCAGAGGCTGAGGTACATTGGCGTGATTTTCTTCAGCAGTTGGTTGAGCGAGGTATACATGGTATTGAGTTGATTACTAGCGACGCTCATACTGGCCTAAAAGCCGCTAGAAGAGCTGTGTTCCCCAGTGTTCCTTGGCAACGCTGCCAATTTCATTTGCAGCAAAATGCTCAGGCTCACATACCAAAGCGCTCAATGAAGGAACCAGTAGCTGAGGAGATTACAGCTATATTTAATGCCTCAAACATTCATGAGTCGGAAAGACTATTGGCTATGGCGGTAGATAAATATCAGCAAACAGCACCAGAGCTTTCTTCTTGGTTGGAAGTGAATATACCGGAGGGCTTAGTAGTGATGAACTTTGACAGGCCGCATCAAAAAAGATTAAGAACCAGTAACATAGCTGAGCGCGTAAACAGAGAGGTAAAAAGAAGGACGCATACAGTTGGAATTTTCCCTAATACTGAATCGTGCCTAAGGCTCGTATCAGCTGTTTTAGTGGAAATTGATGACCAGTGGAGCGGATCACCTAGATACTTAAGTTGAAGTGAATAATAAGGCTTCATAGGGTTTTAGGATAGATCATTCTTGTTCTTATTAACGAGATATAATTGCTATTACCTAAAAGTTAATAATTTATTTTGAGAGGAGAAAAATTTGAGGTATAAATAATTTTTTAGATTGATTAGCATAATTAATTTAAGATATTATGCGATGAGACAGGTACAATAGAGTGCCATTTAGAATTTTAAAGGTTTTTCTAAGTACTGAAGTTGGTTTTTACAGACAAAATAACGCTCTATCCATTTATTCCGACTTGTTGATAGAAAAGCTCACTAGGGACTGTTTGCATTGCGTTTCTCATTCAAGTAACTACTGCAAAGTGTACCATGACATTTTAAGTGCAATATTTTCTTCCTCAGGCGCTTGGTTAGCGCATATTACTTTTTTGGGGTAGCTGGTCATTGTGATGTTTTCTTTTCAACTCCTAGCGGATCTCACAAAGCCTGGGCTAAGGATATAAAACAAGCATTAAAATCACGCGTAAAATCAAAAAACACAGAAAAAACCTGTCAAGACTTTTTTTGCCATTTTAGTAAAAAAACTCGGGAGAGACTTTGGGTAATGACTTTTGCTTCATCCAGTTTAAACCTGACAATAACCAGCTTAACTGATCTTGGGTCAACTCGATAGTCTCATCTGCTTCGCTAGGGAACTTCAGCTTACCTTTTTCTAATCGTTTGTAGCAAAGCCAAAAACCATTTTGGTCGTACCAAAGTAATTTTATTTTATCGCGCTGCCTGTTACGAAAAAGAAATAGCTGGCCTGAGCTTGGGGTCATTGAGAGATGATCGGCAATCAGCATTACTAGGCCATCAATCTGTTTTCTAAAGTCCACAGGGGTACGATAAAACCAGATCGGTGTTTTCCAGTTCTGAAACATTAGCAAAGCCTCTGAATCAAAGACGCTAAGCTATCCTGGTCATAAAAGCTAATCTGTATGTGTGAGTTGACCTGCATGACAGCCACTGGTTGTGCTGGCTGCTCAGACACGCAAACAACCTTTGCTAGCGTTTTTTGCTGTTCTCTTCTCAAACGATAGAGAAACTGCGTGTAAGGTACGTTATTCTCTCGGCAGTATTTCGCTTTGGTTAACTTGCTTTGCTTAAAGTCGGAAAGGTGTTTTTCCCAATAAGCATCTGTGTAAGTAGCATTTACATTTTCAGGATTTGTTGCTGACATACCGTAAGCTCCTTGTTACTATTTGCGGGAGCATACAGTCACATGAATTTAACTAATTGACTAGGGTGTACTTGCTGGATCGCTTACAGATGAGGTAGCCTATTTTTGGGCGCAACTAGTCTGCGAGCGTGTAGAACTGCTGCCAGGCTGGCATCATGCTATTGCCTCGCATCTGCCCTTTTTTTAACATATGGCATAACTCAATACCAGCTATTGTTGCCTTAGCTGAATTGAACTTTTTAAAACCCAGTGTATATTTCGTGATACGCTTTATCGATCGATGGTCTTGCTCGACCAAATTATTGAGGTATTTAATGCGCCTAACCTCGACCATCGCAAACCAGAATCCAGATAAAAATAATAAGGTGTTGAGTCTTTCCAACGCTGCTGTATTTGCACCACTTTTATCAATGTTAACCTTTTTGGGTAACCCGCTTGATCCAATCGCTTTATTAAAAAAAGCTAGAACTGCCTTACGATCACGCTTCTCTGACAGCATAAAATCAACGGTGTTACCGTACTTATCAACTGTGTTAGACGAGAATTAGCTCTGCGAAGTACGCCAACTAGCTTTGCAAGAAGTAGGTAATATACGCGCCATAATAACTCACTGAGGATGATCAGATTATGGCTGGAAAGCACATTACTAAACAACAAGCGGAGCTATACATGAAATATCGAAATAAAGGCCTAACTCAAGAGGCCTGTGCAGCTAAAGTTGGCATGAGTTCTCGCAGTGGCCACACCATCGAGGTTGGTAAACACCACACCCAGCAGCCAAAGAGGCCGCGTGATTATAAGACCCGTGTCAGCCCTATTGACGCTGTTTGGGAGGATGATTTAGAGCCGATGCTGAGAAACAACCCAGATCTACAACCTCAAACACTTTTTATCTATTTGCAACGCCAGTATCAGGATAGCTCTGGAAACCCGCTCTATAATGAATCAATTCTGCGAACACTACAAAGGCGGGTGTCCCTTTGGAAAGCTCAGCATGGCAAAAGTAAGGAAGTGAAGTTTCCGCAGGTTCATGAGCCAGGTAGGCAGTCACTGTCTGATTTTACTCATATGGATCGTTCTGAGATTCTTATAAAAGGCAAGCCCTTTAAGCACATGTTGTACCACTTTAGATTAGTCTACAGCAAATGGAGTTACATCAAGGTCATTCAATCAGGTGAAAGTTTTCAGGCTTTATCGGAACGGGTGCTTCCTCTATATAATGTAGGCTATATTGCTGCTGGCACGCCAAAATCATTGACCTTCTCCCAAAACTGATCCCATCTGCCTTTAGTCTTTACTAGTGTTCTCAAGCATAAAACGATTTTCATTCCCTTGTCTTTCCAGCGCATTCCTGATCCCCCTAATCTTTGTTTAACAATTGTTTTACATGCTGCTTCAGTGACGCCAGAGCCAATTGGTGCATTCTGCTTAATCAAATTATGATACGACATTCGCTTTTCTTTAATATTATTTTCAAAATACGTAATTGTTCCTTCTAGCTTTTCTCTAAGCGATTTATTCAGTTTTTTATTTAGATGCTCTTTAAGCTCAGCAAGTATTCTACCTGCCGCACCTTTCTTGTGCTTTAAGTCATGACATCTCTCTTCGAGCCAAACATCACGCTCATCTCTTTCAGATTTTTTGGTAAATACTGCCTTTGATGCTTCGCCGAGATATTCAGTTGCATGCCAAAAATCTAAAATTTGCGTATCAGTATGTTTTTTTAGAAATGGCCAATTATTTTTTGCTCCATCAGCAACGCCAATTGTTTTAGCATCAGGGTAATATTTCTTTTTCAGCTTTATTTCCTTTTCAAGCCTATTAAAGAATTCATCTTTTCCATATTCTGGTGATGCTGCAACGTAGGTTGTGTGCAGGCGTGCACCATGCTTATCATACATGGAAATAGTTCCAACCATGCTCTCTCTATAACCATCATCAACGGTGAGAACATATGCACCATCTAAGCTAATACTTAGCATCTCAATGCCTGCATCAAGCTTTGGCTCTTCATATTCCCACTCAGCCTCTTTGGCTTGTGCAATACCGCCAACAAAATCAGTTGCCCGTTGCAAGTATGAATGTGAGATTTTACGGTTATGATTGACCTTGAGATCATCAATAACACTAGGAGCAGGTAAGTTTGAGTATTTATGTGAGATTATTTTTGCAAATCGCGGTGTTGATCCTTGGATAATTCTAGCCTTATCTTCTAAAGGACAAAAGATCTTCCCGCCTTTAGAGGTTTGATAAACATAACGCTTAACTCGAGCAACTCCATAAGGCGTTTGGTAATTTGCTTCATCTCTACTTCGTGCTGTTAGCTTTATTTTTCCAACATGGATAGGAGAGCCATCTGCATCAAACTTACTTAAAGCTTTTTCAGTGGCTAATGTTCCAACCTCATTAAGGCCGTCAAGAATTGCATCCTCACATTCAAGCATGGATCCTTTTAGTGGAAGCTTGAGCTCAATAGTTAATTCATTATTTTCATCAGAGAGAATTCTAGTTAACATCCAAACACCATCCGTAATCAAGTTAAAGTGTATATTATGCTATATTTTCTACATTATATAAAGGCAGCACCCATCGGAAGGTTTGCAAGAGGCGTTGTTGGCCATTGGTGGGTCGACCCATGAGCATCGAACAGATAGCTTGGCTGCGGCATTTAAAAATCTATCCTCGGATGCTATTGCTGACTTGACGCAGCGTTATGAGGATCTGTGTGGTCATTATAATATGACGCCAACTAGAAATAATAAGGGGCGCAGCCATGAGAATGGCTCAGTTGAGTCAGCACATGGGCACTTTAAAAACCGCGTAGCTCAAGAATTGATCCTTCGTGGCAGCAATAACTTTAATTCAGTTGCGGAATATGAGGAATGGCTTCAGGGAATTATGCTCAATAGTAATAAGCGTAATAGCAAAAACCTACAGATGGAGAAAGACGCTTTGCAACCGTTGCCAGAAAATAAAGCGATGGATTATGATTTGGCGTCAACTAAAGTTTCTGGTCTATCAATTATTATCATTAAAGGTATCACTTACAGCGTACCTAGCCAATTAGTTGGGCATACCATTACGCTTCATATCTATCAACACCTCATTAAGGGATACCTAGGCAGTAATCTTGTGCTCGAACTAGAAAGAAAGTATCGGAATAAAGTAAATACGCGCTACTCAATTAATTATCGGCATATTATTCATGCCTTAATTAAAAAGCCTAATGCCTTTCGTTTTTGCCAGTACCGTGATGAGATTCTTCCAACGGAAACCTATCAGGCTACCTGGGAGCATTTAGATGCTACTGAAGATCATAAGGTATCGCCTAAGCTGATGCTACGGTTATTAAAACTAGCCGCTGACTATCACTGTGAATATCAGCTAGGTGTCTATGTTTCTAGGCTAATTGAGTTAAACATGCCCTTTGATATTAATGCTATTGAGAAAAAGTTTAATTCAGGCCATCAAAAATTACCGAACATTCATTGCCAACAACATTTGTTAACTGATTATGATGAATGTATCCCTACTAACAACAACCAACTTGGAGAAAAAACTTATGGAACAGTATGAAGCGGTATTACCATTACAATTGAAAGATCTCAAGCTTTCAACATTTAAAATACACTGGGAAGACTTGGGGCTAACCGCAAAAGAAGAGGGCTGGACATACAGTCAATATCTTTCTAGGCTATGCGATATGGAAATACAAAAACGACAAACGACAAGATTAGCCAGAAGAATTAGTGAATCGGGTTTGCCTAAAGGTAAAACACTGAGCTCCTTTAAATTTGATGCTAATGAGTCGATTAACCCCGCACAAATTAACGCCTTGGCTGAAAGTGATACCTGGATCAAGGATGGGAACAACCTAATCATCTTTGGGCCAAGTGGTGTTGGCAAAACGCACCTAGCAGCAGCTATTGCTTACCGGCAAATTGAGCGAGGTAGTCGAGTTAAGTGTCAGCAGACCTCCCATCTAGTCCAAACCTTGCAGCAAGCTAAACAGCAATATCGATTAAAAGAGTTGCTCGCTAAACTCGATAAAATACCGCTACTCATTTTAGATGACATTGGTTACGTTAAAAAAGATGAGCATGAAACAAGTGTTCTTTTTGAGCTCATATGTCAGCGCTATGAAACTGGCAGCCTTATTATCACAGCTAATCAACCTTTTAGTAAATGGGATAGTATCTTTCCTGAGAATAGTATGGCTGTAGCTGCTATTGATAGACTAGTACATCATGCTACAGTAATTAATATTACTGGAAAAAGCTATCGCACTAAAGAACATGACAAGAATAAGAAAAAATAATTTTTTGCCCTAAATCTGCAATCCTAGTTGGCGCTTACCGCAAAGCTAGTTGACATCTAACACAACTGCACGATAAAGATAAACTTGCTTGCCATTGACCTTAATATAAGTCTCATCCATCTTCCAACTATCAGCAAGTTTGCGCTTGCTTTTACGAAACTCTTGCTCAAGCTGGGGCGCATAGCGAACCACCCATTTTTGTACTGTAGAGTGATCAACGCTAACACCACGTTCTTCCATGAGCTCTTCAATATTTCGGTAACTTAATGGGTACGCAAGCTTCCAGCGTACTGCTGTTAAAATAATCTCTTTGGGGAAATGTCTTCCTTTAAAACTAATCGCCATAATAACTCCATTATTATTCAATGCTAAATTTGGTCGGTATTATATCAAATAACCATTAATTTGCGACAGAACCCTTTTTTGCAACTAGCAGTTGGCAAGTGTTTATGACAAATCTAAATTATTCAAAATAATTTTCCCTGTGCTCATAAACTGTCAAAAGTTTATAATTCTAAAAAAATACCCGCTCATCTAAAGTAAATCTACAGCAACTATTTTTAAAATTAAAAATATTCTCAGCTAGGAAATAATCTTCATAATGCATTTTTAGAAACTAGCAATGAGTTGTAGGGCTTGCTCGGCTTTCCTGCCTCGCGCGTTGGCTCTCCAGTTGCTTGGATTTTAGAAGGTAAGCGATCCAGCAAGTACACCCTAGTCAACTAGTTAAATTCATGTGACTGTATGCTCCCGCAAATAGTAACAAGGAGCTTACGGTATGTCAGCAACAAATCCTGAAAATGAAAATGCTACTTACACAGATGCTTATTGGGAAAAACACCTTTCCGACTTTAAGCAAAGCAAGTTAACCAAAGCGAAATACTGCCGAGAGAATAACGTACCTTACACGCAGTTTCTCTATCGTTTGAGAAGAGAACAGCAAAAAACGCTAGCAAAGGTTGTTTGCGTGTCTGAGCAGCCAGCACAACCAGTGGCTGTCATGCAGGTCAACTCACACATACAGATTAGCTTTTATGACCAGGATAGCTTAGCGTCTTTGATTCAGAGGCTTTGCTAATGTTTCAGAACTGGAAAACACCGATCTGGTTTTATCGTACCCCTGTGGACTTTAGAAAACAGATTGATGGCCTAGTAATGCTGATTGCCGATCATCTCTCAATGACCCCAAGCTCAGGCCAGCTATTTCTTTTTCGTAACAGGCAGCGCGATAAAATAAAATTACTTTGGTACGACCAAAATGGTTTTTGGCTTTGCTACAAACGATTAGAAAAAGGTAAGCTGAAGTTCCCTAGCGAAGCAGATGAGACTATCGAGTTGACCCAAGATCAGTTAAGCTGGTTATTGTCAGGTTTAAACTGGATGAAGCAAAAGTCATTACCCAAAGTCTCTCCCGAGTTTTTTTACTAAAATGGCAAAAAAAGTCTTGACAGGTTTTTTCTGTGTTTTTTGATTTTACACGTGATTTTAATGCTTGTTTTATATCCTTAGCCCAGGCTTTGTGAGATCCGCTAGGAGTTGAAAAGAAAACATCACAATGACCAGCTACCCCAAAAAAGTAATATGCGCTAACCAAGCGCCTGAGGAAGAAAATATTGCACTTAAAATGTCATGGTACACTTTGCAGTAGTTACTTGAATGAGAAACGCAATGCAAACAGTCCCTAGTGAGCTTTTCTATCAACAAGTCGGAATAAATGAAAAGCTTTGTCATAAGCTTGAAATAGAACATGCTCGTGTTGAACAGTATGCCGAGGCTTATGATCATTTGAAGATACAATTTGCTAAGCTCCAACGACAGCATTTTGGTAGTAAATCTGAGCGCTACATAGAAGATCAGTTGCCACTCTTCGGTGATCTCTCAACACCGGAGGATCAAGAAGATGATGAAGCAGTTGTTGTCTCTTCTCACAAACGTAAGAAGAAGGTCAAGAATGAATTACCTGTGACGGTGAGAATCATTCCAGTACCTGATGACCAGCGTATTTGTCCTTGCGGTAAAGAAAAATGCCCAATGGGTTTTGAGACTAAAAAAATACTGAACTACAAACCAGCTGTCTTTGAAATGATTGAAGAGCGCCGTGAAAAACTAGGCTGTGATTGCGAGCAAGGTGGTGTTACGGTTGCACCTAAGCCTTTACATATCCTACCTAAGGCCGAGGCGTCTGAATCATTACTAGCGCATTTAGTGTCTAGTAAAATCAGGGATAGACAACCCTTTTATCATTTAGAAAAACAACTACGCTCACAATACGGCGTCAATCTATCCAGGCAAACTATGTCACGTTGGTTTATTGAGCTGACTAAACCTTTACAGCCGATTTATAATCTATTGAAGGATGAGCTGCTGGATTATGAAATAGCAAGTTGTGACGCGACTAAATTACAAGTCTTAAAAGAGCCTGGTCGACGGCCACAAACTAAGTCACTGATTCATTGCATGCGAGGTGGTGCTCCTGGTCGTGAGGTTATCCTGTTTGCCTATACGCCAAGTGACCACAGTGAGTTTCTAGTAGAATGGTTTCAAGGGTGGACTGGCAAGCTTCATACTGATGCAAGCCCTATATTCGACCAATTAGAAAATACCGGCGTTACGATCATTGCGTGCAACCTTCATGCCCGCAGGAAATTTGAAGAGATCACCAAGGCGACCAAAAAGAATGGGTTAGCCGCTCATGCTATGCGGGTCTATAAAAAACTCTACCGGATTGAAAGAAAGGCGAAAGAAGAAGAGATGTCGCCTGAGCAACGCCTTGCGCTTCGGCAGAAAGAATCAAAACCGATTATGGATGAGTACAAGGAGTGGCTAGAGGAGTATTATCCAAAGGTTCTACCACAATCTCATCTTGGCAGGGCAATGGAATATGTCATCAAGCATTGGGAAAACATGACTCGGTTTCTTGATGATGGTAGATGTGAGATTGATAACAATCACACAGAGAGAGACATTAAGCTCTTAGTGCTTGCAAGGAAGAACTTTCTATTTTGCGACACAATGCCAGGCGCTAACGCACTAGCAATGCATGCAAGTCTAGCTCTAACTGCTGAACTGCATCATCACAATGTCTGTCGATACTTCACCTATCTTTATGAGCGCCTACAACATTGCAAAACATTAGAAGATATTGAGGCACTGCTGCCATGGAATGTGCCGCCGGATAGCACCTAGCACGTGTTAGCTACGGAAGCAAGGACGCCCGTGGATCGCTTACGCTTGCTCGGCTTTCCTGCCTCGCGCGTTGGCTCTCCAGTTGCTTGGATTTTAGAAGCAACTAGAGTAGTTTTAAGTTAAAAGGCTGTCACACCAACTCACCGGAACTATATAATAAAACCCAAGAGAGCCTTCTCTTTTCCAGGTAGGCTCTTACAATCCTGCATCTGTAATACTATTAAAAACCGACCCATATCCTTCACAATCATCTACAGCATCTCTTGGTTCGCAACAGGTATCAACTTTAGCAGTAGAAGCATTCGTAAAAAAAGACGCTGAACTGTTAGACATAAATTTACCTGCGTCATATACAGGAAGGTTAAGATTTGTAGCAAGCTCATCATGTTTTATTCTAAGTTGTCCTAAATTTGATTTTGGCTTATCCACGCTCACAGGTGTAAACCCAGTCTTTTTGTAAAATATTTTAGGCTTGGTTCAATTACGGTGTATTTTAGGTATCAGGGCGCATAGAAATACCTACCCAATTAAAGCATAATAACTACTGCTCTTTAAAAATTAGATTGCGTTATGCTGCTCGTTGAAAACGTTTGAAGCCCAGCATTTCTACCCAGTGTGGATGCTCCTGACCAGTTAAAATATGTGCTGGAGTTTTCTGATGACGAAAGCTTTTTTCGCTACGCTCGATTTTCTCATGATTTAAAAAGAAGCGTAGTAAATTAAGAAATCCATTCCCTACTTGCTTACGTACAAATAAGTAGGGAGATATACGACTATGCAGGTTTTCTGCCATAGAGCTTGTGCGTTCCGTGCCCTCTAGCACTCGAGTCACAAGTTCTTCTATGTCATAGAAATCATCACCCAATTCATCTTGTAAGGGTAACGCACGAACAGCATATTTCATTGACCCTTCCTTACACCTTTGTAATTCAGCTATTTTCCACAAAGTATTTACAGAGATATTATTAGATTCAGCAATTACCTGAAATTTATTATCAATTGTCATCATAAATGATAAAGCTAAGTGTTTGGCATTCTCCAACATAACTCGAATTGATTTAATACGATGAGGATGAATTAACTCAAGGGTTTTTAGTTCATTAACAATGAAGTCATATAACTCACTACGTTGCTCTGGTGCTGGGCCTGCTTTTACTAAAACATCATGACACAACCAGTCTACTAACGTGTCAATAGAGCTTGATAAGCGCCCAGCTTGTCCTGCCTCTTTTACCGCCATGAATAACTGCTCTTCATGTAGCGCTTCATTACCTTTAGTAATTGCCTTGTAATACTTATTCTCTCGTTGGTTTAGATATGTGATAGAACTTTTTTTCCTATTTCTAAAGTAACGGCGAACCTCAAGTAACTCATGGATGATGTGAAAATGATCTCTGTGGTAAGGAACATCTGGCATTACAAGTTTATGTCCAGCATACAAACCACGGCCATCGTCACCATAAACAGCCTCTGGTAAAAAATGTTTTTTCTTCAGCTCTAGTAAATTTCTTGCCCACGTATCTCCATCACGTGTGTCTTCTAGGCGAAGCAAATAACAATATAAAGAACGAATATCGGTTCCAGAAAGAATTGGTTTATTAAGGTGAAACTTTTCATCATTAGCTACTAGTTTGGCTTGGCTTAAGTCTTCCTGAGAATTAATCTTCTCCGCTCTTTGAATCGCAACAGCTGCAATGTTATGAATTCCACCTTGAGAGATCTCATAGTCTAAACAAACACTTAAAAATCTACGTATACCCCTAAATGAGCAGCGAGAAAAAAGCAGTAAGCAAACAACCATAAGAGAAATATACTGCTTGGTTACTGGTATATAGTACAAAACCTTATGTGCATCATTAGTCGCGTCTGTTTCTGAGAAAGCACTATCAATTGCATTCACCAATTTATTTTTTTGCTTATGCACAAACTTACGGCTAACATCATTTTGTTCTGCCAGCTTAGAAACTGACTTATCTTTTTTTAATGCTTTTAAAGCAAGTTCTTTTCTATCGTCTGCATTCATTAACTTAGCGGCACTGTTTGTTGTTGACATGATCAGCCTCACTCTTTTGCTTTCATTATTGACTTGGATGCGAGAGTATATGGCAAGATAAGCCATAATTACCAATCCGTGAAATACTATACTGTATGTATGCTCAATACCTGACCATCTAATCTGATACCCAGAAATGAACAAGGCCGAAATTCCTTTTAAGGTAAACTTAACCAAAAAAGAGGAATGACAATGAGCTGCTATAAAAATGAGAACTTAATCGAAGAAGCCATACATGTTTTAGCGATGGAGGGGTTTGAAGCTTTACCTAAGCTTGTCTCCAGGTTGATGAATGAGGCTATGTTAATAGAAAGGGAGCGCCATTTAAATGCCAGTCCTTATGAGCGAACTGGCGATAGAAACGGATATGCGAACGGCTTTAAACCAAGGTTAATTAACACAGGTCAAGGTCAGCTTGAGCTACAGATACCGCAGGTTAGAGACTCCAATGAAGCCTTCTATCCATCAGTCTTAGAGCGAGGTGTACGCTCTGATAGAGCACTTAAGCTGGCTGTCGCTGAAATGTATGTGCATGGGGTTTCCACGCGCAAAGTTGAAAAGGTGCTAAAGCAACTCTGTGGAACAGATATTTCAAGCACAGAGGTAAGCCGTTGCGCTAAATTGTTGGATGAAGATTTAAAGAAATGGCGAAATAAGCCGTTAGGAAAGATAAAATATCTTTGGCTAGATGCACGTTATGAGAAGGTGCGCACTAGCGGCACAGTACAAGACTGTGCGGTATTGATAGCCTATGGCTTTGATGAATCAACCGGCAAGAGAACAGTGCTAGGTGTTTCTGTTGCGTTATCAGAGGCTGAGGTACATTGGCGTGATTTTCTTCAGCAGTTGGTTGAGCGAGGTATACATGGTATTGAGTTGATTACTAGCGACGCTCATACTGGCCTAAAAGCCGCTAGAAGAGCTGTGTTCCCCAGTGTTCCTTGGCAACGCTGCCAATTTCATTTGCAGCAAAATGCTCAGGCTCACATACCAAAGCGCTCAATGAAGGAACCAGTAGCTGAGGAGATTACAGCTATATTTAATGCCTCAAACATTCATGAGTCGGAAAGACTATTGGCTATGGCGGTAGATAAATATCAGCAAACAGCACCAGAGCTTTCTTCTTGGTTGGAAGTGAATATACCGGAGGGCTTAGTAGTGATGAACTTTGACAGGCCGCATCAAAAAAGATTAAGAACCAGTAACATAGCTGAGCGCGTAAACAGAGAGGTAAAAAGAAGGACGCATACAGTTGGAATTTTCCCTAATACTGAATCGTGCCTAAGGCTCGTATCAGCTGTTTTAGTGGAAATTGATGACCAGTGGAGCGGATCACCTAGATACTTAAGTTGAAGTGAATAATAAGGCTTCATAGGGTTTTAGGGGGTGCTGCCTCTATATAATGTAGGCTATATTGCTGCTGGCACGCCAAAATCATTGACCTTCTCCCAAAACTGATCCCATCTGCCTTTAGTCTTTACTAGTGTTCTCAAGCATAAAACGATTTTCATTCCCTTGTCTTTCCAGCGCATTCCTGATCCGCCTAATCTTTGTTTAACAATTGTTTTACATGCTGCTTCAGTGACGCCAGAGCCAATTGGTGCATTCTGCTTAATCAAATTATGATACGACATTCGCTTTTCTTTAATATTATTTTCAAAATACGTAATTGTTCCTTCTAGCTTTTCTCTAAGCGATTTATTCAGTTTTTTATTTAGATGCTCTTTAAGCTCAGCAAGTATTCTACCTGCCGCACCTTTCTTGTGCTTTAAGTCATGACATCTCTCTTCGAGCCAAACATCACGCTCATCTCTTTCAGATTTTTTGGTAAATACTGCCTTTGATGCTTCGCCGAGATATTCAGTTGCATGCCAAAAATCTAAAATTTGCGTATCAGTATGTTTTTTTAGAAATGGCCAATTATTTTTTGCTCCATCAGCAACGCCAATTGTTTTAGCATCAGGGTAATATTTCTTTTTCAGCTTTATTTCCTTTTCAAGCCTATTAAAGAATTCATCTTTTCCATATTCTGGTGATGCTGCAACGTAGGTTGTGTGCAGGCGTGCACCATGCTTATCATACATGGAAATAGTTCCAACCATGCTCTCTCTATAACCATCATCAACGGTGAGAACATATGCACCATCTAAGCTAATACTTAGCATCTCAATGCCTGCATCAAGCTTTGGCTCTTCATATTCCCACTCAGCCTCTTTGGCTTGTGCAATACCGCCAACAAAATCAGTTGCCCGTTGCAAGTATGAATGTGAGATTTTACGGTTATGATTGACCTTGAGATCATCAATAACACTAGGAGCAGGTAAGTTTGAGTATTTATGTGAGATTATTTTTGCAAATCGCGGTGTTGATCCTTGGATAATTCTAGCCTTATCTTCTAAAGGACAAAAGATCTTCCCGCCTTTAGAGGTTTGATAAACATAACGCTTAACTCGAGCAACTCCATAAGGCGTTTGGTAATTTGCTTCATCTCTACTTCGTGCTGTTAGCTTTATTTTTCCAACATGGATAGGAGAGCCATCTGCATCAAACTTACTTAAAGCTTTTTCAGTGGCTAATGTTCCAACCTCATTAAGGCCGTCAAGAATTGCATCCTCACATTCAAGCATGGATCCTTTTAGTGGAAGCTTGAGCTCAATAGTTAATTCATTATTTTCATCAGAGAGAATTCTAGCTAACATCCAAACACCATCCGTAATCAAGTTAAAGTGTATATTATGCTATATTTTCTACATTATATAAAGGCAGCACCCAGGAGCAGGTAAGTTTGAGTATTTATGTGAGATTATTTTTGCAAATCGCGGTGTTGATCCTTGGATAATTCTAGCCTTATCTTCTAAAGGACAAAAGATCTTCCCGCCTTTAGAGGTTTGATAAACATAACGCTTAACTCGAGCAACTCCATAAGGCGTTTGGTAATTTGCTTCATCTCTACTTCGTGTTGTTAGCTTTATTTTTCCAACATGGATAGGAGAGCCATCTGCATCAAACTTACTTAATGCTTTTTCAGTGGCTAATGTTCCAACCTCATTAAGCCCATCAAGAATTGCGTCCTCACATTCAAGCATAGATCCTTTTAGTGGAAGCTTGAGTTCAATAGTTAATTCATTATTTTCATCAGAGATAATTCTAGCTGACATCCAAACACCATCCTTCATCATGTTAAAGTGTATATTATGCTATATATTCTACATTATATAAAGGCAGCACCCGTTTTAGGATAGATCATTCTTGTTCTTATTAACGAGATATAATTGCTATTACCTAAAAGTTAATAATTTATTTTGAGAGGAGAAAAATTTGAGGTATAAATAATTTTTTAGATTGATTAGCATAATTAATTTAAGATATTATGCGATGAGACAGGTACAATAGAGTGCCATTTAGAATTTTAAAGGTTTTTCTAAGTACTGAAGTTGGTTTTTACAGACAAAATAACGCTCTATCTGAGTAAAATCAGACAGTGACTACCTACCTGGCTCATGAACCTGCGGAAACTTCACTTCCTTACTTTTGCCATGCTGAGCTTTCCAAAGGGACACCCGCCTTTGTAGTGTTCGCAGAATTGATTCATTATAGAGCGGGTTTCCAGAGCTATCCTGATACTGGCGTTGCAAATAGATAAAAAGTGTTTGAGGTTGTAGATCTGGGTTGTTTCTCAGCATCGGCTCTAAATCATCCTCCCAAACAGCGTCAATAGGGCTGACACGGGTCTTATAATCACGCGGCCTCTTTGGCTGCTGGGTGTGGTGTTTACCAACCTCGATGGTGCGGCCACTGCGAGAACTCATGCCAACTTTAGCTGCACAGGCCTCTTGAGTTAGGCCTTTATTTCGATATTTCATGTATAGCTCCGCTTGTTGTTTAGTAATGTGCTTTCCAGCCATAACCTGATCATCCTCAGTGAGTTATTATGGCGCGTATATTACCTACTTCTTGCAAAGCTAGTTGGCGTACTTCGCAGAGCTAATTGTCGTCTAACATTGGGTAATGACTTTTGCTTCATCCAGTTTAAACCTGACAATAACCAGCTTAACTGATCTTGGGTCAACTCGATAGTCTCATCTGCTTCGCTAGGGAACTTCAGCTTACCTTTTTCTAATCGTTTGTAGCAAAGCCAAAAACCATTTTGGTCGTACCAAAGTAATTTTATTTTATCGCGCTGCCTGTTACGAAAAAGAAATAGCTGGCCTGAGCTTGGGGTCATTGAGAGATGATCGGCAATCAGCATTACTAGGCCATCAATCTGTTTTCTAAAGTCCACAGGGGTACGATAAAACCAGATCGGTGTTTTCCAGTTCTGAAACATTAGCAAAGCCTCTGAATCAAAGACGCTAAGCTATCCTGGTCATAAAAGCTAATCTGTATGTGTGAGTTGACCTGCATGACAGCCACTGGTTGTGCTGGCTGCTCAGACACGCAAACAACCTTTGCTAGCGTTTTTTGCTGTTCTCTTCTCAAACGATAGAGAAACTGCGTGTAAGGTACGTTATTCTCTCGGCAGTATTTCGCTTTGGTTAACTTGCTTTGCTTAAAGTCGGAAAGGTGTTTTTCCCAATAAGCATCTGTGTAAGTAGCATTTTCATTTTCAGGATTTGTTGCTGACATACCGTAAGCTCCTTGTTACTATTTGCGGGAGCATACAGTCACATGAATTTAACTAGTTGACTAGGGTGTACTTGCTGGATCGCTTACCTTGAGATGTAAGTGGTATTATTAAAAGTGATCTTTCGTCAAAGAAATGGCAGTTTTTTTAGTAGTGATCACTCTGTTGCATGTCAAATAAAAGGGACCTACCTAATTTCTTTTTCAATCTCAATTAAAAGATCATGAGGTAAACCTGTTGTTTCAGATATTAATTCTCCATCTAAACCCTTTCTAAGCATATTTTTAGCAATTATACGTTGCTCTTGTAGTCGGCCTTCTTGCCGTAATTGATCTGCTGCAGACATAATCGTCTCCTTCATATCCGGTAGTGCTTCAGCTAACAACGTGACAATTTCACTACCATAGTTATCTTTCTCATATTCTAGCGCGTATTTTACCAGCCGAGAAATGTGTTTTCCACCATCAAGTGTCTTGATTAATTGTAGTAAATCATGCTGAATTAATGCTTTGATAATTGGTATAAGATCACGGCTATACGCGTGCTTGTGGCATAATTCCATGGCAGCCACATGCCCATGCGTTAATAGCTCATCATCCGGTATGACCGACAAATCAATCAGTGGGGCAGGGGCGTTGTAAAGTTCTTTGGCCAGTTCCACATCCTCAAATAGGTCGAAGAAATTCAGTGTGTAGGGGTAGGGTTTTTGTTTGCCGTTATAAAACACCAAGTTGAGAATTAACGGCAGTTTAAGCTGATCATTTTGATCCTTTTTCGGCATTTGTTTTAAAAACCGATCCCAAATCTTACAGCGATAATACCAGAGCCTAAACGCCATTAATGGATCCGGTTGCGATTGGTGCTCGCTGAGGACGTACAAAAAAATCTGCTCTTTACCGTACTGTTTTTTGAGCTTCACTTGGTAGCTGAAAACTACCCAAAATTTAAATCAACAAAATAATGCTGAAATATTGTGTAAAAATGACTATGCTTTGTCTTTTTAACAAGACTAACGAGATGAGTATAAATGTTAAACTTCGCCGATTACGCTGCCCCTCTTTTTTCAAAATTAACTGGGAAAGTTGTTTTAAAAAAATCTATCGACGATTGTAGGAAAGCTATTAACTGAAGGTAGTTGTAAGTTGTTCAGTTCATATTAAGGAATTTCAATGTGTCAATTGGTAAAAATACCACCAATTAAAATGAGTAATTTTAGCACAGGTATTTTTTATAAAATCGATTTAGTGGTGGGGCAGGGTTAGTTATGACAAACAATAGCCAAAACTAGCTGTTATTTGTTGTTTTGGACGGACTACCCCCCTAGGAAGTTATTAGATTTTTTTCAGTAAGGCGAGTTCACGATGCTTTGATAGCAATTTGTAACGGTTAGGTTGTCTATACCAGCAGTTAGCTAAAAACATTTGGCTACCGCATAGAACACATTCATAGGGGTCAATGTTAAAATTATTTTGCATTAAGGTGCGGTAATTGACCTGGGGTGTGTTTGGATCAGTTTCACCTAATAGGAGTCTGACTTTGGGTAGCATCTCACCTCGCACCCGGTTAGCAAGAAACCCATAATAACGCACCATACGAAAGCCAACATCAGGAATGTGTTGAATAAATCGAGCAATAAACTCTTCCGCGGTTAATTTAAATTGCTTGTAGGTTTTAGAGACGTGATCAAGATAATTAAAACTGAGGCTGCTCCCATCAAAGTTTTTAATTTTTGACTCAGCAATAGGAGGACGTTTGGTGTATCGACCTAAGTATTTAACGTTTTGTTTGTGATTCTTTGAGGGCTTTGCGCAATGTACTACCCATCGTTTTTGGTAAAGCTGATCAAGCAGTTGATTAAAGTTGAAAGTGTGGTTCAGTGTAGAGGCTAACTGATTTGGCAGAATAAGCCCTTTGTCCTGGTGGTGGTTTCTAAAAAGGTTAATGACCTCATAACGCCACATGGACATTAGTGTAGGTTGATGGAAGTAGAGGCTTTTCCATTGTGTTAACTCTTTGTTGATACCACCCAGAGTGATTGACGCATGAAGATGCACATTGCGCTTTAGATCTCTGCCAAAGGTGTGAAGCGCGATAAATACACCGGGTTTAACCCTCTTGTTTTTAGCAAGCTTGAGTAACACCTTTGCTGCTAATGGTGGGAGTAAATTAAGAAGCTCTCTGTTTGTCCAAAAGCAGTCCCAAAGAGTAGAGGGCATGGTGAATGTGATGTGTTGCCATGTAGTGTTGGGTAAGATTGCCATCTGTTGTTGTATCCATACTTCTGTGGCTTTTTTACCACACGATGAACAGCTTTTAGCTTTGCAGGTATGGCGGATGTATTTGACGTGTGAACAGTTTGGATTACTGCAATGATACTCTTTATGGCCACGCATAGGATGTTTGCAGCTAAGCAGCTTAACAATGCCAATGACAATAGCTTCTCTGATTTTATCTTTGTACTTGGTGTGAAAGTTCCACCAGTTCTGATTGGTTACCAAGATTTGTTTGATACTAAAGCGTTTCATTATTCATAGAGTAAAATGAGAAGCGCGTATAGTAGGTGAGTTATTGCTCAGCTACCTGAAGCAATTTCTATAGCAGGTGTGTTATTTTTATTCGTTATTATTCCATGGGCAGGTTTGACTAGTTTGAGACTTAATAATACTCGTGGCTTTGTAAAGACTAAACTCTTAGAGGCTTAGAAAGTTGCCGGCGAAGCCGGCCTGACTTGATCAAAAGATAACAATGAGTATAAAAAGATGATTCGTACACTTACCGGTGAAAATAAAAGCACCGATTTAGATCCAATAAAAACAAATGATGTATTGCTAGAACAGAGCTGTGAAAAACTTTCACACGCCAGTAAAATTGATGTTCTTCATGATCCTTCTGATATTAGAAAGCCACATAGCAAGCAAACTGAAAATCTAGGTAAAGTAAGGAGTCTGGACGGGGATATTATCAATGGTTACAGCACGCATAACGCAGTTGCATTAGTACCTGGTGATAAGGCTGTGCATCTACTATCGCATGTAAGCTACAGCAATAAAGACCCTAAGTTTTTAAAAGCTGAGCATATTAAGAAAATAGAGGCTGGAAAGCCATTTGAGGGAGATAAAGAGGCCAAGAGTCTTTATGAATCTGGTGATTACTTTAATAAAAAGCTGCTGTCTATTCGTGAAATAGAAAAAATAGGAATCTGCCTAAAATCAAAGAATGAAGATGCAACCATTACCCATATTCTAGATAGAGAGTTTGATGATAATGACTATCTCTCACTAATTGATACAAACCTAGATCAAGACTTTATTATTCGCTCAAAAATAACAAGAACAATAGAAGGTAGAGGTGATGATGGTAAAAAGCTTAAGCTGATTAACGCTGATTTTGATGCTCAAGGCGAAAAGCAATTCCAAAAGTTAACAGTTGGAAAGAATTGCGTACAAGACGGAAAAATAACTATTTATTTTGGAGAGTTTGAGAACTTCAATGCAATTAAAATCCAAATTACAGGCAGAGATGGTAGGAGAATTTTTAAGAATGACATGCTGCTATTAACTAATAAAAAAGTAACGACTTTTGATGAGGCGTATGAGGTATACATAGCCTATCTATCTCGTGCGAAAATTGAATATGTTTTTAAATTTCTCAAGGAAGGACTAGGCTGGGAAAATATGCAGATAAAAAATTTTAAAGGGATACAAAATCTACTGGCTGTATGTTTTTATGTGGCCTCATATTTGTATGAGATAGGTAAGGAAAAAGCTTATGACGATTACGCAATTATGCTAGCTAAATTAGGAGATGGTAAGGGCAAGGTGACACGACACTTTATTGCGAAGGGTATTAGAAAACTTCTAACGTATCACTTAGTAGAGCAATTTTTTAAAGAAAATAGTGTTTCTCAAGAAGAACAAAAAGAATTATCGAATTCAGTTCAGGTAGGGAGATAACAATTTTGGGTAGTTCTCAGTTGGTAGAGTACATCCGTAAATGCAGTCTGGAAATCTTCTTCGATGAAGCTGTCGTTTTCTAAATGCAGAGTCTCCCAGTCAATCATCTTTTGGATCTTTTTAGGCAAGTGCGCCTTAAAAAAATCCTTGGCAATTTCGATGTCCTGGAGAGAACTTTTAAAAAAAAGATCGTGATGCTTAATGGCGTGTTTACTACTCATACAGGCGTCCTTTTTTCTTCTAGCCATTTATGTTGCGGGCTAGTTCTCTGGTTTCCATTTAATGTTACACCCAATGCTTGCAATTTGATTGGGGTTCACTGGCTCACCAGCAAGTACGGCGTCCATCGCATCACACAGCTCGTTGCCTGTCACAGGTAAATCATTACTGGGTGTGGCGGAATCAAATCGCCCACGGTAAGCAAGCCGGTGGGTTTGATCAAAACAATAAAA
>CBDALO010000160.1:0-3513 GCA_965196985.1 Gammaproteobacteria bacterium | reverse complement strand
AGAAAAACAATAGAATAAATCACTTTTTAATTACTGCTAGTATTTCTGAAAAAACATATCATTTGCAATCACACTAACTTGGCCTAAAACAGTGTTTACTAAAAAATCATTGATTTTCTCAAAAATTGTCGATGAAATTCACATTAAAATGCTTTAAAACGATGCAATTTATAGAAATACAATAGAATAAATCACTTTTTCCATTGAATTACTGCTGGTTTTTCTGAAAAAACATATCATTTGCAATCACACTAACTTGGCCTAAAACAGTGTTTACTAGAAAATCATTGATTTTCTCAATAACTGTCAATGAAATTCACATTAAAATGCTTTAAAACGACGTAATGTACAGAAATACAATAGAACAAATCACTTTTTCCATTGAATTACTGCTAGTTTTCTGAAAAAACATATCATTTGCAATCACACTAACTTGGCCTAAAACAGTGTTCACTAAAAAATCATTGATTTTCTCAAAAACGGTCGATGAAATTCACATTAAAATACTTTAAAACGACGCAATTTATAGAAATACAATAGAACAAATCACTTTTTCCATTGAATTACTGCTAGTTTTTCTGAAAAAACATATCATTTGCAATCACACTAACTTGGCCTAAAACAGTGTTTACTAAAAAATCATTGATTTTCTCAAAAACTGTCGATGAAATTCACATTAAAATGCTTTAAAACGACGCAATTTATAGAAATACAATAGAATAAATCACTTTTTCCATTGAATTACTGCTGGTTTTTCTGAAAAAACATATCATTTACAATCACACTAAATTGGCCTAAAACATTGTTTACGAAAAAATCATTGATTTTCTCAAAAACTGTCAATGAAATTCACATTAAAATGCTTTAAAACGACGCAATTTATAGAAATACAATCGAATAAATCAATTTTTCCATTGAATTACTGCTGGTTTTTCTGAAAAAGCATATCATTTACAATCACACTAAATTGGCCTAAAACAGTGTTTACTAAAAAATCATTGATTTTCTCAAAAACTGTCATTGAAATTCACATAAAAATGCTTTAAAACGACGTATTGTACAGAAATACAATAGAACCAAACACTTTTTCCATTGAATTACTGCTAGTTTTTCTGAAATAACATATCATTGGCAATCACACTAACTTGGCCTAAAACAGTGTTTTCTAAAAAAACATTAATTTTTTCAAAAACTGTCGATTAAATTCACATAAAAATGCGTTAAAACGACGTAATGTACAGAAATACAATAGAACAAATCACTTTTTCCATTGAATTACTGCTAGTTTTTCTGAAAAAACATATCATTTGCAATCACACTAACTTGGCCTAAAACAGTGTTTACTAAAAAATCATTGATTTTCTCAAAAACTGTCAATGAAATTCACAATAAAATGCTTTAAAACGAAGTAATGTACAGAAATACAATAGAACAAATCACTTTTTCCATTGAATTTCTGCTAGTTTTTCTGAAAAAACATATCATTTGCAATCACACTAACTTGGCCTAAAACAGTGTTTACTAAAAAATCATTGATTTTCTCAAAAACTGTCGATGAAATTCACATTAAAATGCTTTTAAACGACGCAATTTATAGAAATACAATAGAATAAATCACTTTTTCCATTGAATTACTGCTGGTTTTTCTGAAAAAGCATATCATTGGCAATTACACTAACTTGGACTAAAACAGTATTTTCTAAAAAAATATTAATTTTCTCAAAAACTGTCGATTAAATTCACATGAAAATGCTTTTAAACGGCGAAATGTACAGAAATACAATAGAACAAATCACTTTTTCAATTGAATTACTGCTGGTTTTTCTGAAAGAACATATCATTTGCAATCACACTAAATTGGCCTAAAACAGTGTTTACTAAAAAATCATTGATTTTCTCAAAAACTTTCGATGAAATTCACATTAAAATGCTTTAAAACGATGCAATTTACAGAAATACAATAGAATAAATCACTTTTTCCATTGAATTACTGCTAGTTTTTCTGAAAAAACATATCATTTGCAATCACACTAACTTGGCCTAAAACAGTGTTTACTAAAAAATCATTGATTTTCTCAAAAACTGTCGATGAAATTCACATTAAAATGCTTTAAAACGACGCAATTTATAGAAATACAATAGAATAAATCACTTTTTCCATTGAATTACTGCTGGTTTTTCTGAAAAAACATATCATTTACAATCACACTAAATTGGCGTAAAACATTGTTTACGAAAAAATCATTGATTTTCTCAAAAACTGTCAATGAAATTCACATTAAAATGCTTTAAAACGACGCAATTTATAGAAAGACAATAGAATAAATCAATTTTTCCATTGAATTACTGCTGGTTTTTCTGAAAAAGCATATCATTTACAATCACACTAAATTGGCCTAAAACAGTGTTTACTAAAAAATCATTGATTTTCTCAAAAACTGTCATTGAAATTCACATAAAAATGCTTTAAAACGACGTATTGTACAGAAATACAATAGAACCAAACACTTTTTCCATTGAATTACTGCTAGTTTTTCTGAAATAACATATCATTGGCAATCACACTAACTTGGCCTAAAACAGTGTTTTCTAAAAAAACATTAATTTTTTCAAAAACTGTCGATTAAATTCACATAAAAATGCGTTAAAACGACGTAATGTACAGAAATACAATAGAACAAATCACTTTTTCCATTGAATTACTGCTAGTTTTTCTGAAAAAACATATCATTTGCAATCACACTAACTTGGCCTAAAACAGTGTTTACTAAAAAATCATTGATTTTCTCAAAAACTGTCAATGAAATTCACAATAAAATGCTTTAAAACGAAGTAATGTACAGAAATACAATAGAACAAATCACTTTTTCCATTGAATTTCTGCTAGTTTTTCTGAAAAAACATATCATTTGCAATCACACTAACTTGGCCTAAAACAGTGTTTACGAAAAATTCATTGATTTTCTCAAAAACTATCATTTAAATTCACATAAAAATGCTTTAAAACGACGTATTGTACAGAAATACAATAGAACCATACACTTTTTCCATTGAATTACTGCTAGTTTTTTTGAAATAACATATCATTGGCAATCACACTTACTTGGCCTAAAACAGTGTTTTCTAAAAAAACATTAATTTTCTCAAAACTGTCGATTAAATTCACATAAAAATGCTTTAAAACGACATAAAGTACAGAAATACAATAGAACAAATCACTTTTTCCATTGAATTACTGCTAATTTTTCTGAAAGAACATATCATTTGCAATCACACTAAATTGGCCTAAAACAGTGTTTACTAAAAAATCATTGATTTTCTCAAAAACTTTCGATGAAATTCACATTAAAATGCTTTAAAACGATGCAATTTACAGAAATACAATAGAATAAATCACTTTTTCTATTGAATTACTGCTGGTTTTTCTGAAAAAACATATCATTTGCAATCACACTAACTTGGCCTAAAACAGTGTTTACTAAAAAATCATTGATTTTCTCAATAACTGTCGAT
>CBDALO010000159.1:0-10047 GCA_965196985.1 Gammaproteobacteria bacterium | reverse complement strand
AAGATAGTGTAATTGCAAAGGATATGTTTTTTCTGAAAAACTAGCAGTAATTCATTGGAAAAATGGCTTTGTTTCATTGCAATTCAGTGTTTTACATTGGTTTGAAGCATTCTTATGTGAGTTTAATCGACTGTTTTTGAGAAAATCAATGTTTTTTTAGTAAACACTGTTTTAGGCCAAGTTAATGTAATTGCAAAGGATATGTTTTTTCTGAAAAACTAGCAGTAATTTATTGAAAATATGGCTTGGTTTCATTGCACTTCAGTGTTTTACATTTGTTAAAAGCATTTTTATGTGAGTTTAATCGATTGTTTTTGAGAAAATCAATGTTCTTTTAGTAAACACTGTTTTAGGCCAAGTTAGTGTAATTGCAAATAATATGATTTTTCTGAAAAACTAGCAGTAATTTATTGGAAAAGTTGTTTGGTTTCATTGCAATTTAGTGTTTTACGTTGGTTTAAAGCATATTTATCTGAGTTTAATCGACTGTTTTTGAGAAAATCAATGTTTTTTTAGTAAACACTGTTTTAGGCCAAGTTACTGTTATTGCAAATAATATGTTTTTTCTGAAAAACTAGCAGAAATTCATTGGTAAAATGGCTTTGTTTCATTGCAATTCAGTGTTTTACATTGGTTTAAAGCATTTTTCTCTGAGTTTAATCGACTGTTTTTGAGAAAATCAATGTTTTTTTAGTAAACACTGTTTTAGGCCAAGTTAGTATAATTGCAAAGGATATTTTTTTTCTGAAAAACTAGCAGTAATTTATTGAAAAAATGGCTTGGTTTCATTGCACTTCAGTGTTTTACATTTGTTAATAGCATTTTTATGTGAGTTTAATCGATTGTTTTTGAGAAAATCAATGTTTTTTTAGTAAACACTGTTTTAGGCCAAGTTAGTGTAATTAATTGCAAAGGATATGTTTTTTCTGAAAAACTAGCAGTAATTCATTGGAAAAATGGCTTGGTTTCATTGCAATTCAGTGTTTTACATTGGTTTAAAGCATTTTAATGTGAGTTTAATCGACTGTTTTTGAGAAAATCAATGTTTTTTTAGTAAACACTGTTTTAGGCCAAGTTAGTGTGATTGCAAATAATATGTTTTTTCTTAAAAACTAGCAGTAATTCATTGGAAAAATGGCTTTGTTTCATTGAAATTCAGTGTTTTACATTGGTTTAAAGCATTTTTATGTGAGTTTAATCGACTGTTTTTGAGAAAATCAATGTTTTTTTAGTAAACACTGTTTTAGGCCAAGTTAATGTAATTGCAAATAATATGTTTTTTCTGAAAAACTAGCAGTAATTCATTGGAAAAATGGCTTTGTTTCATTGCAATTCAGTGTTTTACTTTGGTTTAAAGCATTTTTATGTGAGTTTAATCGATTGTTTTTGAGAAAATCAATGTTTTTTTAGTAAACACTGTTTTAGGCCAAGTTAGTGTAATTGCAAAGGATATGTTTTTTCTGAAAAACTAGCAGTAATTCATTGGAAAAATGGCTTGGTTTCATTGCACGTCAGTGTTTTACATTTGTTAATAGCATTTTTATGTGAGTTTAATCGATTGTTTTTGAGAAAATCAATGTTTTTTCTGTAAACACTGTTTTAGGCCAAGTTAGTGTAATTGCAAATAATATGATTTTTCTGAAAAACTAGCAGTAATTTATTTGAAAAATTGCTTGGTTTCATTGCAATTCAGTGTTTTACGTTGGTTTAAAGCATATTTATCTGAGTTTAATCGACTGTTTCTGAGAAAATCAATGTTTTTTTAGTAAACACTGTTTTAGGCCAAGTTAGTGTAATTGCAAATAATATGCTTTTTCTGAAAAACTAGCAGTAATTCATTGAAAAAATGGCTTGGTTTCATTGCAATTCAATGTTTTACATTGGTTTAAAGCATTTTTATGTGAGTTTAATCGACTGTTTTTGAGAAAATCAATGTTTTTTTAGTAAACACTGTTTTAGGCCAAGTTAATGTAATTGCAAATAATATGTTTTTTCTGAAAAACTAGCAGTAATTCATTGGAAAAATGGCTTTGTTTCATTGCAATTCAGTGTTTTACATTGGTTTAAAGCATTTTTATGTGAGTTTAATCGACTGTTTTTGAGAAAATCAATGTTTTTTTAGTAAACACTGTTTTAGGCCAAGTTAGTGTAATTGCAAATAATATGTTTTTTCTGAAAAACTAGCAGTAATTCATTGGAAAAATGGCTTGGTTTCATTGCAATTCAGTGTTTTACATTGGTTTAAAGCATTTTTATGTGAGTTTAATCGACTGTTTTTGAGAAAATCAATGTTTTTTTAGTAAACACTGTTTTAGGCCAAGTTAGTGTAATTGCAAAGGATATGTTTTTTCTGAAAAACTAGCAGTAATTTATTGGAAAAATGGCTTGGTTTCATTGCACTTCAGTGTTTTACATTTGTTAAAAGCATTTTTATGTGAGTTTAATCGATTGTTTTTGAGAAAATCAATGTTTTTTTAGTAAACACTGTTTTAGGCCAAGTTAGTGTAATTGCAAATAATATGATTTTTCTGAAAAACTAGCAGTAATTTATTGGAAAAATTGCTTGGTTTCATTGCAATTCAGTGTTTTACGTTGGTTTAAAGCATATTTATCTGAGTTTAATCGACTGTTTTTGAGAAAATCAATGTTTTTTTAGTAAACACTGTTTTAGGCCAAGTTAGTGTAATTGCAAATAATATGATTTTTCTGAAAAACTAGCAGTAATTCATTGGAAAAATGGCTTTGTTTCATTGCAATTCAGTGTTTTACATTGGTTTAAAGCATTTTTATGTGAGTTTAATCGACTGTTTTTGAGAAAATCAATGTTTTTTTAGTAAACACTGTTTTAGGCCAAGTTAATGTAATTGCAAATGATATGTTTTGTCTGAAAAACTAGCAGTAATTCATTAGAAAAATGGCTTGCTTTCATTGCAATTCAGTGTTTTACATTGGTTTGAAGCATTTTTATGTGAGTTTAATCGACTGTTTTTGAGAAAATCAATGTTTTTTTAGTAAACACTGTTTTAGGCCAAGTTAGTATAATTGCAAAGGATATGTTTTTTCTGAAAAACTAGCAGTAATTTATTGAAAAAATGGCTTGGTTTCATTGCACTTCAGTGTTTTACATTTGTTAATAGCATTTTTATGTGAGTTTAATCGATTGTTTATGAGAAAATCAATGTTTTTTTAGTAAACACTGTTTTAGGCCAAGTTAGTGTAATTGCAAATAATATGATTTGTCTGAAAAACTAGCAGTAATTTATTGGAAAAATGGCTTTGTTTCATTGCAATTCAGTGATTTACATTGGTTTAAAGCCTTTTTATCTTAGTTTAATTGACTGTTTTTGAGAAAATCAATGTTCTTTTAGTAAACACTGTTTTAGGCCAAGTTAATGTAATTGGAATAAATATGTTTTTTCTGAAAAACTAGCAGTAATTCATTGGAAAAATGGCTTGGTTTCATTGCAATTCAGTGTTTTACATTGGTTTAAAGCATTTTTATGTGAGTTTAATCGACTGTTTTGGAGAAAATCAATGTTTTTTTAGTAAACACTGTTTCAGGCCAAGTTAGTGTGATTGCAAATAATATGTTTTTTCTGAAAAACTAGCAGTAATTCATTCGAAAAGTGGCTTGGTTTCATTGCAATTCAGTGTTCTACATTGGTTTGAATTATTTTTATGTGAGTTTAATCGACTGTTTTTGAGAAAATCAATGTTTTTTTAGTAAACACTGTTTTAGGCCAAGTTACTGTAATTGCAAAGGATATGTTTTTTCTGAAAAACTAGCAGTAATTTATTGAAAAAATGGCTTGGTTTCATTGCACTTCAGTGTTTTACATTTGTTAAAAGCATTTTCATGTGAGTTTAATCGATTGTTCTTGAGAAAATCAATGTTTTTTTAGTAAACACTGTTTTAGGCCATGTTAGTGTGATTGCAAATATGTTTTTTCTGAAAAACTAGCAGTAATTCATTGGAAAAATGGCTTGGTTTCATTGCATTTCAGTGATTTACATTGGTTTAAAGCCTTTTTATGCGAGTTTAAATGACTGTTTTTGAGAAAATCAATGTTTTTTTAGTAAACACTGTTTTAGGCCAAGTTAATGTAATTGCAAATAATATGTTTTTTCTGAAAAACTAGCAGTAATTCATTGGAAAAATGGCTTGGTTTCATTGCAATTCAGTGTTCTACATTGGTTTGAATTATCTTTATGTGAGTTTAATCGACTGTTTTTTAGAAAATCAATGTTTTTTTAGTAAACACTGATTTAGGCCAAGTTAGTGTAATTGCAAATAATATGATTTTTCTGAGAAACTAGCAGTAATTCATTGGAAAAGTGACTTGGTTTTATTGCACTTCAGTGTTTTACATTGGTTAAAAGCATTTTTATGTGAGTTTAATCGATTGTTTTTGAGAAAATCAATGTTTTTTTAGTAAACACTGTTTTAGGCCATGTTAGTGTGATTGCAAATAATATGTTTTTTCTGAAAAACTAGCAGTAATTCATTGGAAAAATGGCTTGGTTTCATTGCAATTCAGTGTTCTACATTGGTTTGAATTATTTTTATGTGAGTTTAATCGACTGTTTTTGAGAGAATCAATGTTTTTTTAGTAAACACTGCTTTAGGCCAAGTTAGTGTAATTGCAGAGGATATGTTTTTTCTGAAAAACTAGCAGTAATTTATTGAAAAAATGGCTTGGATTCATTGCACTTCAGTGTTTTACATTTGTTAAAAGCATTTTTATGTGAGTTTAATCGATTGTTTTTTAGAAAATCAATGTTTTTTTAGTAAACACTGTTTTAGGCCAAGTTAGTGTAATTGCAAATAATATGATTTTTCTGAAAAACTAGCAGTAATTCATTGGAAAAGTGGCTTGGTTTTATTGCACTTCAGTGTTATACATTGGTTAAAAGCATTTTTATGTGAGTTTAATCGATTGTATTTTAGAAAATCAATGTTTTTTTAGTAAACACTGTTTTAGGCCATGTTAGTGTGATTGCAAATATGTTTTTTCCGAAAAACTAGCAGTAATTCATTGGAAAAATGGCTTGGTTTCCTTGCACGTCAGTCTTTTACATTTGTTAAAAGCATTTTTATATGAGTTTAATCGATTGTTTTTGAGAAAATCAATGTTTTTTTAGTAAACACTGTTTTAGGCCAAGTTGGTGTAATTGCAAATAATATGATTTTTCTGAAAAACTAGCAGTAATTTATTGGAAAAATTGCTTGTTTTCATTGCAATTCAGTGTTTTACGTTGGTTTAAAGCATATTTATCTGAGTTTAATCGACGGTTTCTGAGAAAATCAATGTTTTTTTAGTAAAAACTGTTTTAGGCCAAGTTAGTGTAATTGCAAATAATATGTTTTTTCTGAAAAACTAGCAGTAATTCATTGAAAAAATGGCTTGGTTTCATTGCAATTCAGTGTTCTACATTGGTTTGAATTATTTTTATGTGAGTTTAATCGACTGTTTTTGAGAAAATCAATGTTTTTTTAGTAAACACTGTTTTAGGCCAAGTTAGTGTAATTGCAAAGGATATGTTTTTTCTGAAAAACTAGCAGTAATTTATTGAAAAAATGGCTTGGTTTCATTGCAATTCAATGTTTTACATTGGTTTAAAGCATTTTTATGTGAGTTTAATCGACTGTTTTGGATAAAATCAATGTTTTTTTAGTAAACACTGTTTTAGGCAAAGTTAGTGTGATTGCAAATAATATGGTTTTTCTGAAAAACTAGCTGTAATTCATTGGAAAAATGGCTTTGTTTTATTGCAATTCAGTGTTTTACATTGGTTTAAAGCATTTTTATGTGAGTTTAATCGACTGTTTTTGAGAAAATCAATGTTTTTTTAGTAAGCACTGTTTTAGGCCAAGTTAATGTAATTGCAAATAATATGTTTTTTCTGAAAAACTAGCAGTAATTCATTGAAAAAATGGCTTGGTTTCATTGCAATTCAGTGTTTTACATTGGTTTAAAGCATTTTTATGTGAGTTTAATCGACTGTTTTTGAGAAAATCAATGTTTTTTTAGTAAACACTGTTTTAGGCCAAGTTAATGTAATTGCAAATAATATGTTTTTTCTGAAAAACTAGCAGTATTTCATTGGAAAAATGGCTTGGTTTCACTTGCAATTCAATGTTTTACATTGGTTTAAAGCATTTTTATGTGAGTTTAATCGACTGTTTTGGAGAAAATCAATGTTTTTTTAGTAAACACTGTTTTAGGCAAAGTTAGTGTGACTGCAAATAATATGTATTTTCTGAAAAACTAGCAGTAATTCATTGGAAAAATGGCTTGGTTTCATTGCAATTCAGTGTTTTACATTGGTTTAAAGCATTTTTATGTGAGTTTAATCGACTGTTTTGGAGAAAATCAATGTTTTTTTAGTAAACACTGTTTTAGGCCAAGTTAGTGTAATTGCAAAGGATATGTTTTTTCTGAAAAACTAGCAGTAATTTATTGAAAAAATGGCTTGGTTTCATTGCAATTCAATGTTTTACATTGGTTTAAAGCATTTTTATGTGAGTTTAATCGACTGTTTTGGAGAAAATAATGTTTTTTTAGTAAACACTGTTTTAGGCCAAGTTAATGTAATTGCAAATAATATGTTTTTTCTGAAAAACTAGCAGTAATTCATTGGAAAAAATGGCTTTGTTTCATTGCAATTCAGTGTTTTACATTGGTTTAAAGCATTTTTATGTGAGTTTAATCGACTGTTTTTGAGAAAATCAATGTTTTTTTAGTAAGCACTGTTTTAGGCCAAGTTAATGTAATTGCAAATAATATGTTTTTTCTGAAAAACTAGCAGTAATTCATTGGAAAAATGGCTTTGTTTCATTGCAATTCAGTGTTTTACATTGGTTTAAAGCATTTTTATGTGAGTTTAATCGACTGTTTTTGAGAAAATCAATGTTTTTTTAGTAAACACTGTTTTAGGCCAAGTTAGTGTAATTGCAAATAATATGTTTTTTCTGAAAAACTAGCAGTAATTCATTGAAAAAATGGCTTGGTTTCATTGCAATTCAGTGTTTTACATTGGTTTAAAGCATTTTTATGTGAGTTTAATCGACTGTTTTTGAGAAAATCAATGTTTTTTTAGTAAACACTGTTTTAGGCCAAGTTAGTGTAATTGCAAATAATATGTTTTTCTGAAAAACTAGCAGTAATTCATTGGAAAAATGGCTTGGTTTCATTGCAATTCAGTGATTTACATTGGTTTAAAGCTTTTTATCTTAGTTTAATTGACTGTTTTTGAGAAAATCAATGTTCTTTTAGTAAACACTGTTTTAGGCCAACTTAATGTAATGGGAATTAATATGTTTTTTTTGAAAAACTAGCAGTAATTCATTGGAAAAATGGCTTGGTTTCATTGCAATTCAGTGTTTTACATTGGTTTAAAGCATTTTTATGTGAGTTTAATCTACTGTTTTTGAGAAAATCAATGATTTTTTAGTAAACACTGTTTTAGGCCATGTTAGTGTGATAGCAAATATGTTTTTTCTGAAAAACTAGCAGTAATTCATTGAAAAATGGCTTCGGTTCATTGTAATTCAGTGATTTACATTGGTTTAAAGCCTTTTTATGTGAGTTTAATTGACTGTTTTCGAGAAAATCAACGTTTTTCTAGTAAACACTGTTTTAGGCCCAGTTAATGTAATTGCAAATAATATTTTTATCTGAAAAACTAGCAGTAATTCATTGGAAAAATTGCTTGGTTTCATTGCAATTTAGTGTTTTACGTTGGTTTAAAGCACATTTATCTGAGTTTAATCGACTGTTTTTGAGAAAATCAATGTTTTTTTAGTAAACACTGTTTTAGGCCAAGTTAGTGTAATTGCAAAGGATGTTTCTTTTCTGAAAAACTAGCAGTAATTCATTGGAAAAATGGCTTGGTTTCATTGCACTTCAGTGTTTTACATTTGTTAAAAGCATTTTTATGTGAGTTTAATCGATTGTTTTTGAGAAAATCAATGTTTTTTTAGTAAACACTGTTTTAGGCCAAGTTAGTGTAATTGCAAATAATATGATTTTTCTGAAAAACTAGCAGTAATTCATTAGAAAAGTGGCTTGGTTTTATTGCACTTCAGTGTTTTACATTGGTTAAAAGCATTTTTATGTGAGTTTAATCGATTGTTTTTGTGAAAATCAATGTTTTTTTAGTTAACACTGTTTTAGGCCAAGTTAGTGTAATTGCAAATAATATGTTTTTTCTGAAAAACTAGCAGTAATTCATTGGAAAAATGGCTTGGTTTCTTTGCAATACAGTGTTTTACATTGGTTTAAAGCATTTTTATGTGAGTTTAATCGACTGTTTTTGAGAAAATCAATGTTTTTTTAGTAAACACTGTTTTAGGCCAAGTTAGTGTAATTGCAAATAATATGATTTTTCTGAAAAACTAGCAGTAATTTATTGGAAAAATGGCTTGGTTTCATTGCAATTCAGTGTTTTACATTGGTTTAAAGCATTTTAATGTGAGTTTAATCGACTGTTTTTGAGAAAATCAATGTTTTTTTAGTAAACAATGTTTTAGGCCAAGTTAGTGTGATTGCAAATAATATGTTTTTTCTGAAAAACTAGCAGTAAGTCATTGGAAAAATGGCTTGGTTTCATTGCAATTTATTGTTTTACATTGGTTTAAAGCATTTTAATGTGAGTTTAATCTACTGTTTTTGAGAAAATCAATGTGTTTTTAGTAAACACTGTTTTAGGCCAAGTTAGTGTTATTGCAAATAATATGTTTTTTCTGAAAAACTAGCAATAATTCATTGAAAAGATGGCTTGGTTCCATTGCAATTCAGTGTTTTACATTGGTTTAAAGCATTTTTACGTGAGTTTAATCGACTGTTTTGGAGAAAATCAATGTTTTTTTAGTAAAGACTGTTTTAGGCCAAGTTAGTGTGATTGCAAATAATATGTTTTTTCTGAAAAACTAGCAGTAAGTCATTGGAAAAATGGCTTGGTTTCATTGCAATTCAATGTTTTACATTGGTTTAAAGCATTTTTATGTGAGTTTAATCGAGTGTTTTTGAGAAAATCAATGTTTTTTTAGTAAACACTGTTTTAGGCCAAGTTAGTGTAATTGCAAAGAATATGTTTTTTCTAAAAAACTAGCAGTAATTCATTGGAAAAATGGCTTGGTTTCATTGCAATTTAGTGTTTTACATTGGTTTAAAGCATTTTAATTTGAGTTTATTCGACTGTTTTTGAGAAAATCAATGTTTTTTTAGTAAACATTGTTTTAGGCCAAGTTAGTGTGATTGCAAATAATATGTTTTTTCTGAAAAAACTAGCAGCAATTCATTGGACAAATGGCTTTGTTTCAGTGCAATTCAGTGTTTTACATTGGTTTAAAGCATTTTTATGTGAGTTTAATCGACTGTTTTTGAGAAAATCAATGTTTTTTTAGTAAACACTGTTTTAGGCCAAGTTAGTGTAATTGCAAAGGATATGTTTTTTCTGAAAAACTAGCAGTAATTCATTGAGAAAATGGCTTGGTTTAATTGCAATTCAGTGTTTTACATTGGTTTAAAGTATTTTTATGTGAGTTTAATCGACTGTTTTGGAGAACATCAATGGTTTTTTAGTAAACATTCTTTTAGGCCAAGTTAGTGTGATTGCAAATAATATGTTTTTTCTGAAAAACTAGCAGTAATTCATTGGAAAAATGGCTTGGTTTCATTGCAATTCAGTGTTTTACATTGGTTTAAAGCATTTTTATGTGAGTTTAATCGACTGTTTTTGAGAAAATCAATGTTTTTTTAGTAAACACTGTTTTAGGCCAAGTTAATGTAATTGCAAATAATGTTTTTTCTGAAAAACTGGCAGTAATTCATTGGAAAAATGGCTTTGTTTCATTGCAATTCAGTGTTTTACATTGTTTTAAAGCATTTTTATGTGAGTTTAATCGACTGTTTTTGAGAAAATCAATGTTTTTTTAGTAAACACTGTTTTAGGCCAAGTTAGTGTGTTTGCAAATAATATGTATTTTTTGAAAAACTAGCAGTAATTCATTGGAAAAATGGCTTGGTTTCATTGCTATTCAGT
>CBDALO010000158.1:0-18977 GCA_965196985.1 Gammaproteobacteria bacterium | reverse complement strand
TAACCCCAACAAGAATTTGCGGCACCACTGCCGCACTTAAAAACACCGCACTGCTGATCTTACCTTCCATTACCAAGGCGATGAGATGCATGGCATGTTCTTTGGCGAGTGCCTTATAGCCGTTATCAATCCTTTCCACTTTTAACCTCGCACGAAGAGCAAAAAACTTTTTGCCGATCGCACTTTTTTGTAGAGCGGGGTCCGTGCGACTGAGTTGCTGTTCGGCGGCAACGGTCAATAATCGGGATAAGGCGGACAAGCGCTCCTCCACGGCAACACGATCAGGAATCATTTGCAAAATCCGTTTATGGCCGTTGCGTTCGCGAAGACGCTTGGCGGCAGCCAGCGCTTTGCCGGCACCTTCTGTCACGGCAGCTACCCCGGGGATAAAACTCACAAAATGCCCCAAGGTTCTGGCCGCAGTTTCAACGTTCGACCCACTCGTTTTTACCGCACCGGTTTCAATGATTTGCGCTGCGGCAAAGGCGGATTGTAAGGTGGCATTCATCACCGCAAAGTAATCACGGCGATAACCTTCAGCCATAATACGACGACTTAACTGCTGAACGATGACTTTGGCCGGGTCTTCTTCCAACGTGGCGGGTATCCGTCGTAGCAAGCGTTTATCGTGAGCTTGCGGTAAGTATGTGTGAACCAATAAGTTGGATAAGGTAAACTTTCGTTGCCGAGTACTTTATTGGGCTTGATAATTATCCATTATCTTCATTAACCTATTGACTTAGAAAAGAAAATTATTTTATTGTGACGACAGTTTCTTACACATCACGTGAAATAATTATGCCAACCGCAACTGAAATACCGGATATAGCGACTAAATCAGAGCATGAAATTGCAGAATTTCGTGCTCGCTTGAATCAGTCCAATCTTAGTGATGAGGATAAGGAGCTTGCAGGTGGTTGTTTGGACCTTGCTCTTTGGTTGCCCGAGGTGCTTCAACAGCAGAAAATTACAATTAAACAATTACGTGAACTTATTTTTGGAGCTGACAGTAATTAGTCACCCAAGAAGAATCAGGAGAATAAGGGTCAAGAATCTGAAAGTAATATTGAGGGTGTTGGCAATAACTCTGACGATAATACATCAGGCAATAAAAAAGGTGATAGTCAATCAGATAAGAAAGGGAAATCCGGTCATGGCAGGCGAGGTAATCAGGATTACCGGAATGCCACTGATGTTTATTGCCATGTTGCTGACCATGCATGTGGCGATGCCTGTCCTGGAGGATGTGGTGGGAAACTGTATAAGGTTAAAAAAGCCGGTGTAGTTATTCGTATAACTGGCAACTCATTAGGCACGGCAACACGGTATCATTTGGAAAAGCTTCGCTGCGCCTTGTGTGGGCTTATTATCACTGCCCAGTTACCCACGGATGTTAGGAAGCAACCAAAGTATGACGCTAAGTTTAAAGCAATGCTGTGCTTGCAAAAGTATTACATTGATGTGCCTTTTTACCGTCAAGAAAAGTTCCAAGAGTTACTAGGCTTTCCGTTACCCTCAAGTACACAGTTCGAGCTTTGTGAGCAGGTGGCTGATATCGGCTATCGTGTGTTTGATGTTTTAGAACAGTATGGCGCGAACGGTGATATTATTCAGCATGATGACACATTCGCAAAGATACTTTCGATACTATCTGATAACAAGGCGGACCTTAATAAACCAAGAAAAGGGATGTATACAACAGCCATTTTAAGCAAGACTATTGGTGCTCACCAGGTTGCTCTATTTTATGCAGGCGAGCATCACGGCGGCGAAAACTTATCACAACTATTAGCAAACAGGGTGGCTGAAAAAAAGAAGGTGATTCAAATGTGTGATGCGTTAGCAGCCAACATGCAGAAAGAGTTACAAACTATCATCTGCAATTGCTTAGCTCATGGTTTTAGAAAGTTTCGTGATTTACTTGAATATTATCCTGAGCCTTGTTTGCACGTTATGCAAATCCTGGGTGAGGTTTATCGAAATGATGAGCAAACAAAGCAAATGGACCCACATCAACGCTTACTTTATCATCGAAAGCATAGCAAACCATTGATGCTTAAACTGCATGGTTGGCTCAATAAGCAATTATCTAACAAAGTGGTAGAACCAAATAGTCACCTTGGTAAGGCGATGAAGTATATGTTAAAGCACTGGAAAAAGCTTCGGCGATTCTTAACGACACCAGGAGCGCCACTAGATAACAACATTGTCGAGGCGATACTAAAGATTCCTATTCGCATTAGAAAAGCTGCAATGTTTTATAAAACTCAGCATGGCGCTAACATCGGTAGCATCTTATTATCTCTTATTGTTACAGCTCAATTGTGCGGGGAAAACCCACTCGATTACTTAGTTGCCTTGCAGGAAAATAAATCAAGTGTTTTTAAGGATCCCTCCTTATGGTTGCCATGGAATTACCAGATTGAAGATAAAGGAGGTTTGGTCGATGAAGAGGCCGCTTGACTTATTACAGGAGGTTGACTAGCGAGCCTTCTCCATGGCTCACCGAGATGACTAGTGATAGGGTTACCTTGGTTAAGCAGAATCATTAGCTGCGTGCTATCGATATGGTACGTGGCTGAGTGGGAGTTTGGCCACCATTGTAACTTTCCTTGCGAAAAACGCTTTAGACAAAGCCAGAATCCATTGCCATCATAAACTAGAAGTTTCACTGAGGTACGGCGGCTATTCGTAAAAGCAAAGACCGTACCAGAGAATGGATCCTCACCCAGCCGTTGCTGGCAAAGCGCAACTAAAGCATCAATACCCTTTCTAAAATCAGCAGGTCTGACTGATAACAATAGCCTCATTTGAGGCGTGAATTGCAGCATACACTACCCCTTGCAAAAAGTAAGAATCAGATTAATGGTTTCAGCATATTCCGGCTTAGGCAGTTGTAACACGACGCCATCAGTTCTTGTAATGCTAATCAGTTGCTGTGAAAGCACAACTGAATCCTGAATAGTGGCTTCAACAAAACATTCATCGGCTTGGTCATCATCAGAATTGGCAACTGATGTACTGCTGGCTAATAATTCTTTTTCATTAATTTTTTTGTTGAGCCGTTTAGAGCTGATTGATAATCGTTCAGTAATGTCCTTTTTTGTATAAGCAGGATAGAGCGCAATAATTTTCACCCAAAGGTCTTCTGGAATCTCCTATGGCTCTTTTGATGATGAACGCCATGACTTGAGCGATTGAGCAATATTATCTAGTGTTGAAGGTGTTGCTGACTTGGGTGTAACGACTTTTTTATCAAATGTTTTGCCAAACATAATAGGACCTTTCTAAATAGTTTTACTATCGGTCCTTTAGGATAAAGTAACTAGCTGACCTAATGCACACATGCTTACCGCAAGCTCACCCTTTATCCGTCTCGCGGCGCATGGCTTTTTGAGCCGGGGTGATCACCGAGCCCGTTAACGAATCCCGGGTCTGCACACTTGCTACTTCGGCCTCCGCACCCGGTTTCGCTCTCAAGCTAAGTCCTAACGCCAGGCGCTCACTGACCTGCTCCAATAAGGCCGCAGCGTCATCGTGTAATGAATTCAGTTCGATCACCTGCATTAAATACCGTTGGGCTTCCTTGGCGAGTTGCAATTGTTGGCACGCATAGTTCGCTGAGCCAGCCAGCGCATACGCCAATTGACCCGCCTCATAAAGCTGCTCAATAGTCCCACCACCTGAGGCCAACGTGGCTTTGAGTTGGCGATAACGATCACGAAGCCCACAACCCACGTCCCAGACTTTAATCTTACCTACTGTGCTCCCATCATCAAACGACATAGCCCCAGAACCACTCGCCAACTGGCCATTCGGTAACACCACTAAAGAAACTACCCAACTTGTGTGGCCGGACAGCGTCTGCACACACCTCCCACTCTCAACCTCCCACAGCTTGATCGTGTGATCCCAAGACCCACTCGCCAACTGGCCATTCGGTAACACCACTAAACAATGTGTACGGCCAACCACCGTCTGCACACACGCCCCTTCCTCTACATCCCACACCTTGATCGTATGATCATCCGACCCACTCGCCAACTGGCCACTTGGTAACACCACTAAAGACCTTACGTAATCTGTATGGCCGGCCAGCGTCTGTGTGCATTCCCCGCTCTCGACGTCCCACACCTTAATTGTCTTATCTTTAGACCCACTCGCCAACAGCCCGCTCGGTAACACCGCTAAAGAACTTACCCAATCTGTATGGCCGACCAACGTCTGCAAGCACGCTCCGCTCTCAACGCTCCATAACTTGATTTTCTTGTCACCCGATCCACTCACCAACTGCCCGCTCGGTAACACCGCTAAAGAACTTACCCAATCTGTATGGCCGGACAGCGTCTGCACACACGCCTTACTCGCTAGGTCCCACACCTTGATCGTATGGTCATCCGACCCACTCGCCAACTGGCCATTCGGTAACACCATTAAACAACTTACAGTACCTGTATGGTAGGTCAGCGTCTGCACACACGCCCCGCTCTCAACGTCCCACACCTTGATCGGCTTATCCTCAGACCCACACGCCAGTTGTCCGCTCGGTAACACCACTAAACAACTTACCCAACCTATATGGCCGGACAGCGTCTTAAGACGGGTGCTGCCTTTATATAATGTAGAAAATATAGCATAATATACACTTTAACTTGATTACGGATGGTGTTTGGATGTTAGCTAGAATTCTCTCTGATGAAAATAATGAATTAACTATTGAGCTCAAGCTTCCACTAAAAGGATCCATGCTTGAATGTGAGGATGCAATTCTTGACGGCCTTAATGAGGTTGGAACATTAGCCACTGAAAAAGCTTTAAGTAAGTTTGATGCAGATGGCTCTCCTATCCATGTTGGAAAAATAAAGCTAACAGCACGAAGTAGAGATGAAGCAAATTACCAAACGCCTTATGGAGTTGCTCGAGTTAAGCGTTATGTTTATCAAACCTCTAAAGGCGGGAAGATCTTTTGTCCTTTAGAAGATAAGGCTAGAATTATCCAAGGATCAACACCGCGATTTGCAAAAATAATCTCACATAAATACTCAAACTTACCTGCTCCTAGTGTTATTGATGATCTCAAGGTCAATCATAACCGTAAAATCTCACATTCATACTTGCAACGGGCAACTGATTTTGTTGGCGGTATTGCACAAGCCAAAGAGGCTGAGTGGGAATATGAAGAGCCAAAGCTTGATGCAGGCATTGAGATGCTAAGTATTAGCTTAGATGGTGCATATGTTCTCACCGTTGATGATGGTTATAGAGAGAGCATGGTTGGAACTATTTCCATGTATGATAAGCATGGTGCACGCCTGCACACAACCTACGTTGCAGCATCACCAGAATATGGAAAAGATGAATTCTTTAATAGGCTTGAAAAGGAAATAAAGCTGAAAAAGAAATATTACCCTGATGCTAAAACAATTGGCGTTGCTGATGGAGCAAAAAATAATTGGCCATTTCTAAAAAAACATACTGATACGCAAATTTTAGATTTTTGGCATGCAACTGAATATCTCGGCGAAGCATCAAAGGCAGTATTTACCAAAAAATCTGAAAGAGATGAGCGTGATGTTTGGCTCGAAGAGAGATGTCATGACTTAAAGCACAAGAAAGGTGCGGCAGGTAGAATACTTGCTGAGCTTAAAGAGCATCTAAATAAAAAACTGAATAAATCGCTTAGAGAAAAGCTAGAAGGAACAATTACGTATTTTGAAAATAATATTAAAGAAAAGCGAATGTCGTATCATAATTTGATTAAGCAGAATGCACCAATTGGCTCTGGCGTCACTGAAGCAGCATGTAAAACAATTGTTAAACAAAGATTAGGCGGATCAGGAATGCGCTGGAAAGACAAGGGAATGAAAATCGTTTTATGCTTGAGAACACTAGTAAAGACTAAAGGCAGATGGGATCAGTTTTGGGAGAAGGTCAATGATTTTGGCGTGCCAGCAGCAATATAGCCTACATTATATAGAGGCAGCACCCCTTAAGACAGTGACCCAACGGCTTGGCGGGCTTTTTGGTTTTTTGGGGTTTTCTGGCGGCTAACATGGTATTCTCCTTGTCTCGTGAGAAAGAAAAAGCAGTCATGAACTCAGGACGATGCAGCGCAAGATTGACGCGAGACCATGCAAGTTAACCCATTGTCTCGACGGTAGGCACGCTTCACGCCTCTCCGTTGGAGGTCACCGCTTGTCGCTTTTTGAGGTCACTTCAGTTATTGCGCAGCACGAGCCACGACGCTTCTTATCATTCAGTAGCACAAAGCCTACCAAAAAAGCCGATGTGAGTAAAAAACCTTTAGCTAGCTGCTGAAGGTAGTGCCTGAATTCGGTTGGAACGGTCCGGACCATTGATACGATATCTATACACCCACCAATGTTGCTTATATAAGCCACACCACCCAAAAACACATTTAAGTTATGTAGGTTTTTTCCTACAAAGCATTTCTATATTTTTTTTGTAAAAAAGCTTGCCAGCCAAAGGCGTGGTGATATAATGACCATCAGAAGCTTTTCATGGATGTTCCTTTTAGCCTTCAAGCGGTTAAAGCTAACAGGAATGAGTATTAACAAAACTTAAGAGAGATAAACTAATGAGCGAAATGAACTCAATGCATCAAACTCTTTCTCAGGAAGAAACCCAAACAACGACCCAGTCTTTACAAGAGTGCGTTGATGAAAACTTATCACGCTACTTTGCTAATCTAGGTGACACGCGTCCTAGCAACGTTTACGAAATGGTCCTTGCTGAGGTAGAAGTTCCTATGCTTAAGCGTGTATTAAAGTACACCAAAGGCAATCAATCAAAAGCTGCTATCGTTTTAGGCTTAAGCCGCGGTACATTGCGTAAGAAGCTTAAAATCTACGGCATGGAAGGTCGAATTAAAGAAGTAATTAACCAGGGTTAATTTCTGCCAGGGCGCTTTTAGCGCCCTTTTTTTGTTCTATCATAGCCACTATGGATAGCTCATCAAAAACCACTCAACAGCCCAACCTTATCCCTAGCAAAGGGACTAGCTTAACCTCCTCACACTCAGCACAACCCGCTACAACAAATACAGCCCTAAGCAGTTATAGCCTGGTCGGCTTAGCTGGAAAACTCTTTTCTATTTTGACAGAGCTTAAAAAAAGCACCCAAGCCCATGAAGCCGATACTTTATCTCCTTACTTAAGCAAAGAGCTAAAACACTTTGCAGAGCAAGCAGCTTCGCAAGGCCATACTGAAGAAACCATTCTTGTTGCTCAGTTTGCCCTCGCTCGCAGCCTAGATGAAGTCATAGCCTCTCAGGAATGGGGGCAAACCTCCACCTGGCAAGCTCAACGTTTAGTTAGCTCACTACCCCACGCTGAAACTTTAGCAGCCAACTTCACTGATGCTCTAAAAAAAATGAGCGAAGTGCCTGAGATCTTCGTCGATGTACTAGAGCTTATCTATATTTGCCAAAACTTAAGTGACTCAAATAAACAACATGACTCACTTAACCAAGAGCTTTATATGGTCATTCAACAACAACGCGGTGAATTTGAACGCCGCCTTAGTAAAAAGCGCCCACAACAGTCCACTGTCACCACAAAGCCAATACCGAAACGCTATCTAAGCTTACTGGCCATTGGCATAGTTCTATTACTTATTGCGCTTTATATTAGTTTTAATTACCTGCTTGACGAATCCAGCAATGAATTAAACGCTCAGCTCAATACATCAACCCTTACGGCAGCAAGCAATACCAATGACTCAAGATAACCCTGATTTACTGCAACAACATAAGCAACGCTTTTTAGAGGCTAACCAGTTTTTAAAAACTACCAAAGTTAATAAAGATGAAAAGCAAACGCCTTTACACCAAGCACCTAGCTTTATAGTCCTCGGCACACCAAGTTCCGGAAAGACATCACTACTAGCACAAAGTGAAATTCCTTTTCACCTTGCCCGCAATGACAACTTAGCCACGACTCACGACGACATTAACTGGTGGGTTTGCAAACAGGCCATTTACCTTGATCTGCCACCCCAATATTTAGATAATCCTCAAGGTACATTCTATCAGCAATTTTTATCTTTAATTAAAAAACACAGCCATAACAGGCAAGTCAGAGCAATTATCATTGTTATTGGATTAAAAGAAGCACTAACCAATGATGAACAACAGCAAATAAAACAGATTGAACTTCTAGCTACCTCACTACAGCAGACACAACGATACTTTGGCAAGCAAATACCCCTTTATCTCGTTATCAATCAAATGGACTGGCTAACCGGCTTTAATGAGTTTTTTAATGCTTATGCTAAAGATGAACGCCAACAACCCTGGGGAATTACTTTACCAACAGCAAAACCAGCTCTAAATAAATGGCTTGATATTGAGTTTACCGACTTAATTAACCGCCTGAACCAGCAAGTTATTTGGCGACTACACCATGAACCAAACCTTAGTAAGCGAACACTTATTAAAGATTTCCCCCTGCAGTTTAGTCATAGTAAAGAGAAGCTAATTAGCTATATCATCAACCTTAACAAAGCTTGCCAGCAGAACTTTAACCTGCAAGGTGTTTACTTCTGCAGTGCGCTACAAAACAGCAGCCTAGATAACACCCACGAAAGCAGTAGCACTCAGCTAGCCATCAGCAAAAAAAATCCTTCCAGACCCTATTTTATTCACGAATTACTACAAGCTATTATTCCAGCAACCCAACCAACTAAGCCACCTAAATGGCTTACAAGCAGCAAGCTGTATGCAACTTCTTTCTCTGTGCTAGTTTTAGCTGGGATTGCAGGCATTGGGCTCTTCACTGCCAACTTCGCTCATCAAACTCAAAACTATCAACAGGCCGAACAGTCATTAGCAAACTACCAGCAGCTTAGCCAAACACCCACAACAAGTGACGTCGAACAACTCGATAAAAAACTTACTAACGTTGCTGAACTTGGCGAATCAAGTCAAGCTTTAATGGGTTCAGACTGGCAAGCATTAATGCCAGGAGGGCTTAATGACCACGAATTACAACAGCGCTTAACCAAAATCTATCAACAAGCATTGACAAAACTACTCTTACCAAATATCAAGCTCACTTTAGAAACCCTATTACAATCACCCAACAAAATTGCCCCTCAGTATCTCTACGACGCACTTAATGCTTATATAATGTTGGCCCAACCTGAACAATTCAACAAGGTTCAGTTTAACCAAACCATGCAAACGATTTGGCAGGTTACACTACCAAACCGACCAAAGTTACAAAAACTTTTAACCACGCAATTACAACAAGCTCTAGCTAAACAGCAGTTTACTATTCGCCCTAACTATCAACTTATTGCTCAAGCCAAAGCTGTTTTTAATAATTTATCCCCATCTGAACAAGGACTTGCTTTGCTAGAGAGCCAGCCTGCGTATCAGCACGCTTTAACTATTAATCTAGCTAACAACCCTAATGCGGCAAGGACTCTCTCTCTGCACAACCCCAACTTAGGCCTACCCGAGCTATACACCATCAATGCTTGGCAACAATTAACGACAGGTGGCTTTAAAAAGATTGCTCTACAATTGCAACAAGGCAATCAAATTATAAATCCTTCCCGCTCGCTTAATTTCTCACAATTACAACTCCAACTAGAAAAGCTATATCTCACTCAATATGCACACCATTGGCTAACTTTGCTTAATAATGTAACCCTGCGCCTACCCAACAATATGGATGAATTACAAAACGAACTTACCCTACTAAGCAGCGATAATTCACCTTTATTAGCCCTTGCTAACTTGCTTAGGCAAAATATACCAGCACAAGCATTAGAAACCTCTTCTCAGCTAAGTCTATTTGTTAATAACTTTGAACCCAGTCAATATCAACAAATCCAGCAAGCCATTTCTCAACTAGGCACTTACCTAAAACCTATTAGCTCAGATCAAGATGCGTTTGCATTAACTAAACAACGCTTTCTCAACCAAGGACGCAATGACGCCATTAGTCAGCTCTTTTCTCTTGCGCAACGCAGTGAGAACCCTATTCGCTACTGGTTGTATCAATTAGCTAATACTAGCTGGAAACTCCTGATCACGAGCACTCAACAATGGATCAGTACACAATGGCAACAAACCATTTGGTTTAACTACGTTAATCAGATACGTGACCGCTATCCTTTTGGCAACAACACCAATAACCCAGCAAGCCTGGCAAGCTTTATTAACTTTTTTGCACCCAACGGCTTGCTTGACCAGTTTTTTTCAAACTATATTAGCCCATTCATTACCATTGACCAAAAACCCTGGCATACCCTAGCACTTAATGGTCAAGGGGTTGCATTTAAAACTAGCTTGCTCAATGCTTTTTCTGCTTCACAAAATTTACAAAGAAACTTCTTCCCCAACCACGACCAAAATCTTTCAATTCCTTTTATGCTAAAAAGCTTGAAATATAGTGTCGGCTTACAGTCAATGAGCATTAAGCTTGGCAACCAACAAGTACACTTTGCACCATACCAGCTCTCACCAACTCAAGCATTAACCTGGCCTGACAATCAAGACAGCAAATCTTTAACTCTTCAATTCATTAATACTGATAACCAACAGCAACAAATACAACTTAATAATCCTTGGGCTTTATGGGAAGTCTTTAACTCTTCGAACTTTCACCCAGTTGCCAACCAAACAGGACAATGGGTCGGTTTATTACAAAAAGGAAGAGATGCTATTGAGCTTGAACTACTAAGCAAATCAACGCAGAATCCTTTTGATTTAGAACAATTTAAAGCAGTAAGGTTTAATAAAGAACTTTTTATATAGTTAAACTTAATCATGTAATAACCTCCTATGCGATTGCTTGTGAAAACACCCCAACCTCACTATGTGATCTATTGAGAAAGGAAAAGACCTTATTAAGCTTCAATTGTTAAGCAAGCTTACTCAAGTCACTAATGTAACCTTGCACTAACACTCTGTACTTGGGGAAATCTTCTGCATCAAACTTCACATCTGAACACTCTTATGATTTTGGTTGAATGTTATAACACAACGCAAAAGCTGTGTTAGAATGTTTTGCAATCAATTAACTTGAACAGCTTTGGGTCACTTTATTCTTTAAAGCATCGCCAGTTAATAAGATTAACAATTGATAGGAGAGTATCTATGACTGTAGAAACCTTTAAGGTCACTGCTTTACAAGCAGATAGTGAAGGCGAAAGCTTTTTTGAAAAAGCAGGAAACCTTTCTTTTCTACCCCATGCCAGTTTAGATGGAACACCAAATGGCTGCCTTTCCCCCAGTTTTAACTGCGAACAGACACGAATTCATCGATTTACTCAAGGGACCTTTGAAGATTGGCATATCGCTACACTAGGAGAGGTTTATATTATTTACTTGCAGGGAGTGCAGCAAATAACAGCAAGTTCTGGCGAGGTACATGATTTTACTTCAGGAGAAATACTGTGGCTAAAAGACACGCACGGAAAAGGCCATCAAACCCGTGTTTTAGAATCAGGGTACTCTGTTATTTTAATCGACCCTAAAAATATTCAGGATCTTATCGTTATTTAGTTCATTTAAGTCGAGACTAGTTCACATATGCTTTTAACGGTACAGCCCATCAACTAAAGTTCTCATTTCAACCTCCTGCCCCAAAGGAATATTTCCACTATTATCACTTCTACTAAATTCATGAAAAAATGAACCTCCCTTAGGAGCCTCAAGAAAGCTCTCACTTCTAGCATTATCATTAGTATTCTCTGAAACTTTAACAGCATCATCAATTGCTTCTTGGTTTAAACGGCCGTACTTATGTAAGTCATTAAGCTTTCTAGCAAACTCCTCCGGATCTTTATGGGTCACTATATAACGCCTGTTTTTTTTATTTAGGAGCTTTAGTTCATTAAGATTAACAAGCAAATCAGAAACCACCATAGGAAAATACACTTCTTTAATCTGCTTAATAACGTCAAAGTTTTCTTGTGTTAAGAGTTTGTTCCTATAAAGGATAGAAAGCGCCCATAAAACATGGGACAAATTATCACTCTTCTCTTTAATAATACCTAGGTTGCTTCTTTTCTCTAAGAGCCCCGCTTTATTAAGAAAATTAATCGCTTCGCCAGAGCGAGAAAAGTTATCAAGCGACATAATAAAGTCGAAATACTCTTGATTTAAAAGCCCACTCACGGCCAGTACTTCAAAACTTTTAAAGAGCCCAGCAAGATTTCCCTGTTGAACAATACATTCTTTATTTTCTTGTGTTAAAAGATAGTCAGGAAGTAAAACAAAAACTTCAGCAACCTCACTGGGCTGCTTGCTCCTTTCAAGAAACCCAGGGTTTTCTTCTGTTAAAATAGAGCGCTTACGCTTACTTAAACACTGAATTGCATTAATGAGATCTACTGGGCTTTCATGCGTTTCAATCCAGCTTATACAGTCTTCTGATAATAATTGTTTTTCACTAAGCGCAACGAGTACATCAGCAACCCTCAACTGATCAGTTTTAAAACGCTCAAGGAGATCGAAAATTCTTGCTTCTGGTACTCTTCCCTTCTTAACAAGGAGCACAATTTTATTAGCTATACTCTTTGGATCTCTGGTACTAAAAAGAATATCAATAGTTCTCTGTGCTAGAAGATCCACCGAAATTAGCTCATTAAATGTACCAACAAGAAAAGAAGGATACTTGAGTGACAAAATAAGCTCTTGATACTTGTTCGTCAGAAAGCCTCTGCGATTAAGCAAAACAAAAGCTTTAGCAACATCATCTGGATATTCATGATACTTAATGAGGTTAATAGTTTTTTCCGTTAGAAGCGAACCCGATTCTAACTCTTTAAACGCATCAATAAGTCCCCAGAGCGATTTTTGTCCGCTAAACCATTCCTTATGCTCTTTGTTTAGAAGCCCATTTTTATTAAGTAAAACAAAAACCTTAGCAAGTTCTCCAGGATCTGAGCTTTCCTTAAGAAACTTGACATTTTCTGCTGTTAAAAGCTGCTCTGCTATTAATAATTTCAATGTATCAAGAGCAAGCCAAGGGATACGAACTCTTTTGAGAACATCCTTAGCCTCCCCTGTCAAAAGTTCATGCTCTTTAAGAAGCACAATAGCCTCGGCAATTTCTTCTGAGAACTCATAATCTTTAAGAAAAACAAAACTCTCCTCTAAAAGTCCTTTAGAATCTAAAATATGAACTGCTGAAAGAAGCGAGCCAGGGGCTTTATGATTTATAACACACTCTCTAACTTCACTTGTCAAAAGCCTATTTGAGCCAAGTAAGGCAATAACTTCAGCAATTTTTTCCGGATAATTACTCCCCCCCTAAGGAGGGTGCTGCCTTTATATAATGTAGAAAATATAGCATAATATACACTTTAACTTGATTACGGATGGTGTTTGGATGTTAGCTAGAATTCTCTCTGATGAAAATAATGAATTAACTATTGAGCTCAAGCTTCCACTAAAAGGATCCATGCTTGAATGTGAGGATGCAATTCTTGACGGCCTTAATGAGGTTGGAACATTAGCCACTGAAAAAGCTTTAAGTAAGTTTGATGCAGATGGCTCTCCTATCCATGTTGGAAAAATAAAGCTAACAGCACGAAGTAGAGATGAAGCAAATTACCAAACGCCTTATGGAGTTGCTCGAGTTAAGCGTTATGTTTATCAAACCTCTAAAGGCGGGAAGATCTTTTGTCCTTTAGAAGATAAGGCTAGAATTATCCAAGGATCAACACCGCGATTTGCAAAAATAATCTCACATAAATACTCAAACTTACCTGCTCCTAGTGTTATTGATGATCTCAAGGTCAATCATAACCGTAAAATCTCACATTCATACTTGCAACGGGCAACTGATTTTGTTGGCGGTATTGCACAAGCCAAAGAGGCTGAGTGGGAATATGAAGAGCCAAAGCTTGATGCAGGCATTGAGATGCTAAGTATTAGCTTAGATGGTGCATATGTTCTCACCGTTGATGATGGTTATAGAGAGAGCATGGTTGGAACTATTTCCATGTATGATAAGCATGGTGCACGCCTGCACACAACCTACGTTGCAGCATCACCAGAATATGGAAAAGATGAATTCTTTAATAGGCTTGAAAAGGAAATAAAGCTGAAAAAGAAATATTACCCTGATGCTAAAACAATTGGCGTTGCTGATGGAGCAAAAAATAATTGGCCATTTCTAAAAAAACATACTGATACGCAAATTTTAGATTTTGGCATGCAACTGAATATCTCGGCGAAGCATCAAAGGCAGTATTTACCAAAAAATCTGAAAGAGATGAGCGTGATGTTTGGCTCGAAGAGAGATGTCATGACTTAAAGCACAAGAAAGGTGCGGCAGGTAGAATACTTGCTGAGCTTAAAGAGCATCTAAATAAAAAACTGAATAAATCGCTTAGAGAAAAGCTAGAAGGAACAATTACGTATTTTGAAAATAATATTAAAGAAAAGCGAATGTCGTATCATAATTTGATTAAGCAGAATGCACCAATTGGCTCTGGCGTCACTGAAGCAGCATGTAAAACAATTGTTAAACAAAGATTAGGCGGATCAGGAATGCGCTGGAAAGACAAGGGAATGAAAATCGTTTTATGCTTGAGAACACTAGTAAAGACTAAAGGCAGATGGGATCAGTTTTGGGAGAAGGTCAATGATTTTGGCGTGCCAGCAGCAATATAGCCTACATTATATAGAGGCAGCACCCCCTAAGGAAAGTAAAGTTTTCTTCTAAAAGACCTTCATACCTTAAAGTACAAACTGCTGAAAAAAGGCGATCAGATGCTCTATGAGCTAAAACAAATTCTCTATTTTCAATTGTCAAAAGCCCTGCTTCGCCAAGGTAAATAAGGGTACTAGAAGCCTTCTCCGGGTGTTCGCTTGCACTAAGCCCTCTAATGTTTTCTTTTGTTAAAAACCCCTTGCCATATAAAGCATCAAGCGCCTTAACAAATTCTAAAATTTTACTAGTTGTTAAAACCTCTTGCGCAGTTTCTTTTGTTAAAAGCTTTACCTCATCAAGTGCTAGTGCGCCATCCTTTCTGTAAATTCCATTGACTTGCTGAAAATAAGCAGGCGACTCAGTCAGATTAGAAATTCCTTTTAAGGTAAACTTAACCAAAAAAGAGGAATGACAATGAGCTGCTATAAAAATGAGAACTTAATCGAAGAAGCCATACATGTTTTAGCGATGGAGGGGTTTGAAGCTTTACCTAAGCTTGTCTCCAGGTTGATGAATGAGGCTATGTTAATAGAAAGGGAGCGCCATTTAAATGCCAGTCCTTATGAGCGAACTGGCGATAGAAACGGATATGCGAACGGCTTTAAACCAAGGTTAATTAACACAGGTCAAGGTCAGCTTGAGCTACAGATACCGCAGGTTAGAGACTCCAATGAAGCCTTCTATCCATCAGTCTTAGAGCGAGGTGTACGCTCTGATAGAGCACTTAAGCTGGCTGTCGCTGAAATGTATGTGCATGGGGTTTCCACGCGCAAAGTTGAAAAGGTGCTAAAGCAACTCTGTGGAACAGATATTTCAAGCACAGAGGTAAGCCGTTGCGCTAAATTGTTGGATGAAGATTTAAAGAAATGGCGAAATAAGCCGTTAGGAAAGATAAAATATCTTTGGCTAGATGCACGTTATGAGAAGGTGCGCACTAGCGGCACAGTACAAGACTGTGCGGTATTGATAGCCTATGGCTTTGATGAATCAACCGGCAAGAGAACAGTGCTAGGTGTTTCTGTTGCGTTATCAGAGGCTGAGGTACATTGGCGTGATTTTCTTCAGCAGTTGGTTGAGCGAGGTATACATGGTATTGAGTTGATTACTAGCGACGCTCATACTGGCCTAAAAGCCGCTAGAAGAGCTGTGTTCCCCAGTGTTCCTTGGCAACGCTGCCAATTTCATTTGCAGCAAAATGCTCAGGCTCACATACCAAAGCGCTCAATGAAGGAACCAGTAGCTGAGGAGATTACAGCTATATTTAATGCCTCAAACATTCATGAGTCGGAAAGACTATTGGCTATGGCGGTAGATAAATATCAGCAAACAGCACCAGAGCTTTCTTCTTGGTTGGAAGTGAATATACCGGAGGGCTTAGTAGTGATGAACTTTGACAGGCCGCATCAAAAAAGATTAAGAACCAGTAACATAGCTGAGCGCGTAAACAGAGAGGTAAAAAGAAGGACGCATACAGTTGGAATTTTCCCTAATACTGAATCGTGCCTAAGGCTCGTATCAGCTGTTTTAGTGGAAATTGATGACCAGTGGAGCGGATCACCTAGATACTTAAGTTGAAGTGAATAATAAGGCTTCATAGGGTTTTAGGATAGATCATTCTTGTTCTTATTAACGAGATATAATTGCTATTACCTAAAAGTTAATAATTTATTTTGAGAGGAGAAAAATTTGAGGTATAAATAATTTTTTAGATTGATTAGCATAATTAATTTAAGATATTATGCGATGAGACAGGTACAATAGAGTGCCATTTAGAATTTTAAAGGTTTTTCTAAGTACTGAAGTTGGTTTTTACAGACAAAATAACGCTCTATCCATCAAGTCAGGCCGGCTTCGCCGGCAACTTTCTAAGCCTCTAAGAGTTTAGTCTTTACAAAGCCACGAGTATTATTAAGTCTCAAACTAGTCAAACCTGCCCATGGAATAATAACGAATAAAAATAACACACCTGCTATAGAAATTGCTTCAGGTAGCTGAGCAATAACTCACCTACTATACGCGCTTCTCATTTTACTCTAAGAATAATGAAACGCTTTAGTATCAAACAAATCTTGGTAACCAATCAGAACTGGTGGAACTTTCACACCAAGTACAAAGATAAAATCAGAGAAGCTATTGTCATTGGCATTGTTAAGCTGCTTAGCTGCAAACATCCTATGCGTGGCCATAAAGAGTATCATTGCAGTAATCCAAACTGTTCACACGTCAAATACATCCGCCATACCTGCAAAGCTAAAAGCTGTTCATCGTGTGGTAAAAAAGCCACAGAAGTATGGATACAACAACAAATGGCAATCTTACCCAACACTGCATGGCAACACATCACATTCACCATGCCCTCTACTCTTTGGGACTGCTTTTGGACAAACAGAGAGCTTCTTAATTTACTCCCACCATTAGCAGCAAAGGTGTTACTCAAGCTTGCTAAAAACAAGAGGGTTAAACCCGGTGTATTTATCGCGCTTCACACCTTTGGCAGAGATCTAAAGCGCAATGTGCATCTTCATGCGTCAATCACTCTGGGTGGTATCAACAAAGAGTTAACACAATGGAAAAGCCTCTACTTCCATCAACCTACACTAATGTCCATGTGGCGTTATGAGGTCATTAACCTTTTTAGAAACCACCACCAGGACAAAGGGCTTATTCTGCCAAATCAGTTAGCCTCTACACTGAACCACACTTTCAACTTTAATCAACTGCTTGATCAGCTTTACCAAAAACGATGGGTAGTACATTGCGCAGGGTGCTGCCTTTATATAATGTAGAAAATATAGCATAATATACACTTTAACTTGATTACGGATGGTGTTTGGATGTTAGCTAGAATTCTCTCTGATGAAAATAATGAATTAACTATTGAGCTCAAGCTTCCACTAAAAGGATCCATGCTTGAATGTGAGGATGCAATTCTTGACGGCCTTAATGAGGTTGGAACATTAGCCACTGAAAAAGCTTTAAGTAAGTTTGATGCAGATGGCTCTCCTATCCATGTTGGAAAAATAAAGCTAACAGCACGAAGTAGAGATGAAGCAAATTACCAAACGCCTTATGGAGTTGCTCGAGTTAAGCGTTATGTTTATCAAACCTCTAAAGGCGGGAAGATCTTTTGTCCTTTAGAAGATAAGGCTAGAATTATCCAAGGATCAACACCGCGATTTGCAAAAATAATCTCACATAAATACTCAAACTTACCTGCTCCTAGTGTTATTGATGATCTCAAGGTCAATCATAACCGTAAAATCTCACATTCATACTTGCAACGGGCAACTGATTTTGTTGGCGGTATTGCACAAGCCAAAGAGGCTGAGTGGGAATATGAAGAGCCAAAGCTTGATGCAGGCATTGAGATGCTAAGTATTAGCTTAGATGGTGCATATGTTCTCACCGTTGATGATGGTTATAGAGAGAGCATGGTTGGAACTATTTCCATGTATGATAAGCATGGTGCACGCCTGCACACAACCTACGTTGCAGCATCACCAGAATATGGAAAAGATGAATTCTTTAATAGGCTTGAAAAGGAAATAAAGCTGAAAAAGAAATATTACCCTGATGCTAAAACAATTGGCGTTGCTGATGGAGCAAAAAATAATTGGCCATTTCTAAAAAAACATACTGATACGCAAATTTTAGATTTTTGGCATGCAACTGAATATCTCGGCGAAGCATCAAAGGCAGTATTTACCAAAAAATCTGAAAGAGATGAGCGTGATGTTTGGCTCGAAGAGAGATGTCATGACTTAAAGCACAAGAAAGGTGCGGCAGGTAGAATACTTGCTGAGCTTAAAGAGCATCTAAATAAAAAACTGAATAAATCGCTTAGAGAAAAGCTAGAAGGAACAATTACGTATTTTGAAAATAATATTAAAGAAAAGCGAATGTCGTATCATAATTTGATTAAGCAGAATGCACCAATTGGCTCTGGCGTCACTGAAGCAGCATGTAAAACAATTGTTAAACAAAGATTAGGGGGATCAGGAATGCGCTGGAAAGACAAGGGAATGAAAATCGTTTTATGCTTGAGAACACTAGTAAAGACTAAAGGCAGATGGGATCAGTTTTGGGAGAAGGTCAATGATTTTGGCGTGCCAGCAGCAATATAGCCTACATTATATAGAGGCAGCACCCATTGCGCAAAGCCCTCAAAGAATCACAAGCAAAACGTTAAATACTTAGGTCGATACACCAAACGTCCTCCTATTGCTGAGTCAAAAATTAAAAACTTTGATGGGAGCAGCCTCAGTTTTAATTATCTTGATC
>CBDALO010000157.1:0-23933 GCA_965196985.1 Gammaproteobacteria bacterium | reverse complement strand
TGGCAAATAAAATGTTTTTTCTGAAAAACTAGCAGTTATTCATTGGAAACATTGCTTGGTTTTATTGCAATTAAGTGTTCTAATTTTTATGTGAGTTCAAGCGACTGTTTTTGAGAAAATCAGTGTTTTTTTAGTAAACACTGTTTTAGGCCAAGTTAGTGTGATTGCAAATAACATGTTTTTTCTGAAAAACTAGCAGTAATTCATTGGAAAAATTGCTTGGTTTCATTGCAATTCAGTGATTTACATTGGTTTAAAGCATTTTTATGTGAGTTTAATCGAATGTTTTTCAGAAAATCAATGTTTTTTTAGTAAACACTGTTTTAGACCTAGTTAGTGTGAATGCAAATAACATGCTTTTTCTGAAAAACTAGCAATACGTCATCGGAAAAATTTCTTGGTTTCATTGCAATTCAGTGTTTTACATTGGTTTAAAGCATTTTTATGTGAGTTCAAGAGACTGTTTTTGAGAAAATCAGTGTTTTTTTAGTAAACACTGTTTTAGGCCAAGTTAGTGTGATTGCAAATAACATGTTTTTTCTGAAAAACTAGCAGTAATTCATTGCAAAAATTGCTTGGTTTCATTGCAATTCAGTGATTTACATTGGTTTAAAGCATTTTTATGTGAGTTTAATCGACTGTTTTTCAGAAAATCAATGTTTTTTAGTAAACACTGCTTTAGGCCTAGTTAGTGTGAATGCAAATAACATGCTTTTTCTGAAAAACTAGCAATACGTCATCGGAAAAATTTCTTGGTTTCATTGCAATTCAGTGTTTTACATTGGTTTAAAGCATTTTTATGTGAGTTAAAGCGACTGTTTTTGAGAAAATCAGTGTTTTTATAGTAAACACTGTTTTAGGCCAAGTTAGTGTGTTGGCAAATGATATGTTTTTTCTGAAAAACTAGCAGTAATTCATTGGAAACATTGCTTGGTTTCATTGCAATTCAGTGATTTACATTGGTTTAAAGCCTCTTTATGAGAGTTTAATCGACTGTTTTTCAGAAAATCAATGTTTTTTAGTAAACACTGTTTTAGGCCTAGTTAGTGTGAATGCAAATAACATGCTTTTTCTGAAAAACTAGCAATACGTCATCGGAAAAATTTCTTGGTTTCATTGCAATTCAGTGTTTTACATTGGTTTAAAGCATTTTTATGTGAGTTCAAGCGACTGTTTTTGAGAAAATCAGTGATTTTATAGTAAACACTGTTTTAGGCCAAGTTAGTGTGTTGGCAAATGATATGTTTTTTCTGAAAAACTAGCAGTAATTCATTGGAAACATTGCTTGGTTTCATTGCAATTCAGTGATTTACATTGGTTTAAAGCCTCTTTATGAGAGTTTAATCGACTGTTTTTCAGAAAATCAATGTTTTTTTAGTAAACACTGTTTTAGTCCTAGTTAGTGTGATTGCAAATAACATGTTTTTTCTGAAAAACTAGCAGTAATTCTTTGGAAAAATGGCTTGGTTTCATTGCAATTCAGTGGTTTACATTGGTTTAAAGCATTTTTATGTGAGTTTAATCGACTGTTTTTCAGAAAATCAATGTTTTTTTAGTAAACACTGTTTTAGGCCTAGTATGTGTGAATGCTAATAACATGCTTTTTCTGAAAAACTAGCAATACGTCATCGGAAAAATTGCTTGATTTCATTGCAATTCAGTGATTTACTTTGGTTTAAAGCCTCTTTATGAGAGTTTAATCGACTGTTTTTCAGAAAATCAATGTTTTTTTAGTAAACACTGTTTTAGTCCTAGTTAGTGTGATTGCAAATAACATGCTTTTTCTGAAAAACTAGCAATAAGGCATTGGAAAAATTGCTTGGTTTTATTGCAAATCAGTGTTTTACATTGGTTTAAAGCATTTTTATGTGAGTTTAATGGACTGTTTTTGAAAAAATCAATGTTATGTTAGTAAACACTGTTTTAGGCCAAGTTAGTGTGTTGGCAAATGATATGTTTTTTTTGAAAAACTAGCAGTAATTCATTGGAAAAATTGCTTGGTTTCATTGCAATTCAGTGATTTACATTGGTTTAAAGCATTTTTATGTGAGTTTAGTCGACTGTTTTTGAGAAAATCAATGTTTTTTTAGTAAACACTGTTTTAGGCTTAGTTAGTATGATTGCAAATAACATGTTTTTTCTGAAAAACTAGCAGTAATTCATTGGAAAAATTTCTTGGTTTCATTGCAATTCAGTGTTTTACATTGGTTTAAAGCATTTTTATGTGAGTTTAATCGACTGTTTTTGAGAAAATCAATGTTTTTTTAGTAAACACTGTTTAGGCCAAGTTAGTGTGATTGCAAAAAGCATGTTTTTTCTGAATAACTAGCAGTAATTCATTGGAAAAATTGCTTGGTTTCATTTCAATTCAGTTTTTTACATTGGTTTACAGCATTTTTATGTGAGTTCAAGCGACTGTTTTTGAGAAAATCAATGTTTTTTTAGTAAACACTGTTTAGGCCAAGTTAGTGTGATTGCAAAAAACATGTTTTTTCTGAATAACTAGCAATAATTCATTGGAAAAATTGCTTGGTTTCACTTCAATTCAGTTGTTTACATTGGTTTACAGCATTTTTATGTGAGTTTAGTCGACTGTTTTTGAGAAAATCAATGTTTTTTTTAGTAAACAATGTTTTTGGCCAAGTGAGTGTGATTGCAAATAACATGTTTTTTCTGAGAAACTAGCAGTAATTCTTTGGAAAAATGGCTTGGTTTCATTGCAATTCAGTGGTTTACATTGGTTTAAAGCATTTTTATGTGAGTTTAATCGACTTTTTTTCAGAAAATCAATGTTTTTTTAGTAAACACTGTTTTAGGCCTAGTTAGTGTGAATGCAAATAACATGCTTTTTCTGAAAAACTAGCAATACGTGATCGGAAAAATTGCTTGGTTTCATTGCAATTCAGTGTTTTACATTGGTTTAAAGCATTTTTATGTGAGTTTAATCGACTGTTTTTGAAAAAATCAATGTTTTTTTAGTAAACACTGTTTTAGGCCAAGTTAGTGTGTTGGCAAATAAAATGTTTTTTCTGAAAAACTAGCAGTTATTCATTGGAAACATTGCTTGGTTTTATTGCAATTAAGTGTTCTACATTGGTTTAAAGCATTTTTATGTGACTTCAAGCGACTGTTTTTGAGAAAATCAATGTTTTTTTAGTAAACACTGTTTAGGCCAAGTTAGTGTGATTGCAAATAACATGTTTTTTCTGAAAAACTAGCAGTAATTCATTGGAAAAATTTCTTGGTTTCATTGCAATTCAGTGTTTTACATTGGTTTAAAGCATTTTTATGTGAGTTCAAGCGACTGTTTTTGAGAAAATCAGTGTTTTTTTAGTAAACACTGTTTTAGGCCAAGTTAGTGTGATTGCAAATAACATGTTTTTTCTGAAAAACTAGCAGTAATTCATTGGAAAAATTGCTTGGTTTCATTGCAATTCAGTGATTTACATTGGTTTAAAGCATTTTTATGTGAGTTTAATCGAATGTTTTTCAGAAAATCAATGTTTTTTTAGTAAACACTGTTTTAGACCTAGTTAGTGTGAATGCAAATAACATGCTTTTTCTGAAAAACTAGCAATACGTCATCGGAAAAATTTCTTGGTTTCATTGCAATTCAGTGTTTTACATTGGTTTAAAGCATTTTTATGTGAGTTCAAGCGACTGTTTTTGAGAAAATCAGTGTTTTTTTAGTAAACACTGTTTTAGGCCAAGTTAGTGTGATTGCAAATAACATGTTTTTTCTGAAAAACTAGCAGTAATTCATTGCAAAAATTGCTTGGTTTCATTGCAATTGAGTGATTTACATTGGTTTAAAGCATTTTTATGTGAGTTTAATCGACTGTTTTTCAGAAAATCAATGTTTTTTAGTAAACACTGTTTTAGGCCTAGTTAGTGTGAATGCAAATAACATGCTTTTTCTGAAAAACTAGCAATACGTCATCGGAAAAATTTCTTGGTTTCATTGCAATTCAGTGTTTTACATTGGTTTAAAGCATTTTTATGTGAGTTCAAGCGACTGTTTTTGAGAAAATCAGTGTTTTTATAGTAAACACTGTTTTAGGCCAAGTTAGTGTGTTGGCAAATGATATGTTTTTTCTGAAAAACTAGCAGTAATTCATTGGAAACATTGCTTGGTTTCATTGCAATTCAGTGATTTACATTGGTTTAAAGCCTCTTTATGAGAGTTTAATCGACTGTTTTTCAGAAAATCAATGTTTTTTAGTAAACACTGTTTTAGGCCTAGTTAGTGTGAATGCAAATAACATGCTTTTTCTGAAAAACTAGCAATACGTCATCGGAAAAATTTCTTGGTTTCATTGCAATTCAGTGTTTTACATTGGTTTAAAGCATTTTTATGTGAGTTCAAGCGACTGTTTTTGAGAAAATCAGTGTTTTTATAGTAAACACTGTTTTAGGCCAAGTTAGTGTGTTGGCAAATGATATGTTTTTTCTGAAAAACTAGCAGTAATTCATTGGAAACATTGCTTGGTTTCATTGCAATTCAGTGATTTACATTGGTTTAAAGCCTCTTTATGAGAGTTTAATCGACTGTTTTTCAGAAAATCAATGTTTTTTTAGTAAACACTGTTTTAGTCCTAGTTAGTGTGATTGCAAATAACATGTTTTTTCTGAAAAACTAGCAGTAATTCTTTGGAAAAATGGCTTGGTTTCATTGCAATTCAGTGGTTTACATTGGTTTAAAGCATTTTTATGTGAGTTTAATCGACTGTTTTTCAGAAAATCAATGTTTTTTTAGTAAACACTGTTTTAGGCCTAGTATGTGTGAATGCTAATAACATGCTTTTTCTGAAAAACTAGCAATACGTCATCGGAAAAATTGCTTGGTTTCATTGCAATTCAGTGATTTACTTTGGTTTAAAGCCTCTTTATGAGAGTTTAATCGACTGTTTTTCAGAAAATCAATGTTTTTTTAGTAAACACTGTTTTAGTCCTAGTTAGTGTGATTGCAAATAACATGCTTTTTCTGAAAAACTAGCAATAAGGCATTGGAAAAATTGCTTGGTTTTATTGCAAATCAGTGTTTTACATTGGTTTAAAGCATTTTTATGTGAGTTTAATGGACTGTTTTTGAAAAAATCAATGTTATGTTAGTAAACACTGTTTTAGGCCAAGTTAGTGTGTTGGCAAATGATATGTTTTTTCTGAAAAACTAGCAGTAATTCATTGGAAAAATTGCTTGGTTTCATTGCAATTCAGTGATTTACATTGGTTTAAAGCATTTTTATGTGAGTTTAGTCGACTGTTTTTGAGAAAATCAATGTTTTTTTAGTAAACACTGTTTTAGGCTTAGTTAGTATGATTGCAAATAACATGTTTTTTCTGAAAAACTAGCAGTAATTCATTGGAAAAATTTCTTGGTTTCATTGCAATTCAGTGTTTTACATTGGTTTAAAGCATTTTTATGTGACTTTAATCGACTGTTTTTGAGAAAATCAATGTTTTTTTAGTAAACACTGTTTTAGGCAAAGTTAGTGTGCTTGCAAATAACATGTTTTTTCTAAAAAACTAGCAGTAATTCATTGGAAAAATTTCTTGGTTTCATTGCAATTCAGTGTTTTACATTGGTTTAAAGCATTTTTATGTGAGTTCAAGCGACTGTTTTTGAGAAAATCAATGTTTTTTTAGTAAACACTGTTTAGGCCAAGTTAGTGTGATTGCAAAAAACATGTTTTTTCTGAATAACTAGCAGTAATTCATTGGAAAAATTGCTTGGTTTCATTTCAATTCAGTTGTTTACATTGGTTTACAGCATTTTTATGTGAGTTTAGTCGACTGTTTTTGAGAAAATCAATGTTTTTTTTAGTAAACAATGTTTTAGGCCAAGTTTGTGTGATTGCAAATAACATGTTTTTTCTGAGAAACTAGCAGTAATTCTTTGGAAAAATGGCTTGGTTTCATTGCAATTCAGTGGTTTACATTGGTTTAAAGCATTTTTATGTGAGTTTAATTGACTGTTTTTCAGAAAATCAATGTTTTTTTAGTAAACACTGTTTTAGGCCTAGTTAGTGTGAATGCAAATAACATCCTTTTTCTGAAAAACTAGCAATACGTCATCGGAAAAATTGCTTGGTTTCATTGCAATTCAGTGTTTGACATTGGTTTAAAGCATTTTGATGTGAGTTTAATCGACTGTTTTTGAAAAAATCAATGTTTTTTTAGTAAACACTGTTTTAGGCCAAGTTAGTGTGTTGGCAAATGATATGTTTTTTCTGAAAAACTAGCAGTAATTCATTGGAAACATTGCTTGGTTTCATTGCAATTCAGTGTTTTACATTGGTTTAAAGCATTTTTATGTGAGTTCAAGCGACTGTTTTTTGAGAAAATCAATGTTTTTTTAGTAAACACTGTTTAGGCCAAGTTAGTGTGATTGCAAAAAACATGTTTTTTCTGAATAACTAGCAGTAATTCATTGGAAAAATTGCTTGGTTTCATTTCAATTCAGTTGTTTACATTGGTTTACAGCATTTTTATGTGAGTTTAGTCGACTGTTTTTGAGAAAATCAATGTTTTTTTTAGTAAACAATGTTTTTGGCCAAGTGAGTGTGATTGCAAATAACATGTTTTTTCTGAGAAACTAGCAGTAATTCTTTGGAAAAATGGCTTGGTTTCATTGCAATTCAGTGGTTTACATTGGTTTAAAGCATTTTTATGTGAGTTTAATCGACTTTTTTTCAGAAAATCAATGTTTTTTTAGTAAACACTGTTTTAGGCCTAGTTAGTGTGAATGCAAATAACATGCTTTTTCTGAAAAACTAGCAATACGTGATCGGAAAAATTGCTTGGTTTCATTGCAATTCAGTGTTTTACATTGGTTTAAAGCATTTTTATGTGAGTTTAATCGACTGTTTTTGAAAAAAATCAATGTTTTTTTAGTAAACACTGTTTTAGGCCAAGTTAGTGTGTTGGCAAATAAAATGTTTTTTCTGAAAAACTAGCAGTTATTCATTGGAAACATTGCTTGGTTTTATTGCAATTAAGTGTTCTACATTGGTTTAAAGCATTTCTATGTGACTTCAAGCGACTGTTTTTGAGAAAATCAATGTTTTTTTAGTAAACACTGTTTAGGCCAAGTTAGTGTGATTGCAAATAACATGTTTTTTCTGAGAAACTAGCAGTAATTCTTTGGAAAAATGGCTTGGTTTCATTGCAATTCAGTGGTTTACATTGGTTTAAAGCATTTTTATGTGAGTTTAATTGACTGTTTTTCAGAAAATCAATGTTTTTTTAGTAAACACTGTTTTAGGCCTAGTTACTGTGAATGCAAATAACATGCTTTTTCTGAAAAACTAGCAATACGTCATCGGTACATTGGTTTAAAGCATTTTTATGTGAGTTCAAGCGACTGTTTTTGAGAAAATCAGTGTTTTTATAGTAAACACTGTTTTAGGCCAAGTTAGTGTGTTGGCAAATGATATGTTTTTTCTGAAAAACTAGCAGTAATTCATTGGAAACATTGCTTGGTTTCATTGCAATTCAGTGATTTACATTGGTTTAAAGCCTCTTTATGAGAGTTTAATCGACTGTTTTTCAGAAAATCAATGTTTTTTAGTAAACACTGTTTTAGGCCTAGTTAGTGTGAATGCAAATAACATGCTTTTTCTGAAAAACTAGCAATACGTCATCGGAAAAATTTCTTGGTTTCATTGCAATTCAGTGTTTTACATTGGTTTAAAGCATTTTTATGTGAGTTCAAGCGACTGTTTTTGAGAAAATCAGTGTTTTTATAGTAAACACTGTTTTAGGCCAAGTTAGTGTGTTGGCAAATGATATGTTTTTTCTGAAAAACTAGCAGTAATTCATTGGAAACATTGCTTGGTTTCATTGCAATTCAGTGATTTACATTGGTTTAAAGCCTCTTTATGAGAGTTTAATCGACTGTTTTTCAGAAAATCAATGTTTTTTTAGTAAACACTGTTTTAGTCCTAGTTAGTGTGATTGCAAATAACATGTTTTTTCTGAAAAACTAGCAGTAATTCTTTGGAAAAATGGCTTGGTTTCATTGCAATTCAGTGGTTTACATTGGTTTAAAGCATTTTTATGTGAGTTTAATCGACTGTTTTTCAGAAAATCAATGTTTTTTTAGTAAACACTGTTTTAGGCCTAGTATGTGTGAATGCTAATAACATGCTTTTTCTGAAAAACTAGCAATACGTCATCGGAAAAATTGCTTGGTTTCATTGCAATTCAGTGATTTACTTTGGTTTAAAGCCTCTTTATGAGAGTTTAATCGACTGTTTTTCAGAAAATCAATGTTTTTTTAGTAAACACTGTTTTAGTCCTAGTTAGTGTGATTGCAAATAACATGCTTTTTCTGAAAAACTAGCAATAAGGCATTGGAAAAATTGCTTGGTTTTATTGCAAATCAGTGTTTTACATTGGTTTAAAGCATTTTTATGTGAGTTTAATGGACTGTTTTTGAAAAAATCAATGTTATGTTAGTAAACACTGTTTTAGGCCAAGTTAGTGTGTTGGCAAATGATATGTTTTTTCTGAAAAACTAGCAGTAATTCATTGGAAAAATTGCTTGGTTTCATTGCAATTCAGTGATTTACATTGGTTTAAAGCATTTTTATGTGAGTTTAGTCGACTGTTTTTGAGAAAATCAATGTTTTTTTAGTAAACACTGTTTTAGGCTTAGTTAGTATGATTGCAAATAACATGTTTTTTCTGAAAAACTAGCAGTAATTCATTGGAAAAATTTCTTGGTTTCATTGCAATTCAGTGTTTTACATTGGTTTAAAGCATTTTTATGTGACTTTAATCGACTGTTTTTGAGAAAATCAATGTTTTTTTAGTAAACACTGTTTTAGGCCAAGTTAGTGTGATTGCAAATAATATGTTTTTTCTGAAAAACTAGCAGTAATTCATTGGAAAAATGGCTTGATTTCATTGCAAATCAGTGATTTACATTGGTTTAAAGCATTTTTGTGTGAGTTTAATCGACTGTTTTTGAGAAAATCAATGTTTTTTTAGTAAACACTGTTTAGGCCAAGTTAGTGTGATTGCAAAAAAATTTTTTTTTTGAAAAACTAGCAGTAATTCATTGGAAAAATGGCTTCGTTTCATTGCAATTCAGTGATTTACATTGGTTTAACGCATTTTTGTGTGAGTTTAATCGACTGTTTTTGAGAAAATCAATGTTTTTTAGTAAACACTGTTTTAGGCCAAGTTAGTGTGATTGCAAATAATATGTTTTTTCTGAAAAACTAGCAGTAATTCATTGGAAAAATGGCTTGGTTTCATTGCAATTCAGTGAATTACATTGGTTTAAAGCATTTTTGTGTGAGTTTAATCGACTGTTTTTGAGAAAATCAATGTTTTTTTTAGTAAACACTGTTTTAGGCCAAGTTACTGTGATTGCAAAAAAAAATGCTTTTTCTGAAAAACTAGCAGTAATTCATTGGAAAAATGGCTTCGTTTCATTGCAATTCAGTGATTTTACATTGGTTTAACGCATTCTTTGTGTGAGTTTAATCGACTGTTTTTGAAAAAATCAATGTTTTTTTAGTAAACACTGTTTTAGGCCATGTTAGTGTGATTGCAAATAATATGTTTTTTTCTGAAAAACTAGCAGATAATTCATTGGAAAAATGGCTTGGTTTTATTGCAATTCAGTATTTTACAAAGGTTTAAAGCATTTTTGTCTGAGTTTAATCGAATGTTTTTGAGAAAATCAATGTTTTTTTAGTAAACACTGTTTTAGGCCATGTTAGTGTGATTGCAAATAATATCTTTTTTCTGAAAAACTAGCAATAAGTCATTGGAAAAATGGCTTGGTTTTATTGCAATTCAGTGATTTACAAAGGTTTAAAGCATTTTTGTGGTGAGTTTAATCGAATGTTTTTGAGAAAATCAATGTTATTTTTAGTAAACACTGTTTTAGGCCATGTAAGTGTGATTGGAAATAATATAATTTTTCTGAAAAACTGGCAATAATTCATTGGAAAAATTGCTTGGTTTCATTGCAATTCAGTGATTTACATAGGTTTTAAAGCATTTTTGTCTGAGTTTAATCAACTGTTTTTGAGAAAATCAGTGTTTTTTTAGTAAACACTGTTTTAGGCCAAGTTAGTGTGATTGCAGATAATATGTTTTTTCTGAAAAACTAGCAGTAATTCATTGGAAAAATGGCTTGGTTTCATTGCAATTCAGTGTTTTACATAGGTTTAAAGCATTTTTGTCTGAGTTTAATCGACTATTTTTGAGAAAATCAATGTTTTTTTAGTAAACACTGTTTTAGGGCCATGTTAGCGTGATTGCAAATAATATGTTTTTTCTGAAAAACTAGCAATAATTCATTGGAAAAATTGCTTGGTTTTATTGCAATTTAGTGTTTTACATAGGTTTAAAGCATTTTTGTCTTAGTTTAATCGACTGTTTTTGAGAAAATCAATGTTTTTTTAGTAAACACTGTTTTAGGCCATGTTAGTGTGATTGCAAATAATATGTTTTTTCTCAAAAACTAGCAATAATGCATTGGAAAAATGGCTTGGTTTCATTGCAATTCAGTGATTTACATTGGTTTAAAGCATTTTTGTGTGAGTTTAATCAACTGTTTTTGAAAAAATCAATGTTTTTTTAGTAAACACTGTTTTAGGCCATGTTAGTGTGATCGCAAATAATATGTTTTTTCTGAAAAACTAGCAGATAATTCATTGGAAAAAAGGCTTGGTTTTATTGCAATTCAGTGATTTTACAAAGGTTTACAGCATTTTTGTCTGAGTTTAATCGACTGTTTTTGAGAACATCAATGTTTTTTTAGTAAACACTGTTTTAGGCCAAGTTAGTGTGATTGCAAATAATATGTTTTTTCTGAAAACTAGCAGTAATTCATTGGAAAAATGGCTTGGTTTCATTGCAATTCAGTATTTTACAAAGGTTTAAAGCATTTTTGTCTGAGTTTAATTGAATGTTTTTGAGAAAATCAATGTTATTTTAGTAAACACTGTTTTAGGCCATGTTAGTGTGATTGCAAATAATATGTTTTTTCTGAAAAACTAGCAATAATTCATTGGAAAAATTGTTTGGTTTCATTGCAATTCAGTGTTTTACATAGGTTTAAAGCATTTTTGTCTGAGTTTAATCAACTGTTTTTGAGAAAATCAATGTTTTTTTAGTAAACACTGTTTTAGGCCATGTTAGTGTGATTGCAAATAATATGTTTTTTCTGAAAAACTAGCAACAATTCATTGGAAAAATGGCTTGGTTTCATTGCAATTCAGTGTTTTACATAGGTTTAAAGCATTTTTGTCTGAGTTTAATCGACTATTTTTGAGAAAATCAATGTTTTTTAGTAAGCATTGTTTTAGGCCAAGTTAGTGTGTTGGCAAATGATATGTTTTTTCTGAAAAACTAGCAGTAATTCATTGGAAACATTGCTTGGTTTCATTGCAATTCAGTGATTTACATTGGTTTAAAGCCTCTTTATGAGAGTTTAATCGACTGTTTTTCAGAAAATCAATGTTTTTTAGTAAACACTGTTTTAGGCCTAGTTAGTGTGAATGCAAATAACATGCTTTTTCTGAAAAACTAGCAATACGTCATCGGAAAAATTTCTTGGTTTCATTGCAATTCAGTGTTTTACATTGGTTTAAAGCATTTTTATGTGAGTTCAAGCGACTGTTTTTGAGAAAATCAGTGTTTTTATAGTAAACACTGTTTTAGGCCAAGTTAGTGTGTTGGCAAATGATATGTTTTTTCTGAAAAACTAGCAGTAATTCATTGGAAACATTGCTTGGTTTCATTGCAATTCAGTGATTTACATTGGTTTAAAGCCTCTTTATGAGAGTTTAATCGACTGTTTTTCAGAAAATCAATGTTTTTTTAGTAAACACTGTTTTAGTCCTAGTTAGTGTGATTGCAAATAACATGTTTTTTCTGAAAAACTAGCAGTAATTCTTTGGAAAAATGGCTTGGTTTCATTGCAATTCAGTGGTTTACATTGGTTTAAAGCATTTTTATGTGAGTTTAATCGACTGTTTTTCAGAAAATCAATGTTTTTTTAGTAAACACTGTTTTAGGCCTAGTATGTGTGAATGCTAATAACATGCTTTTTCTGAAAAACTAGCAATACGTCATCGGAAAAATTGCTTGGTTTCATTGCAATTCAGTGATTTACTTTGGTTTAAAGCCTCTTTATGAGAGTTTAATCGACTGTTTTTCAGAAAATCAATGTTTTTTTAGTAAACACTGTTTTAGTCCTAGTTAGTGTGATTGCAAATAACATGCTTTTTCTGAAAAACTAGCAATAAGGCATTGGAAAAATTGCTTGGTTTTATTGCAAATCAGTGTTTTACATTGGTTTAAAGCATTTTTGTCTGAGTTTAATCGACTGTTTTGAGAAAATCAATGTTTTTTTTAGTAAACACTGTTTTAGGCCATGTTAGTGTGATTGCAAATAATATGTTTTTCTGAAAAACTAGCAATAATTCATTGGAAAAATGGCTTGGTTTGATTGCAATTCAGTGTTTTACATAGGTTTAAACATTTTGTCTGAGTTTATTCAACTGTTTTTGAGAAAATCAATGTTTTTTTAGTAAGCACTGTTTTAGGCCATGTTAGTGTGATTGCAAATAATATGTTTTTTCTGAAAAACTAGCAATAAATCATTGGAAAAAAGGCTTGGTTTCATTGCAATTCAGTATTTTATATAGGTTTAAAGCATTTTGGTCTGAGTTTAATCGACTGTTTTTGAGAAAATCAATGTTTTTTTAGTAAACACTGTCTTAGGCCATGTTAGTGTGATTGCAAATAATTTGTTTTTTCTGAAAAACTAGCAACAATTCATTGGAAAAATGGCTTGGTTTCATTGCAATTCAGTGTTTTACATAGGTTTAAAGCATTTTTATCTGAGTTTAATCGACTGTTTGTGAGAAAATCAATGTTTTTTTAGTAAACACTGTTTAGGCCATGTTAGTGTGATTGCAAATAATATATTTTTTCTGAAAAACTAGCAATAATTCATTGGAAAAATGGCTTGGTTTCATTGCAATTCAGTTGTTTTACATTGGTTTAAAGCATTTTTCTGTGAGTTTAATCGACTGTTTTTGAGAAAATCAATGTTTTTTTTAGTAAACACTGTTTTAGGCCATGTTAGTGTGATTGCAAATAATGTGTTTTTTTCTGAAAAACTAGCAATAATTCATTGGAAAAATGGCTTGGTTTTATTGCAATTCAGTGGTTTACATAGGTTTAAAGCATTTTTATGTGAGTTTAATCGACTGTTTTTGAGAAAATCAATGTTTTTCTAGTAAACACTGTTTTTAGGCCTATGTAAGTGTGATTGCAAATGATATGTTTTTTCTGAAAAACTAGCAATAATTCATTGGCAAAATGGCTTGGTTTCATTGCAATTCAGTGTTTTACATTGGTTTAAAGCATTTTTGATGTGAGTTTAATCGACTGTTTTTGAAAAAATCAATGTTTTTTTAGTAAACACTGTTTTAGGCCAAGTTAGTGTGTTGGCAAATGATATGTTTTTTCTGAAAAACTAGCAGTAATTCATTGGAAACATTGCTTGGTTTCATTGCAATTCAGTGTTTTACATTGGTTTAAAGCATTTTTATGTGAGTTCAAGCGACTGTTTTTTGAGAAAATCAATGTTTTTTTAGTAAACACTGTTTAGGCCAAGTTAGTGTGATTGCAAAAAACATGTTTTTTCTGAATAACTAGCAGTAATTCATTGGAAAAATTGCTTGGTTTCATTTCAATTCAGTTGTTTACATTGGTTTACAGCATTTTTATGTGAGTTTAGTCGACTGTTTTTGAGAAAATCAATGTTTTTTTTAGTAAACAATGTTTTTGGCCAAGTGAGTGTGATTGCAAATAACATGTTTTTTCTGAGAAACTAGCAGTAATTCTTTGGAAAAATGGCTTGGTTTCATTGCAATTCAGTGGTTTACATTGGTTTAAAGCATTTTTATGTGAGTTTAATCGACTTTTTTTCAGAAAATCAATGTTTTTTTAGTAAACACTGTTTTAGGCCTAGTTAGTGTGAATGCAAATAACATGCTTTTTCTGAAAAACTAGCAATACGTGATCGGAAAAATTGCTTGGTTTCATTGCAATTCAGTGTTTTACATTGGTTTAAAGCATTTTTATGTGAGTTTAATCGACTGTTTTTGAAAAAATCAATGTTTTTTTAGTAAACACTGTTTTAGGCCAAGTTAGTGTGTTGGCAAATAAAATGTTTTTTCTGAAAAACTAGCAGTTATTCATTGGAAACATTGCTTGGTTTTATTGCAATTAAGTGTTCTACATTGGTTTAAAGCATTTTTATGTGACTTCAAGCGACTGTTTTTGAGAAAATCAATGTTTTTTTAGTAAACACTGTTTAGGCCAAGTTAGTGTGATTGCAAATAACATGTTTTTTCTGAAAAACTAGCAGTAATTCATTGGAAAAATTTCTTGGTTTCATTGCAATTCAGTGTTTTACATTGGTTTAAAGCATTTTTATGTGAGTTCAAGCGACTGTTTTTGAGAAAATCAGTGTTTTTTTAGTAAACACTGTTTTAGGCCAAGTTAGTGTGATTGCAAATAACATGTTTTTTCTGAAAAACTAGCAGTAATTCATTGGAAAAATTGCTTGGTTTCATTGCAATTCAGTGATTTACATTGGTTTAAAGCATTTTTATGTGAGTTTAATCGAATGTTTTTCAGAAAATCAATGTTTTTTTAGTAAACACTGTTTTAGACCTAGTTAGTGTGAATGCAAATAACATGCTTTTTCTGAAAAACTAGCAATACGTCATCGGAAAAATTTCTTGGTTTCATTGCAATTCAGTGTTTTACATTGGTTTAAAGCATTTTTATGTGAGTTCAAGCGACTGTTTTTGAGAAAATCAGTGTTTTTTTAGTAAACACTGTTTTAGGCCAAGTTAGTGTGATTGCAAATAACATGTTTTTTCTGAAAAACTAGCAGTAATTCATTGCAAAAATTGCTTGGTTTCATTGCAATTGAGTGATTTACATTGGTTTAAAGCATTTTTATGTGAGTTTAATCGACTGTTTTTCAGAAAATCAATGTTTTTTAGTAAACACTGTTTTAGGCCTAGTTAGTGTGAATGCAAATAACATGCTTTTTCTGAAAAACTAGCAATACATCATCGGAAAAATTTCTTGGTTTCATTGCAATTCAGTGTTTTACATTGGTTTAAAGCATTTTTATGTGAGTTCAAGCGACTGTTTTTGAGAAAATCAGTGTTTTTATAGTAAACACTGTTTTAGGCCAAGTTAGTGTGTTGGCAAATGATATGTTTTTTCTGAAAAACTAGCAGTAATTCATTGGAAACATTGCTTGGTTTCATTGCAATTCAGTGATTTACATTGGTTTAAAGCCTCTTTATGAGAGTTTAATCGACTGTTTTTCAGAAAATCAATGTTTTTTAGTAAACACTGTTTTAGGCCTAGTTAGTGTGAATGCAAATAACATGCTTTTTCTGAAAAACTAGCAATACGTCATCGGAAAAATTTCTTGGTTTCATTGCAATTCAGTGTTTTACATTGGTTTAAAGCATTTTTATGTGAGTTCAAGCGACTGTTTTTGAGAAAATCAGTGTTTTTATAGTAAACACTGTTTTAGGCCAAGTTAGTGTGTTGGCAAATGATATGTTTTTTCTGAAAAACTAGCAGTAATTCATTGGAAACATTGCTTGGTTTCATTGCAATTCAGTGATTTACATTGGTTTAAAGCCTCTTTATGAGAGTTTAATCGACTGTTTTTCAGAAAATCAATGTTTTTTTAGTAAACACTGTTTTAGTCCTAGTTAGTGTGATTGCAAATAACATGTTTTTTCTGAAAAACTAGCAGTAATTCTTTGGAAAAATGGCTTGGTTTCATTGCAATTCAGTGGTTTACATTGGTTTAAAGCATTTTTATGTGAGTTTAATCGACTGTTTTTCAGAAAATCAATGTTTTTTTAGTAAACACTGTTTTAGGCCTAGTATGTGTGAATGCTAATAACATGCTTTTTCTGAAAAACTAGCAATACGTCATCGGAAAAATTGCTTGGTTTCATTGCAATTCAGTGATTTACTTTGGTTTAAAGCCTCTTTATGAGAGTTTAATCGACTGTTTTTCAGAAAATCAATGTTTTTTTAGTAAACACTGTTTTAGTCCTAGTTAGTGTGATTGCAAATAACATGCTTTTTCTGAAAAACTAGCAATAAGGCATTGGAAAAATTGCTTGGTTTTATTGCAAATCAGTGTTTTACATTGGTTTAAAGCATTTTTATGTGAGTTTAATGGACTGTTTTTGAAAAAATCAATGTTATGTTAGTAAACACTGTTTTAGGCCAAGTTAGTGTGTTGGCAAATGATATGTTTTTTCTGAAAAACTAGCAGTAATTCATTGGAAAAATTGCTTGGTTTCATTGCAATTCAGTGATTTACATTGGTTTAAAGCATTTTTATGTGAGTTTAGTCGACTGTTTTTGAGAAAATCAATGTTTTTTTAGTAAACACTGTTTTAGGCTTAGTTAGTATGATTGCAAATAACATGTTTTTTCTGAAAAACTAGCAGTAATTCATTGGAAAAATTTCTTGGTTTCATTGCAATTCAGTGTTTTACATTGGTTTAAAGCATTTTTATGTGACTTTAATCGACTGTTTTTGAGAAAATCAATGTTTTTTTAGTAAACACTGTTTTAGGCAAAGTTAGTGTGCTTGCAAATAACATGTTTTTTCTAAAAAACTAGCAGTAATTCATTGGAAAAATTTCTTGGTTTCATTGCAATTCAGTGTTTTACATTGGTTTAAAGCATTTTTATGTGAGTTCAAGCGACTGTTTTTGAGAAAATCAATGTTTTTTTAGTAAACACTGTTTAGGCCAAGTTAGTGTGATTGCAAAAAACATGTTTTTTCTGAATAACTAGCAGTAATTCATTGGAAAAATTGCTTGGTTTCATTTCAATTCAGTTGTTTACATTGGTTTACAGCATTTTTATGTGAGTTTAGTCGACTGTTTTTGAGAAAATCAATGTTTTTTTTAGTAAACAATGTTTTAGGCCAAGTTTGTGTGATTGCAAATAACATGTTTTTTCTGAGAAACTAGCAGTAATTCTTTGGAAAAATGGCTTGGTTTCATTGCAATTCAGTGGTTTACATTGGTTTAAAGCATTTTTATGTGAGTTTAATTGACTGTTTTTCAGAAAATCAATGTTTTTTTAGTAAACACTGTTTTAGGCCTAGTTAGTGTGAATGCAAATAACATCCTTTTTCTGAAAAACTAGCAATACGTCATCGGAAAAATTGCTTGGTTTCATTGCAATTCAGTGTTTGACATTGGTTTAAAGCATTTTGATGTGAGTTTAATCGACTGTTTTTGAAAAAATCAATGTTTTTTTAGTAAACACTGTTTTAGGCCAAGTTAGTGTGTTGGCAAATGATATGTTTTTTCTGAAAAACTAGCAGTAATTCATTGGAAACATTGCTTGGTTTCATTGCAATTCAGTGTTTTACATTGGTTTAAAGCATTTTTATGTGAGTTCAAGCGACTGTTTTTTGAGAAAATCAATGTTTTTTTAGTAAACACTGTTTAGGCCAAGTTAGTGTGATTGCAAAAAACATGTTTTTTCTGAATAACTAGCAGTAATTCATTGGAAAAATTGCTTGGTTTCATTTCAATTCAGTTGTTTACATTGGTTTACAGCATTTTTATGTGAGTTTAGTCGACTGTTTTTGAGAAAATCAATGTTTTTTTTAGTAAACAATGTTTTTGGCCAAGTGAGTGTGATTGCAAATAACATGTTTTTTCTGAGAAACTAGCAGTAATTCTTTGGAAAAATGGCTTGGTTTCATTGCAATTCAGTGGTTTACATAGGTTTAAAGCATTTTTGTCTGAGTTTAATCAACTGTTTTTGAGAAAATCAATGTTTTTTTAGTAAACACTGTTTTAGGCCATGTTAGTGTGATTGCAAATAATATGTTTTTTCTGAAAAACTAGCAACAATTCATTGGAAAAATGGCTTGGTTTCATTGCAATTCAGTGTTTTACATAGGTTTAAAGCATTTTTGTCTGAGTTTAATCGACTATTTTTGAGAAAATCAATGTTTTTTTAGTAAACACTGTTTTAGGCCATGTTAGCGTGATTGGCAAATAATATGTTTTTTCTGAAAAACTAGCAATAATTCATTGGAAAAATTGCTTGGTTTTATTGCAATTTAGTGTTTTACATAGGTTTAAAGCATTTTTGTCTTAGTTTAATCGACTGTTTTTGAGAAAATCAATGTTTTTTTAGTAAACACTGTTTAGGCCAAGTTAGTGTGATTGCAAATAATATGTTTTTTCTGAAAAACTAGCAGTAATTCATTGGAAAAATGGCTTGGTTTCATTGCAATTCAGTGTTTTACATTGGTTTAAAGCATTTTTGTGTGAGTTTAATCGACTGTTTTTGAGAAAATCAATGTTTTTTTAGTAAACACTGTTTTAGGCCAAGTTAGTGTGATTGCAAATAATATGTTTTTTCTGAAAAACTAGCAGTAATTCATTGGAAAAATGGCTTGGTTTCATTGCAATTCAGTGATTTACATTGGTTTAAAGCATTTTTGTGTGAGTTTAATCGAATGTTTTTGAGAAAATCAATGTTTTTTTAGTAAACACTGTTTTAGGCCAAGTTAGTGTGATTGCAAATAATATGTTTTTTCTGAAAAACTAGCAGTAATTCATTGGAAAAATGGCTTGGTTTTCATTGCAATTCAGTGATTTACATTGGTTTAAAGCATTTTTGTGTGAGTTTAATCGACTGTTTTTGAGAAAATCAATGTTTTTTTAGTAAACACTGTTTTAGGCCAAGTTAGTGTGATTGCAAATAATATGTTTTTTCTGAAAAACTAGCAGTAATTCATTGGAAAAATGGCTTGGTTTCATTGCAATTCAGTGATTTACATTGGTTTAAAGCATTTTTGTGTGAGTTTAATCGACTGTTTTTGAGAAAATCAATGTTTTTTTAGTAAACACTGTTTTAGGCCAAGTTAGTGTGATTGCAAATAATATGTTTTTTCTGAAAAACTAGCAATAATTCATTGGAAAAATGGCTTGGTTTCATTGCAATTCAGTGTTTTACATTGGTTTAAAGCATTTTTGTGTGAGTTTAATCGACTGTTTTTGAGAAAATCAATGTTTTTTTAGTAAACACTGTTTTAGGCCAAGTTAGTGTGATTGCAAATAATATGTTTTTTCTGAAAAACTAGCAGTAATTCATTGGAAAAATGGCTTGGTTTCATTGCAATTCAGTGATTTACATTGGTTTAAAGCATTTTTGTGTGAGTTTAATCGACTGTTTTTGAGAAAATCAATGTTTTTTTAGTAAACACTGTTTTAGGCCAAGTTAGTGTGATTGCAAATAATATGTTTTTTCTGAAAAACTAGCAATAATTCATTGGAAAAATGGCTTGGTTTCATTGCAATTCAGTGTTTTACATTGGTTTAAAGCATTTTTTTGTGAGTTTAATCGACTGTTTTTTGAGAAAATCAATGTTTTTTTAGTAAACACTGTTTTAGGCCAAGTTAGTGTGATTGCAAATAATATGTTTTTTCTGAAAAACTAGCAGTAATTCATTGGAAAAATGGCTTGGTTTCATTGCAATTCAGTGATTTACATTGGTTTAAAGCATTTTTGTGTGAGTTTAATCGACTGTTTTTGAGAAAATCAATGTTTTTTTAGTAAACACTGTTTTAGGCCAAGTTAGTGTGATTGCAAATAATATGTTTTTTCTGAAAAACTAGCAGTAATTCATTGGAAAAATGGCTTGGTTTCATTGCAATTCAGTGTTTTACATTGGTTTAAAGCATTTTTGTGTGAGTTTAATCGACTGTTTTTGAGAAAATCAATGTTTTTTTAGTAAACACTGTTTTAGGCCTAGTATGTGTGAATGCTAATAACATGCTTTTTCTGAAAAACTAGCAATACGTCATCGGAAAAATTGCTTGGTTTCATTGCAATTCAGTGATTTACTTTGGTTTAAAGCCTCTTTATGAGAGTTTAATCGACTGTTTTTCAGAAAATCAATGTTTTTTTAGTAAACACTGTTTTAGTCCTAGTTAGTGTGATTGCAAATAACATGCTTTTTCTGAAAAACTAGCAATAAGGCATTGGAAAAATTGCTTGGTTTTATTGCAATTCAGTGTTTTACATTGGTTTAAAGCATTTTTGTGTGAGTTTAATCGACTGTTTTTGAGAAAATCAATGTTTTTTTAGTAAACACTGTTTTAGGCCAAGTTAGTGTGATTGGCAAATAATATGTTTTTTCTGAAAAACTAGCAGTAATTCATTGGAAAAATGGCTTGGTTTCATTGCAATTCAGTGATTTACATTGGTTTAAAGCATTTTTGTGTGAGTTTAGTCAACTGTTTTTGAGAAAATCAATGTTTTTTTAGTAAACACTGTTTTAGGCTTAGTTAGTGTGATTGCAAATAATATGTTTTTTCTGAAAAACTAGCAGTAATTCATTGGAAAAATTTCTTGGTTTCATTGCAATTCAGTGTTTTACATTGGTTTAAAGCATTTTTTATGTGAGTTTAATCGACTGTTTTTGAGAAAATCAATGTTTTTTTAGTAAACACTGTTTTAGGCCAAGTTAGTGTGATTGCAAATAACATGTTTTTTCTGAAAAACTAGCAGTAATTCATTGGAAAAATGGCTTGGTTTCATTGCAATTCAGTGTTTTACATTGGTTTAAAGCATTTTTATGTGAGTTTAATCGACTGTTTTTGAGAAAATCAATGTTTTTTTAGTAAACACTGTTTTAGGCCAAGTTAGTGTGATTGCAAATAATATGTTTTTTCTGAATAACTAGCAGTAATTCATTGGAAAAATGGCTTGGTTTCATTGCAATTCAGTTGTTTACATTGGTTTAAAGCATTTTTATGTGAGTTTAATCGACTGTTTTTGAGAAAATCAATGTTTTTTTTAGTAAACAATGTTTTAGGCCAAGTTTGTGTGATTGCAAATAACATGTTTTTTCTGAGAAACTAGCAGTAATTCTTTGGAAAAATGGCTTGGTTTCATTGCAATTCAGTGGTTTACATTGGTTTAAAGCATTTTTATGTGAGTTTAATCGACTGTTTTTCAGAAAATCAATGTTTTTTTAGTAAACACTGTTTTAGGCCTAGTTAGTGTGAATGCAAATAACATCCTTTTTCTGAAAAACTAGCAATACGTCATCGGAAAAATTGCTTGGTTTCATTGCAATTCAGTGTTTGACATTGGTTTAAAGCATTTTGATGTGAGTTTAATCGACTGTTTTTGAAAAAATCAATGTTTTTTTAGTAAACACTGTTTTAGGCCAAGTTAGTGTGTTGGCAAATGATATGTTTTTTCTGAAAAACTAGCAGTAATTCATTGGAAACATTGCTTGGTTTCATTGCAATTCAGTGTTTTACATTGGTTTAAAGCATTTTTATGTGAGTTCAAGCGACTGTTTTTTGAGAAAATCAATGTTTTTTTAGTAAACACTGTTTAGGCCAAGTTAGTGTGATTGCAAAAAACATGTTTTTTCTGAATAACTAGCAGTAATTCATTGGAAAAATTGCTTGGTTTCATTTCAATTCAGTTGTTTACATTGGTTTACAGCATTTTTATGTGAGTTTAGTCGACTGTTTTTGAGAAAATCAATGTTTTTTTTAGTAAACAATGTTTTTGGCCAAGTGAGTGTGATTGCAAATAACATGTTTTTTCTGAGAAACTAGCAGTAATTCTTTGGAAAAATGGCTTGGTTTCATTGCAATTCAGTGGTTTACATTGGTTTAAAGCATTTTTATGTGAGTTTAATCGACTTTTTTTCAGAAAATCAATGTTTTTTTAGTAAACACTGTTTTAGGCCTAGTTAGTGTGAATGCAAATAACATGCTTTTTCTGAAAAACTAGCAATACGTGATCGGAAAAATTGCTTGGTTTCATTGCAATTCAGTGTTTTACATTGGTTTAAAGCATTTTTATGTGAGTTTAATCGACTGTTTTTGAAAAAAATCAATGTTTTTTTAGTAAACACTGTTTTAGGCCAAGTTAGTGTGTTGGCAAATAAAATGTTTTTTCTGAAAAACTAGCAGTTATTCATTGGAAACATTGCTTGGTTTTATTGCAATTAAGTGTTCTACATTGGTTTAAAGCATTTCTATGTGACTTCAAGCGACTGTTTTTGAGAAAATCAATGTTTTTTTAGTAAACACTGTTTAGGCCAAGTTAGTGTGATTGCAAATAACATGTTTTTTCTGAGAAACTAGCAGTAATTCTTTGGAAAAATGGCTTGGTTTCATTGCAATTCAGTGGTTTACATTGGTTTAAAGCATTTTTATGTGAGTTTAATTGACTGTTTTTCAGAAAATCAATGTTTTTTTAGTAAACACTGTTTTAGGCCTAGTTACTGTGAATGCAAATAACATGCTTTTTCTGAAAAACTAGCAATACGTCATCGGTTATGTGAGTTTAATCGACTGTTTTTCAGAAAATCAATGTTTTTTAGTAAACACTGTTTTAGGCCTAGTTAGTGTGAATGCAAATAACATGCTTTTTCTGAAAAACTAGCAATACGTCATCGGAAAAATTTCTTGGTTTCATTGCAATTCAGTGTTTTACATTGGTTTAAAGCATTTTTATGTGAGTTCAAGCGACTGTTTTTGAGAAAATCAGTGTTTTTATAGTAAACACTGTTTTAGGCCAAGTTAGTGTGTTGGCAAATGATATGTTTTTTCTGAAAAACTAGCAGTAATTCATTGGAAACATTGCTTGGTTTCATTGCAATTCAGTGATTTACATTGGTTTAAAGCCTCTTTATGAGAGTTTAATCGACTGTTTTTCAGAAAATCAATGTTTTTTAGTAAACACTGTTTTAGGCCTAGTTAGTGTGAATGCAAATAACATGCTTTTTCTGAAAAACTAGCAATACGTCATCGGAAAAATTTCTTGGTTTCATTGCAATTCAGTGTTTTACATTGGTTTAAAGCATTTTTATGTGAGTTCAAGCGACTGTTTTTGAGAAAATCAGTGTTTTTATAGTAAACACTGTTTTAGGCCAAGTTAGTGTGTTGGCAAATGATATGTTTTTTCTGAAAAACTAGCAGTAATTCATTGGAAACATTGCTTGGTTTCATTGCAATTCAGTGATTTACATTGGTTTAAAGCCTCTTTATGAGAGTTTAATCGACTGTTTTTCAGAAAATCAATGTTTTTTTAGTAAACACTGTTTTAGTCCTAGTTAGTGTGATTGCAAATAACATGTTTTTTCTGAAAAACTAGCAGTAATTCTTTGGAAAAATGGCTTGGTTTCATTGCAATTCAGTGGTTTACATTGGTTTAAAGCATTTTTATGTGAGTTTAATCGACTGTTTTTTCAGAAAATCAATGTTTTTTTAGTAAACACTGTTTTAGGCCTAGTATGTGTGAATGCTAATAACATGCTTTTTCTGAAAAACTAGCAATACGTCATCGGAAAAATTGCTTGGTTTCATTGCAATTCAGTGATTTACTTTGGTTTAAAGCCTCTTTATGAGAGTTTAATCGACTGTTTTTCAGAAAATCAATGTTTTTTTAGTAAACACTGTTTTAGTCCTAGTTAGTGTGATTGCAAATAACATGCTTTTTCTGAAAAACTAGCAATAAGGCATTGGAAAAATTGCTTGGTTTTATTGCAAATCAGTGTTTTACATTGGTTTAAAGCATTTTTATGTGAGTTTAATGGACTGTTTTTGAAAAAATCAATGTTATGTTAGTAAACACTGTTTTAGGCCAAGTTAGTGTGTTGGCAAATGATATGTTTTTTCTGAAAAACTAGCAGTAATTCATTGGAAAAATTGCTTGGTTTCATTGCAATTCAGTGATTTACATTGGTTTAAAGCATTTTTATGTGAGTTTAGTCGACTGTTTTTGAGAAAATCAATGTTTTTTTAGTAAACACTGTTTTAGGCTTAGTTAGTATG
>CBDALO010000156.1:0-5552 GCA_965196985.1 Gammaproteobacteria bacterium | reverse complement strand
TTTCAGTTCTAAAAATTTATCAAAAAATTCTCCCAGTTATTTTTCCTGTTGCATGGTAGACACTGTTATCCCCAAAATTAAATTGAGGCCCGACTCCCCTACCATTTCTTCCAACCAACTATCACAAGGCTTTTTGTCTTTGTTACATTTAGGGACAATTTTTTCTACTTGAGTCAAGCCTTAAGGTATTCAAGATCCTTATTGACGCATTATTATGGAGTTGATAAACTGACTGATATCGTTAATGAAATTTATGATACCGGTGTTATACCTGAAGATCTCAGTAGGTCAATCTTTATTGCGCTGCTAAAAAACCAGGAGCAACTGAGTGTGAATTTCACCGAACCATAAGCCTCATGAGTCATATGACTAAATTAATCTTAAGAATAATTATGATGATAGCCCGTAGCAGAATAAGGCCAGAAATAGGTAGAGAGCAATGCGGTTTTGCTGAGGATACTGGAACAAGGAATGCAATATTTATGTTGAGAATGAACTCTGAAAGGGCAATTGAAATGCAAAAAGATGTTTACATGTGTTTCATAGATTACACTAAAGCATTTGATAATGTAAAGCACGACGAACTATTCAAGCCTCTATCAACCTTAGAAATAAGTGGAAAGGACCTTCGCCTTATTCGAAACCTCTATTGGGAACAAACAGCTTGCATGAGGGTAGGAAATGGTAAAAGTGAATATATAAAGATCCAAAAAGGGGTACGACAAGGATGTGTGTTTTCCCCGGACCTCTTCAACCTTAACAGTGAAATGATATTACGTGAATTGAAAGATTTCAGTGGTTTTGTAGTTGGTGGAAATAACATTAACAATTTACAGTATGCGAACTATACAGTACTGATGGCTGAATCTCAAGAGAAACTCCAAACGCTTTTGAACATTGTTGTAGAGGAGAGTAAGAAACGAGGATTGTCAATCAACTGCAAGAAAACAAAATGCATGGTGGTAAGCAAAAGAGAGAATCCACATTGCGAAGTGAAAGTCGGGGAAATCGATATTGAGCAAGTAACTAAATTCAACTATTTAGGCAGTTTTCTAACAGAGGATGGGAAATGCAATATGGAAATCAGGAGGCGCATAGGCATAGCAAAGTACACATTTATGAATCTTGGAAAAATACTTAGAAATGGCAAAATTTCAATGCATACAAAGAAGAGAGTCCTAAATTGTTATGTTGAGCCAGTCTTGTTATACGGTAGTGAATGCTGGACAATTTCGGCACAAATGGAGAGCAAATTACAGGCAACGGAATTGTGGTTTTACAGAAGAATGATGAAATATCATGGGTAGATCACGTAACCAACGAGGAGGTCTTACGAAGAGCGGGAACGGAGCGGAAGATTATGAAAATCATAAGGAAGAGACAGATTGAGTTCTTAGGACATGTTATGAGGAAAGAAGGGTTAGAAGAACTGATGCTGACTGGACTTGTAAATGGGAAGAGAAGTAGAGGAAGACAGCGATTGACGTATCTTGAAAGCCTAAGCAAATGGATGACAGAACAGGTGGATGAAACAGAAAAATCGCAAGTAGCAAGGCTGAAGATCCTGAGAACAGCAAAGGACAGAGAGTTGTGGAGGACTATGGTCGTCAACGTTCGTGGAGAATATGGCAAATAGAGAGAGAGATTGATGCATTCAAATGTTAAGGGAATTGACTTTGAATAGAACGAAAGGCTAGTATCATCTGCGCTCATTGTTATATCTGATATCTTAAGGAGAAATGAAAAGTATATAATGAAAAGAAGCGGTCCTAGGCATGAGCTCTGAGGAACTCCAGTCTTAATTAATTCAAGACTGGAAGGCTGCCCATTTACCTTACAGCTTTGATTTCTATTTGTTAGATACGAGAGAACCTGGCGTATCCTTTTGTTTTTAACCCCATAGTGGTCCAGTGTCCGTAAAGTTGATCATAAACCAGTTTTTCAATAAGGCGAGAGATGAACTTTAAAACAGATATCGGGCGATAGTTCGAATTTTCGTCTTCAGTGCTATTCTTTTAAATAGGTGCGACCCTAACTATCATCCACTCCTCTGGAAAGAGGCCACGAGGCATAGACATGCTTAAGAGTTGAATCAGTGACAAAGCCAAAACGGGCATTCCCCCCTTAAGAAAAAAGCTAGCAAAAAATAGCAAGAAAGACCAGTCAAATTATTGCAACATGAGAATGATTTTAGACTCGTGCTCGCAAAAACCTCAAAAACGATCTGATTAAGAGATTAAGAGGCTAAATCTTCCCAAGATTAAGTCAAGTCAGCTATTGACAAAGAATTTAGAAATGAATTAGGTATATTGAAAACATGTGACACTTTGCGTGAGATGTGCTGATAATTTGACCGTTTACGTCAACGCATTTTCACCCAAAACATTTTTACTGACGTTGATAATCGAAAAGAATAGGCCAATCAAACGAGACTTACCTGTAAGTGATGTTTGATTGTGATTCTATGAGTCATCAGCCCGGAGTGAAGGAGGTGTACGAGAGAGAGCGCAGTAGTTCATTCAAACCAGTCTTTAGAGCAGCAATGGATCAAAGAGAACACGGAAGATATTTGGTAGGGTGGGCCCTATATTATAAGAGTAAAAGGGCTGGGCGTACACCTCCTTCACTCCGGGCCGATGACTCATAGAATCACAATCAAACATCACTTACAGGTAAGTCTCGTTTGATTGGCCTATTCTATTTCCGCATCGGCTCCGTCGCTACGGAGGAGTACGAGAATTTAGAGCCCTCATTTGAGACATTGCCCGAAAGAAATATTGTCCTTTTAACGCATGATTTACCTGAGGGACTATAACTTAAACTAAAACCAATAGCCCATATTTGTCAAGTTTGTCCAAACGGATAAGGGTAAAATTGGCATAACACACGAGATCGTTAAAGAGCTAGAGCTATATCATCAGCATTAAGCAAAGCGTTCCCAAAATTAAACTGAGTCTCAACAGGCAGATTATAAAACCGATGAAATGTTTGTTCTTGAGTCCATCCCGCGGCAAGCATAATGTCTTTTAAGTCAACATTTCGTGTCATCAAACATGAAGTCGAGGCTGCACGAGTACTATGGCAACTAAATTTGGAAATGTCAATGCCAGCGTCCTTCAAAAGAGTCTTACACCAACGTGATATAGTGTCTCTTGATACAGGCGAATGAGGCTGCATAAAGCTGAGCAATAATTGTTCATGTTCACAGCGAAAGGGGGCGGTGCGACTCAAATACTCCGATAAATGCGTGTGTATACAAAGCTTCGGTTCAATGTCATATTTGAAAAAACATAACGGCTGCTGATGGAAACCAGGACGGATATATTTCAATTTATTTACAATATGAAACGTGTATGAAGAATCCGTAACATCCATGTGCTGCACATTGAGAAACTGGATCGTTTGACAACGCTGGCCACTCAAAATACATAACAAAAGAGCAAGGCGACGTGATAACTCTTTTAAAGAAAGTTCATTGAGCGGAGGTTGCAAGCGAAAATAGTTGAATACAGTTTTGACTTCCCAGCTGGACTTATGTTTTGGTAAGGCAGGACGTAGTTGAAAAACGCCTTTCATAAATTGTTTTACGATCGGTAATTGGCCAAAAGAAACATCAAGATGCTCTAAATTGCAAAAGGATGATAAGGCACTTCTTGCAGTATTAATTGAACTATACGATAAACCTTGGTGATATAGGAAGGTAAGAAATTCTATAGCTTGTGCAACATGTGGCTGGACTGGATCATAATCATGTGTTGAACAAAAAGCAAGCCATTTCTTGATGTGAGTACAATATTATTTTTTAGTTGAATCACGCAATGCCGCCATAATTATTTCTGTGGAAGCTATCGATAGGCCGTACTGTGAAAAGCGGTGCCTGATAGAAGGCAAACCAATAAAGTCAACTTTTGGAATAACGGATGTGTCAAGGCCGGTTGCTCTGGAAGCTGAAGTAAATGGCGGTGTGGCCGTAGAAATACTGGCGGCGCTGCTAGAAGGCGCAGTAAATGTGGATACCATATCTGGGTCGGACATATTGGAACAACTACGATTCCTAACGAAATTCGCGACGAATCTTTTGTAATCTTTCATACAGCACACAGCTGAAAGGAGGAAAACAGTAAAAGTTTAACCCCGACCATGAGATGCTAAATGTATCAATGTGAAATGCACTAGGATCAGGTCGTAAAGAGCAAAATTTAGGAAACTGTGTATTAAGCCTGGAGGCAAAGAGGTCAATGTCAGGGTTAAATTTTAACGTTCGTGATGCTCGGTTCAAGACTTTGGGATTTAACATCCACTCTGCATCATAGTTAGGAAAATGTCGTGATTCCCGATCAGCAGTAACATTGGCGGTCCCAGGAATATGATAAGCATTAAGAAGAATATTATGTTTCTGACAGAATTCCCAAAGCTCCACCACTATGTCATTGCATGTGTTATTATTGGTGGTGCCTTTTCGATTGATAATGCAAACCGCTTCACTGTTGTCTAGCATTAGACGTACATGCTTGTTTGAAATTTGAAACTGAAAGCTTTTAATTGCAAAATAGGCAGCGAGTAATTCTAAAGCATTAATGTGATACTGTGATTCTTTGTAAGACCATGTACCACCAGTGGTCAATGTCCCTATCGCAGCCCCCCAACCAAATAAGGAGGCGTCTGAGTAGATTGTCTGATCAAAAGGAACTCGATTGATATTTCCACGACTTTGGGGCAAATTCGGAAGCCACCATTCGATATGTTTTAGGGGAGGTACACTAAAGGGCATGAATTTGTCAAAATTGCCCTTGGAGGCTTTTAAAGCCTTTATTTTCTCTGTTTCTAGCCAGCGATAATGCGCAGCTCCAAAAGGGACCGCCGGGAAACTAGATACCATATAGCCTAATGTTTTAGCCACATCCCGAATTTTTACACGGGCGGCATTATCGCGGATGAATTGTAGAAAGTTAATAACTTTATCATAACGTTTTGGAGTCAGAGATATTATCATGGTAACATAATTTATAACAAGGCCTAAAAAGGTAATTTCCTGCTTAGGGATAAATTCCGATGTTGTGGGATGTGCAACAAAACTAAGGGAATCAAAGAGTTGCAAAGCGGCTTTTACAGTGTCAATACATCCTGAATAGGTTTCATTCTGCAAATAGATATCATCAATATAACTTGAAACAAGATAACCTCGTTTGCGCAAGGTAGCCAACGGAGGCTTCAACAGTTTTGTGAATTTTCGTGGACAGGACGCAAGCCCATTAGGAAATGCTGTGTATTGGTATAACTTGCCAATAAATTGAAATCGTGAATATTATAAGCTGGTTGAATAGGAACACTATAATAGGCATCTTTTAGATCAATGAAAGCCATCCAGCAATTAAGGGTAATCATACATGTGACAGTGTGATGAGAATCCATTTTGAAATGATGGTTTAAACATGTGAATTTAACGACTTGAGATTGAGAATTAATCTAACCTGATTCACTGGCTTTGGAACATTGAAAATAGGCGAAATAAATTCATTGGCAGCATGTTCACAAGACACAAGAACCCGCTT
>CBDALO010000155.1:0-4752 GCA_965196985.1 Gammaproteobacteria bacterium | reverse complement strand
CGAGGCGGGCAAGTACAGCACTATTGATGCATTTCTAAGCTGCCTGTGCGGCAGTTAACCTGGGCACTCAATGATGATGAAGTGCGAACATTTTCTAAGCTGCCTGTGCGGCAGTTAACTTTTACTATAGCATTCGATTTCCTCAAGTTTATTTCTAAGCTGCCTGTGCGGCAGTTAACCGTTGACAAGAACATTCAGCGAATAACTTTAGTTTCTAAGCTGCCTGTGCGGCAGTTAACTTTTTGCAGTTTTAGTAGCCGCTGTGATATCCTTTCTAAGCTGCCTGTGCGGCAGTTAACGCGTGAAAAAAACGAAAAATTCGAGTACGGATTTTCTAAGCTGCCTGTGCGGCAGTTAACCCTAATTATAGTGTAAAATTTGATAGTTACAACAAGCACTTAGCTTAAAAAAAACCTTTTTATCCGATATTTTTAAGCTATGATGTAACTTATTGAAATTTAAACTAATTTTTAAAGAACAAAATTTATTGGTTAAAACCAGGGTACAGTAGCGGTCTTTGATAAACCAAACTGATCAAATTTGCCATAAACTGGCTGATCTAGCAATTCGCAGTCTCTTCCAATGCAAGATGAGCCTGAAATAGCCCCCACTTTCCAATGCAAAGTGGGCCTGAAGTTGTTGCGTGATCGTTCATCCTATATGGATGAATATCAATATGAACGACATAGAATTAAACACACTTGCCCAGATTGAGCAATTTCTATCCTCATCAACCCAGCTTACCTTTGAAGCTACATCACGAGCAGAATCTTACCTATGGGTTACGAACACATTAAAAAAATTTGCTTATTGCGGTATGAGGGTACTAAGGAATTTCTTGTAAAAAAAGCGCCTGATCTGTGGATAACTTGGTAGAACTGGCTTATTCCTAAGCAATCGCCCGTTTTCGTTTCTTCAGGTAATTATAAAAAGAAGGCCGGCTAATCCCATAAATCTTGCAAATTTCTGCAACGGTTATCTTCTGTTCATCATAACGTTCCAGCATTTTTTTGACCTGATGTTCCTGTAATAGAGGTGGTCGTCCTCCTAAACGTCCCCGAGCACGAGCGGCTTTGAGTCCAGCGCGTGTTCGCTCTTGAATCAGGTCTCGCTCAAACTCGGCTAAGGCACTGAAAATATGGAAGATTAGCTTACCACCACTGGTGGTAGTATCAATATTTTCCTGCAAGCTTTTAAAGCCAATCCCTTGTTGGTTTAAGGTTTGAATGGTGTCAATGAGGTGAGGCACAGAGCGGCCTAACCGATCAAGCTTCCAAACCACTAGGAGATCCCCTTCTCGTAAATAAGCCAGGGCTTCTTCTAGCCCCGGCCTGGCAGTACGGGCACCACTGGCAATATCTTTATAGATGCGTTGGCACCCCTCAGTTTTCAAGGCATCTTCTTGCAAGCTCAGGTTTTGGTCAGCGGTTCAGATACGCGCATAGCCTGCTTTCATGGGTGGGCTGTTGCTCCAGTTGGTCTATTTTTGTCTGGTAACTCAATAGTGTTATTAAATTCATTAATATTGAAAACTAGACACCTTTCTTAGGCAAGAATCTTACGGGTTTGGGCGGGAAAAGGCAATCGACTCGCGTGTAAAGAAAACCTACGTTTTTTGGATGCTTAAAAATGAAACTACTTGATCAGAACCCAATTTTAGTTCGTAAGGAAATTATTACTTTAGGAAAATTAACTCTTCAGGACAGTCAAGTTATTCGCCAATGTAAAACTCCCGAAAACCAATTAGGTTTTGCTTACCAGCTTGCTTTTGTTAGAACCCGTAACTACCTGCCTAAGCAAGTTCCCTTAGAATTAGATACCGTCTTGCTCCACTACGTAAGTAATCAGCTTAGTTTACCTTCTGACCTCATGCAGTCTTATCAGCTTAATCGTCGAGTTATTCAACGACATCAACACAAGATCAAAACCTACCTCGCGGTAAAAGAGTATACTGCTAGCAATCAAGAAGAGTTGGCTGACTATCTCATTAAGCAAGCAAGACAGATAGAGCGTTATTTTGTCTGTAAAAACCAACTTCAGTACTTAGAAAAACCTTTAAAATTCTAAATGGCACTCTATTGTACCTGTCTCATCGCATAATATCTTAAATTAATTATGCTAATCAATCTAAAAAATTATTTATACCTCAAATTTTTCTCCTCTCAAAATAAATTATTAACTTTTAGGTAATAGCAATTATATCTCGTTAATAAGAACAAGAATGATCTATCCTAAAACCCTATGAAGCCTTATTATTCACTTCAACTTAAGTATCTAGGTGATCCGCTCCACTGGTCATCAATTTCCACTAAAACAGCTGATACGAGCCTTAGGCACGATTCAGTATTAGGGAAAATTCAAACTGTATGCGTCCTTCTTTTTACCTCTCTGTTTACGCGCTCAGCTATGTTACTGGTTCTTAATCTTTTTTGATGCGGCCTGTCAAAGTTCATCACTACTAAGCCCTCCGGTATATTCACTTCCAACCAAGAAGAAAGCTCTGGTGCTGTTTGCTGATATTTATCTACCGCCATAGCCAATAGTCTTTCCGACTCATGAATGTTTGAGGCATTAAATATAGCTGTAATCTCCTCAGCTACTGGTTCCTTCATTGAGCGCTTTGGTATGTGAGCCTGAGCATTTTGCTGCAAATGAAATTGGCAGCGTTGCCAAGGAACACTGGGGAACACAGCTCTTCTAGCGGCTTTTAGGCCAGTATGAGCGTCGCTAGTGATCAACTCAATACCATGTATACCTCGCTCAACCAACTGCTGAAGAAAATCACGCCAATGTACCTCAGCCTCTGATAACGCAACAGAAACACCTAGCACTGTTCTCTTGCCGGTTGATTCATCAAAGCCATAGGCTATCAATACCGCACAGTCTTGTACTGTGCCGCTAGTGCGCACCTTCTCATAACGTGCATCTAGCCAAAGATATTTTATCTTTCCTAACGGCTTATTTCGCCATTTCTTTAAATCTTCATCCAACAATTTAGCGCAACGGCTTACCTCTGTGCTTGAAATATCTGTTCCACAGAGTTGCTTTAGCACCTTTTCAACTTTGCGCGTGGAAACCCCATGCACATACATTTCAGCGACAGCCAGCTTAAGTGCTCTATCAGAGCGTACACCTCGCTCTAAGACTGATGGATAGAAGGCTTCATTGGAGTCTCTAACCTGCGGTATCTGTAGCTCAAGCTGACCTTGACCTGTGTTAATTAACCTTGGTTTAAAGCCGTTCGCATATCCGTTTCTATCGCCAGTTCGCTCATAAGGACTGGCATTTAAATGGCGCTCCCTTTCTATTAACATAGCCTCATTCATCAACCTGGAGACAAGCTTAGGTAAAGCTTCAAACCCCTCCATCGCTAAAACATGTATGGCTTCTTCGATTAAGTTCTCATTTTTATAGCAGCTCATTGTCATTCCTCTTTTTTGGTTAAGTTTACCTTAAAAGGAATTTCTAATTGACTGACTGAGTCGCCTGCTTATTTTCAGCAAGTCAATGGAATTTACAGAAAGGATGGCGCACTAGCGCAAGACAAACTGATCAGATTACTTTGCTCGTTCCTAAGGTGCAGTGCTTTCTGAAAGAAAAAGGTATTTTGCAACCAGCTTTATCAACCTTGCGTCGTCTTGTTGGTAAATACCGTGACCTTGCTCGTCGAGAGATAGAATCAAATTTTTTAAATGTGCTGAAGAATACCGTTAGGGAAAAGCTTGATGTGTTACTCAAGGTTAATAATAGACGCTCTATTTTATGGCAGCTTAGGCAAACACCTGGTGTACCTTCAGTAGAGGGTATCCTGCTGTTAATTAAGAAGTTACAAGCCATTGAATCCCTAGGTGTTTTAACGATTGATTTAAGTTGGCTTAATAAAAATTATCAGCAGCGATTAGCCCGCAGCGCGCGCTACTATTCTGTATCTCGAGTTGAAAAACTACGCCCAGGGAAAAAGTATGGTATTTTAGTCTGCTTGTGCCAACAACTTTACCAGGATCACACTGATTCTATTATTGAGATGCTGATTAAACTGATCCATAAGGCAGAAAAAGCTGTTAATAAAAGTATGGCAAGTGCTAGCAAGAAAAAGAAGAAAGAGACGCTGGCAACACTGCATGATTTTATGCTGATTGGCAAATTAATTTTAGACGAGGAAATTGCTAATGCTGATCTAAGAGAGGTCATTTACGAGTCTATTTCCAAAGAGTTATTGGCTAGTAAAGTTGAGCAAACCGATAACTGGTTGGAAAGTAAATATAATCATGAGTTTCTGCTATTAAAAGATCGGTACAGTTATTTTAGGCAATTTTTTCCTGTATTCCTCAATGCCATTGATCTGATTAATGATGGCTTAGGAAGCGAGAATCATGTGCTAGAAGCAATTAATGCTTTAAAAACTCTAAACCTTAATCATGACTCTTCCTGTCCAGTTGATATCCCCGTTGAATTTATTCAGCCTCAGCTCAAACAATTTATTATCAATGATGATGGCAGTATTGATCGTCAAGGTTGGGAGCTGGCTTTACTTAAAACAGTAAGAGATGAAATTAAAGAAGGGAACCTTTCCGCGAGCAAAGGTAGCTTCTTCCAAGAGTTTAGTCAGTTTTTTATGCCAAGCAAACGATGGCAGCAAGAAAGAGAACAATTCTTTCTTGCTGCTAAGCTGCCTATCAGCTCCAAAGGGATCAGAGCCTATTTAATTGATCGCTTGCATCGTTCAATTGATAAGTTTGTTAAGTTAGAAAG
>CBDALO010000154.1:0-45985 GCA_965196985.1 Gammaproteobacteria bacterium | reverse complement strand
AGTACTTATACCTGAACTATAAACCTTGGTTTTTTCTGAGGCGTATGCTTGAGCATCAGACAAAAACTTAACCACGTTCTTTTTAGGCTCTTTCAATAATTTATTGTCGCCGTGATGACAGCCAGCGAGTAGGGCGGTAGCCGTAATCACGCCCAGTAATGCAATTGCTGGCTCTATGATAATTCCCGTGGTTGAGTTTATCCTTTATTAATAGCATAAAGCCTTCCTTTCCAAATTATTCAGGTATAGAATTTTCTCTCCATTTTAGCTCATAATAAGGACATTACCTATGCCGACCATTGACATCCAGTTTAATATTCCCTTCTTCCGTATCGATAAAGTTGAAGAAACTGATACAGCAATTTTTATTTACGGGCAGACAGAAGAAACATCCGTTGGTTGTCATATTTGCGGTAAAGAAACCGCACGTTTTCACGGTTACGACAAAGAACGCAAGGTTAGGCATCTTCCTATTATGAACAAGCAGACCTATCTAATTTATCAGCCTAAGCGATATATCTGTTTTGAACATGGCTGCCATTGCCCAACGACTACTGCAACACCGGATTTTCATTCAAGTGATAGTCAATTTAGTTATGAACTAGAATTATATTTACTGCGCGAATTAGTTAACAGCACAGTAAAAGATGTAGCATTGAAAAATGACACAACAGAGAAGAAGATCGAAGGAATAATTAATCGCCGTATCTCACCTAAGATTAATTGGTCGCAATTTAAATTTCTAGGTGATTTAGGGATTGATGAGATTAGTTTAGAAAAAGGAAAAGGCGCCTATATGACAATTATTACAGCCAGGATTAATGGTAAAGTTAGAATACTTTCAATCATTAAAGGTCGAAAAAAGCGTGATATAAAGCATTTTCTGCTTTCGATTCCTATAAAGCTTAGAAAGACAGTTGTGTCAGTTTGTACTGACATGTATAAGGGTTATGTTAACGCTGCCAGAGAGGTTTTTACTCCAATGCAGGTTATTGTTGACCGTTATCATGTTGCTAAACTGTATCGGCGAGCATTAGACAAGATGCGTCAAAAGGTGCTAGCCGATTTAAAAAAGGAGCTACCTCCTCATGAGTATGATAAAGTTAAAAACCTAACTAATCTGCTCAGGGGACATAAAGAGTTTTTTACCAAAGAAGAAAATGAAAAGCTGAATACATTATTCTCCTACTCCTTTGAGTTAACAGAGTCATACCGAATGGCAAGAAAGCTAACGAGCATTTTTAATAAGGAGCAATCAATAAAATCTGGTACTAAAAGTATTGATGCCTGGATTCAGGAGGTTCAAAGTAAAAAGATTAATTGCTTTAAAAAATTCATAAAAACTCTTAAAGCCTTCAAAGTGGAAATCTGTAATTATTTTTCAGAGGGAAGGAATAGTGGGTTTGTTGAAGGATTTAATAATAAGATTAAAGTTTTGAAGCGTAGATGCTATGGGATTTTTGACCCAAAAACACTATTCAAAAGACTGTATATTGATATTAATGGATATGAGCTTTACTCTATAAATATAGGGTAAAACGCACCACGGGAAACCTCATAGAGCCGACTTTATTATTCGCTCAAAAATAACAAGAACAATAGAAGGTAGAGGTGATGATGGTAAAAAGCTTAAGCTGATTAACGCTGATTTTGATGCTCAAGGCGAAAAGCAATTCCAAAAGTTAACAGTTGGAAAGAATTGCGTACAAGACGGAAAAATAACTATTTATTTTGGAGAGTTTGAGAACATCAATGCAATTAAAATCCAAATTACAGGCAGAGATGGTAGGAGAATTTTTAAGAATGACATGCTGCTATTAACTAATAAAAAAGTAACGACTTTTGATGAGGCGTATGAGGTATACATAGCCTATCTATCTCGTGCGAAAATTGAATATGTTTTTAAATTTCTCAAGGAAGGACTAGGCTGGGAAAATATGCAGATAAAAAATTTTAAAGGGATACAAAATCTACTGGCTGTATGTTTTTATGTGGCCTCATATTTGTATGAGATAGGTAAGGAAAAAGCTTATGACGATTACGCAATTATGCTAGCTAAATTAGGAGATGGTAAGGGCAAGGTGACACGACACTTTATTGCGAAGGGTATTAGAAAACTTCTAACGTATCACTTAGTAGAGCAATTTTTTAAAGAAAATAGTGTTTCTCAAGAAGAACAAAAAGAATTATCGAATTCAGTTCAGGTAGGGAGATAACAATTTTGGGTAGTTCTCAGTTTAGTAGTGTCACGGAGCAACTTGATAACACTGCCTTTAATAAATTAATGGACAAAACCTTAGGCAAAATGGTTGAGGTTTGCGGTGGCTTTCAATCCGCAAACTATCAAGTGACTTCGGTGGGTTTCAATGCCAAGCGGCTCAAAACGGTGCCGATCGATCCCAACAAAAGCACTTGGCGATAATTCATTTGAGGGTCGTTGTGCGTTTAATTTCACCAGAAAATAGCGAGGCTGGATTGGGCGGTAGGTGTCAGCTTACACTGCAAAACACATTGACTCAGGACGATGCCTTGCTTGGCCATTGCCGTTTCAGGAGTCAGGTTGTTAAAGAGCATTCATTGATGCCATTAGGCATAATGAGTAAGGCGACCCCGAATTACACTTGGCGACACGCCTGCGTTACGAAGGGATTGTCATTACCCTGTCGCTTGAGGATCCAGCGATTACGCTCACATTCCCATGGAGTAGCTGGTTGCTTAGCCCAAGCAGTCATCAAGCGACGTTGTGACTGAGAGAGTTTGAGATCGTAATGACTCGCCATATATAAATAGTCTCGACCAATGAAACCATGAGTGGCTTGAGGCGGTCTGGCCTTTTTATTAGCAAAATCGATGGCCATTTGGCAGTGGCCGTATAACCCTGGGCCTTGCCAATCACTGTAACGGTAATTGGAGCGATCCCCATTCACCTCGCCAATGGCAGGAACCAAATTATGCAAGTCACCTTCCATACGGCGAAAACGTGCGGAAGTGCGAGCACAGTTTTTTCGTCCACCTTGCTGCCAACAACGTAACTGGTGCCCGAACCAATAGGCAGGCATCACGTGTTCCCACTCAATACGATGCGCGCGCTTAGGTTGTTTCCGGATTTGATACCCCGCTGCTGCCAGCTGAGGCACGCCTTTTTTCCCTTGCCAGCGAATGGGTGCGTGGCAGTAGAAGGTGGGAATGTCGGGGTGCTGTTGGTAAAGCTGGATTAACAGTTTTTTTGCACGGCGAAAGTTCTGAGCCGGTTGTGCAAAACACGACAGTGTGATCAATGTAATAATTACTGCTATTACGAAAGCTTGCCCTATTTTTTTTAAACTCATCTGTATCATCGTTTTTGGTGTCCTATCCAAGTTAATCGACCTCTGATGTATTAAAAGTTAACCTAGGCGACAGGCTTGTTGCTGGTATTTCTGATTGCTGAGGTTGTAAATGAAGTCTTGCAAAAAAATTTGGGGTGCGTGAACATGCTCTAAGAGGCCACAAAGCACCCAATAAAGAGACGTTTTGCTTAGGCAGAGTATTCGTGGTTGTAAGTTGAGGATTGCTATCAGTCTGGTTGTTTTCGCTAAAATACCATCCAAAGAAGTGGTTAACTTCCTCAAAAATAATCCTCTTCAGGTCTGCTTCTACTGGTGAGCATTGCTGAATAGCTTCCAGCTTATCAATATATAGGGATAAGCAGTTAGCTGCCTGAAGATTTTTTATTACTGCTCGCTTTGTGCTTTCGTTTGCTGGCTCTAAAATGGTTAGAAACCAAGAATAGCTGTTGAGGTATTTAATGAGTTGTGCCAAATAAATTGGGCAAAGTGCATCACGCTCGAATACCGCTAATTGCTTAATCGCGATATGCGCTTCCTCAATTAAGGGGTTCGTTGATTGAGAGCAGTACTGATCCAGTAAACCGATGAATTGATTATTTGCTGGGTATTGAGCGACCAATCCTTGTTTCTTTGTATAAGCAACGAGTTGATTGTAAAGTGTGTTGACTGTCATAACCGGCTCACATTAATTTGGCACACAATCAAACACCTCATCCAGCACATGGTAACGTGGTAATTGTATAACCTGGCACTCATCGCCCACACGTAGCGCACGCTGGGTTGTTGCTTTGGGCAGTCGTAAGCGAAAGTTATGTTTCATGGATAAGGCTTTTGCTAGATAGTAATCCGGCTGTTCTTGCTCAATAATAACTTTAACAGACTGATTCACACGGCGAAATTGCACTTGGAGTCGCTCGAGGTAACGCATACCCACTTGCGTGCTGTTCAATTGGGTTTCTGCCTGATTTAAATGCTGAACAACAGGGCTTAAATCGGCTTCGTTGAGTAATGGGCGGTGGTGATGGTATTGGGTGAGCTGGCGTTGCACCACTAAATCCGCATAACGACGAATGGGGCTGGTAAAATGGCAATAGTGATCAAAGGTCAGTGCTTCGTGCGGACACGGTAAGACTTGGTAGGATGCTCGACCTAAAAAAGGCAAAAGAGAACGGTGATCGGCGGTGGCGTTATAGAGCGCTCGTAAATCCGTGCTTTGATCAGGAAAGCGGTGGGTGCGAAAAGGAATCGAGATTTTCTTCTCTGCACAAAATTGCGCAATGCAACGATTAGTCAGTAACATGAATTCTTGCACCAATTGGTAACCAATGTGCTCGCCGAGCATTTCATTCAAACCACCCCGATTCAGGCGTTGTTCTTTTAACTGCTCACTCAGTTGAGCCAGCTGTTTGAAGCGCGCGCGCTCAGGGTGACTGGTATCCTGGATAATCCGATTAACAGTCGGTTGGTCTAAACGAAACTGGCTGCGAACCACGCTTGGATAAATGTCATAGTGGAGAAGTCGTGCTTGCGCATCCAGTGCCATACGAATTGTCCAAGCTAAGCGCTCTTTTTCAGGCAGGAGTGAAGCTTGGTAGGTCAACTTCGGTGGCAGCATGAACAATTGCCTCGAAGCACCGTAGTACGTAAAGCCTTGCTGGCGCGCCTGTTGGTCTTCACGAGAATCCGCCGGTACCCAGTGTGCCACGTCTGCAATATGAACCGCTAATTCCACGCCTGTGTCATCAGCACGGAGCACGGAAAAGGCGTCATCTAAATCCCTAGCGCTTTTACTGTCGACCGTAAAGCAGTGATCAGCCGTATGGTCGGTGCGGCCTGAACGGGTGAAGGTGGGTTCATCAAAATGGGGTTGGCCGTAATGGGCATGGCCTAGGCATAAGGGCTCTAAGCAATCACCCTGTGTAAGGCATCCCGTTTCATCAGCGAGCTGGGTTAATTGATTGAGTGTGGCTGTTAAATTTTGACGGTAACTAATCAGAACTAACAAACCGGTTTCATCGACAATTTGTTGCTTGAGCGCTTGGACTTGCGCTTTTGGGTTGGGCTTTTTCAATCCTAATTTAAGTAAGACCGTGTCATTGGTTAAGTACCAGGCCAAGGAGCGTAAATCGACTTGGTCAGGACAGATCGAATGAATCCACTGGGCGCAGGCATTCGGTTCGACTAAATGTCGATCTGACTCTTTCGGTTGGGCTGGTTGAGTGGATAATGTTTGCTGGCCGTCGAGCTGAGCCAGCATCGCTTCCCCTGCTTGGTGTTTAGCCAGTTTTTTATTGCTAGCCTCTGTAACGACTTGCTGGTCACCTACTTGGCACACGCATTGGAAGTGGTGTGCGTGCTCCGTCCCAATGTCTTTAAAGTCAAACGACAGGTTAGGGATTTTTTGTTGAACCAGTAATTCATTTAAGCGCCCCAGTGCATTTTGTGGTGGCACCGCAGGGGTATGAGCTTGATTGCGCACACCGGTTGAGAGTACTGGTTCGCGCTGTTCTGGAATCCGTCCCTCGGCAAGCAGCCAGTCTACCATCTGTTGTGAAGCGGCCATTTTGGCTTTCTTTTTTGATGTGGCGGTGACTTGGGTTTCATGGCTTTCAAGCTTGCAAAAACAGGTGTAGTTTTTGACGGGTTTGGTGGGGTGTTCATCAAAGCGATATTCAGCAAAAGGAATCAGTTCGGCCTGCCCCCATTCTAACAGTTGCGAGACAGGGTTATTAGCTTCCTGTGGGCGAGGGGAAGACGCTGCCGCCGCCATGGCGGCTTGTTGGTTCATGCCTCGAATTTTAGGTTTCGCGTTCACATCAATGGTTGCTTCAACCTGAACTAGCATGCGCTCAGCTGCTTCGTGTTTCGCTTGTGCTTTGCTGTAGGCGGTGGCGGTAGTGGTGGGATACTCCGGGATACTCAGTGTGCAGCGAAAGGTTTTTTGATGATCCGCCCCTTCGGATTCAAACTCAAACCGCAGGGGGCCGATTAAACATTTTTGGGCTAATTCATTTAACAGAGATAAAGCAATGCGCATAAACGTCCTCTAGGTTGCATGAGCTAACTGTTCCTTTAAACGCAATAACCGCTTAATGCGCTCTTGGGTCAGTGGGTGGGTTGAAAACAAAGTAGCCAGCTTTTCCCCTCGCAAGGGATTGACAATAAATAAGTGCGCGGTTGCGGGGTGGGTTTCTGCGGTGTCAAGCGATTGCTCTTGACACTGCTCCAGTTTTTGCAACGCCGAGGCTAGCCATTCAGGGTGGCCGGTTAACACCCCTGCCTCACGATCCGCTTCAAATTCTCTGGAACGCGAGATGGCCAGTTGGATCAATGACGCAGCCAGTGGTGCCAGTAGCATAAGCAAAAGCCCTACCACGGGATTGGTCTCTCCTTCTTCATGACCGCCAAACACCGATAACCAAAGAAACCAGTTAGCCACACCACTGATTGCACCGGCTAGGGTGGCGGTCACTGCGCTGATTAAGGTATCACGATGTAACACATGACTGAGCTCGTGTGCCATCACCCCAGTGATTTCTTCTTGGGTTAACTGGTCAAGTAACCCCGTGGTTGCTGCCACACTGGCATGTTCAGGGCTGCGACCAGTGGCAAAGGCATTCGGGGCTTCACTCTCAATTAAATACACTTTCGGCATCGGCAGATTGGCTCGTCTGGCAAGATTTTGTACCAGTCGGTAAAACCAATCGTGATCCAGGGACGTCACGAGCTGGGCACGGTATAAACGTAACACCAATCGATCCGAATACCAGTAGGCGCCCAGATTCATCGCACCCGCAAGGAGCACGGCGATGATCAGGCCGAGTTTACCCCCTAACAGCGCACCAATCAGAATAAACAAGGCACTTAAGCCCGCTAGGAGCGCAAAGGTTTTGAGATTATTTTTCATGGCGACACAACCACTGGTTATCGATAGGCCGCCATTGTAATGCACCCGCGCGTTTGAAACCAGCGGTAGTCTCTTCCAATGCAAGATGAGCCTGAAATAGCCCCCACTTTCCAATGCAAAGTGGGCCTGAACCCAAGTTTGGCCATTTCACCCTGAAAATCAAAAATTTCAGCATTATTTTTAACTCAACCCATTGATTTTACTCGCCTAGTAACATGAATTCTCGGATGTAGTGACACATAATGTTAATAAGGGGTTGCATGGGCTGGTAAAGTGATGAGAGTATTGAGTTATGTATATTCGAACCTCTACACAAAAGAGTCCTCGGACAGGTAAGCCTTACGCAACCTACCGACTTGATATTAAGGAATTTCAATGTGTCAATTGGTAAAAATACCACCAATTAAAATGAGTAATTTTAGCACAGGTATTTTTTATAAAATCGATTTAGTGGTGGGGCAGGGTTAGTTATGACAAACAATAGCCAAAACTAGCTGTTATTTGTTGTTTTGGACGGACTACCCCCCTAGGAAGTTATTAGATTTTTTTCAGTAAGGCGAGTTCACGATGCTTTGATAGCAATTTGTAACGGTTAGGTTGTCTATACCAGCAGTTAGCTAAAAACATTTGGCTACCGCATAGAACACATTCATAGGGGTCAATGTTAAAATTATTTTGCATTAAGGTGCGGTAATTGACCTGGGGTGTGTTTGGATCAGTTTCACCTAATAGGAGTCTGACTTTGGGTAGCATCTCACCTCGCACCCGGTTAGCAAGAAACCCATAATAACGCACCATACGAAAGCCAACATCAGGAATGTGTTGAATAAATCGAGCAATAAACTCTTCCGCGGTTAATTTAAATTGCTTGTAGGTTTTAGAGACGTGATCAAGATAATTAAAACTGAGGCTGCTCCCATCAAAGTTTTTAATTTTTGACTCAGCAATAGGAGGACGTTTGGTGTATCGACCTAAGTATTTAACGTTTTGTTTGTGATTCTTTGAGGGCTTTGCGCAATGTACTACCCATCGTTTTTGGTAAAGCTGATCAAGCAGTTGATTAAAGTTGAAAGTGTGGTTCAGTGTAGAGGCTAACTGATTTGGCAGAATAAGCCCTTTGTCCTGGTGGTGGTTTCTAAAAAGGTTAATGACCTCATAACGCCACATGGACATTAGTGTAGGTTGATGGAAGTAGAGGCTTTTCCATTGTGTTAACTCTTTGTTGATACCACCCAGAGTGATTGACGCATGAAGATGCACATTGCGCTTTAGATCTCTGCCAAAGGTGTGAAGCGCGATAAATACACCGGGTTTAACCCTCTTGTTTTTAGCAAGCTTGAGTAACACCTTTGCTGCTAATGGTGGGAGTAAATTAAGAAGCTCTCTGTTTGTCCAAAAGCAGTCCCAAAGAGTAGAGGGCATGGTGAATGTGATGTGTTGCCATGTAGTGTTGGGTAAGATTGCCATCTGTTGTTGTATCCATACTTCTGTGGCTTTTTTACCACACGATGAACAGCTTTTAGCTTTGCAGGTATGGCGGATGTATTTGACGTGTGAACAGTTTGGATTACTGCAATGATACTCTTTATGGCCACGCATAGGATGTTTGCAGCTAAGCAGCTTAACAATGCCAATGACAATAGCTTCTCTGATTTTATCTTTGTACTTGGTGTGAAAGTTCCACCAGTTCTGATTGGTTACCAAGATTTGTTTGATACTAAAGCGTTTCATTATTCATAGAGTAAAATGAGAAGCGCGTATAGTAGGTGAGTTATTGCTCAGCTACCTGAAGCAATTTCTATAGCAGGTGTGTTATTTTTATTCGTTATTATTCCATGGGCAGGTTTGACTAGTTTGAGACTTAATAATACTCGTGGCTTTGTAAAGACTAAACTCTTAGAGGCTTAGAAAGTTGCCGGCGAAGCCGGCCTGACTTGTTGATACTCATCGCACTGCTGACGGCAAAGTACGTCAAAGACTGATTTTAAATCTTGGTGCAAATTTTTCAGTAAAGAAGGACAGTTGGAAATTGCTAGCTGACCGTATTGAGGAAATTTTAACGGGCCAAGGCTCGTTAATTTCAATACCAGCGCATCTAGAAAAACAGACTCAAATGTATGTAAAACGCATTCGTGCAAAGCGTGCAGAAGAGAATGAGACAAGCATTACTCTCAATTCAGTAAGCGCGGTAGAACCTGACTTTAAAACAGTGGATGTTAACTCCATTGAGAGCGCGGACATACGACACGTTGGAGCTGAGGCGTTGGGCTTACATGCTGCCAGGCAATTACAACTTGAGGAATTGTTCAGGGCTTTGGGCTTTAATCAAAAACAATGTCACCTGATGCTTGCTACCATCATTGGGCGGCTAGTTGCTCCAGGAAGTGATTTGAGTACGCACTATTATTTAAGCAATCAAAGTGCGCTAGATGAATTACTGGGTACTGATTTCTCAGAACTATCACTCAAGAAATTCTATAAGACTGCTGATGAGTTACTTAAACATAAACAAGTGATTGAAGATCAATTATTTGAACGTGAGAAAAATCTGTTTAGTTTAAATCAGGTGATCACTCTCTACGATATAACCAATACCTACTTTGAAGGTCGCGCATTACAAAATGATCATGCACAGCATGGGCGATCAAAGGAGAAGCGGTCTGATTGTCCGCTTGTTTCTTTAGGTCTTGTGCTGGATGGATCAGGGTTCCCGCAACGGAGTGAATTCTTCAAAGGAAATGTTAGCGAGCCTAAAACATTACCCGAAATACTAACTGAGCTTCGTGCACAGCCAGAGGCAACAATTGTCCTAGATGCTGGTTTTGCAACTGAAGAAAATATTTCATGGCTTACTGAAAAAGGTTTCCATTATATCGTAGTCAGCCGTAGAGCATTGCCTGATGTCGATGAAACCATTGATAAAGTGCTAGTAAAAGAATCAGTAAATAATACGGTTACAGCGCAATTAGTTAAAGATACTGAAGCAAATGAAGTCTTACTGTACTGCCATTCTCAGGCTAAGGAAGAAAAAAGCTTAAATATGATTAGTAAGGCCGAGGCTCGTTTCGAAGAGGAATTAATTAAGTTAGCTAATGGACTCACTAAAAAAACCGGCATGAAAGCAATTGAGAAAGTAACATTGCGTTTAGGTCGAATAAAAGAGCGGCATAAACGTGTTTCAGCTCGCTACACTATCACGCTTGATTCAGAGGGTGATAAGGTTACGCAAATCAGTTGGAGTAAAGTTAACTCTGAGAATCTGGGTGCATATTGTTTGCGTAGTAACAGAATGGATTTAGATGAAAAAACAATTTGGAGAATTTATACAACTCTAACTGACGTTGAATCGGCATTCAGATCATTAAAATCAGAGTTAGGCCTGCGTCCTATCTACCATCAAAAGCAAGAGCGAGTTGATGCCCATCTGTTTATTAGTATTCTTGCTTATCACTTACTACACACTATTCGCCATCAACTTAAATTGCAGAACATTGATAGTAGCTGGCAAACTATACGGCAGATTTTTAGCACTCAGGTTCGTATCACTACTACAATGCAGCTTGAAAATAATAAATTGCTTTCTATTCTGAGAACTACCCAAAATTGTTATCTCCCTACCTGAACTGAATTCGATAATTCTTTTTGTTCTTCTTGAGAAACACTATTTTCTTTAAAAAATTGCTCTACTAAGTGATACGTTAGAAGTTTTCTAATACCCTTCGCAATAAAGTGTCGTGTCACCTTGCCCTTACCATCTCCTAATTTAGCTAGCATAATTGCGTAATCGTCATAAGCTTTTTCCTTACCTATCTCATACAAATATGAGGCCACATAAAAACATACAGCCAGTAGATTTTGTATCCCTTTAAAATTTTTTATCTGCATATTTTCCCAGCCTAGTCCTTCCTTGAGAAATTTAAAAACATATTCAATTTTCGCACGAGATAGATAGGCTATGTATACCTCATACGCCTCATCAAAAGTCGTTACTTTTTTATTAGTTAATAGCAGCATGTCATTCTTAAAAATTCTCCTACCATCTCTGCCTGTAATTTGGATTTTAATTGCATTGAAGTTCACAAACTCTCCAAAATAAATAGTTATTTTTCCGTCTTGTACGCAATTCTTTCCAACTGTTAACTTTTGGAATTGCTTTTCGCCTTGAGCATCAAAATCAGCGTTAATCAGCTTAAGCTTTTTACCATCATCACCTCTACCTTCTATTGTTCTTGTTATTTTTGAGCGAATAATAAAGTCTTGATCTAGGTTTGTATCAATTAGTGAGAGATAGTCATTATCATCAAACTCTCTATCTAGAATATGGGTAATGGTTGCATCTTCATTCTTTGATTTTAGGCAGATTCCTATTTTTTCTATTTCACGAATAGACAGCAGCTTTTTATTAAAGTAATCACCAGATTCATAAAGACTCTTGGCCTCTTTATCTCCCTCAAATGGCTTTCCAGCCTCTATTTTCTTAATATGCTCAGCTTTTAAAAACTTAGGGTCTTTATTGCTGTAGCTTACATGCGATAGTAGATGCACAGCCTTATCACCAGGTACTAATGCAACTGCGTTATGCGTGCTGTAACCATTGATAATATCCCCGTCCAGACTCCTTACTTTACCTAGATTTTCAGTTTGCTTGCTATGTGGCTTTCTAATATCAGAAGGATCATGAAGAACATCAATTTTACTGGCGTGTGAAAGTTTTTCACAGCTCTGTTCTAGCAATACATCATTTGTTTTTATTGGATCTAAATCGGTGCTTTTATTTTCACCGGTAAGTGTACGAATCATCTTTTTATACTCATTGTTATCTTTTGATGAACTGAACAACTTACAACTACCTTCAGTTAATAGCTTTCCTACAATCGTCGATAGATTTTTTTAAAACAACTTTCCCAGTTAATTTTGAAAAAAGAGGGGCAGCGTAATCGGCGAAGTTTAACATTTATACTCATCTCGTTAGTCTTGTTAAAAAGACAAAGCATAGTCATTTTTACACAATATTTCAGCATTATTTTGCTGATTTAAATTTTGGGTAGTTTTCAGTTCTATTAGAAGAACCTCTAAGGCAACTCCAGAGCAAGTTGTGATCTATAAATCGTTAGGCATGAATTCAGAACCTGGGGACACTGAAAAAACAATTTGTTAAGTTGTAGTGACCCTAAACGTTTTTTTAAAACGTAAGTCATTGATTTGGATAGGTTTAATTGTAGAACGGACAAAGTTGGGTTAATCGCGGCGGCCGACACCGCCTTTGGCGGCAAGAACACTGACGGCTTTCGCGCGTTTCTGACTCAACCGAATAAAGATCAGTTCTCCCCCTTGAATTCTGCTGCTTGTGCGGGTCACCTCGAGGTGGTGAAAGACTTAATCGCGGCGGCCGACACCGCCTTTGGCGGCAAGAACACTGACGGCTTTCGCGCGTTTCTGACTCATAAAGATAAAGATCAGTTCTCCCCCTTGAATACTGCTTCGAAAGAAGGTCACCTCGAGGTTGTGAAAGACTTAATCGCGGCGGCCGACACCGCCTTTGGCGGCAAGAACACTGACGGCTTTCGCGCGTTTCTGACTCAACCGAATAAAGATCAGTTCTCCCCCTTGAATTCTGCTGCTTGTGCGGGTCACCTCGAGGTGGTGAAAGACTTAATCGCGGCGGCCGACACCGCCTTTGGCGGCAAGAACACTGACGGCTTTCGCGCGTTTCTGACTCAACCGAATAAAGATCAGTTCTCCCCCTTGAATACTGCTTCGAAAGAAGGTCACCTCGAGGTGGTGAAAGACTTAATCGCGGCGGCCGACACCGCCTTTGGCGGCAAGGACAGCTCTCAATTTAATGCTTTTTTAGAACAAATAAATAATCATGGCTTTACTCCATTAAATGCTGCAGCAAATTCAGCTAAGCAAAGAAGAAATACTACTACTTTGTTTTCTAGTATTTGCACCATTCTTTTATCGAAAGGCGCAGATCCAGATAAAAAAAATAAACGTGGTTTTTCTGCACGACAAAACTGGCGAGCCTTTTCATGGCCTGATCAATCTAGGCAACCATTGATAAACAATCAATACACCAATCCTAATAACAGAGTGTTAAAATTAAATAGTGGCGCCCACCAATCAAACAACAGCTCAACTTTTTTCAAGCGTGGTCATACAAACACTAACTATGGAAATAGATGCTCAACAGGTAGGCAAAACTATGTGCGATACACAAAAAATAGTTAAGACCCTATAAGGTTCCTTATAGGGTTAAACAAATCAGTAGTGTTATTTGTATCAATAATGTAAAGTATTTTCTCTTTTTGCTCATAGAAGATTTAGCCGTTAAGGATAGTAAGGATGCTAGTGCGCCATCCTTTCTGTAAATTCCATTGACTTGCTGAAAATAAGCAGGCGACTCAGTCAGATTAGAAATTCCTTTTAAGGTAAACTTAACCAAAAAAGAGGAATGACAATGAGCTGCTATAAAAATGAGAACTTAATCGAAGAAGCCATACATGTTTTAGCGATGGAGGGGTTTGAAGCTTTACCTAAGCTTGTCTCCAGGTTGATGAATGAGGCTATGTTAATAGAAAGGGAGCGCCATTTAAATGCCAGTCCTTATGAGCGAACTGGCGATAGAAACGGATATGCGAACGGCTTTAAACCAAGGTTAATTAACACAGGTCAAGGTCAGCTTGAGCTACAGATACCGCAGGTTAGAGACTCCAATGAAGCCTTCTATCCATCAGTCTTAGAGCGAGGCGTACGCTCTGATAGAGCACTTAAGCTGGCTGTCGCTGAAATGTATGTGCATGGGGTTTCCACGCGCAAAGTTGAAAAGGTGCTAAAGCAACTCTGTGGAACAGATATTTCAAGCACAGAGGTAAGCCGTTGCGCTAAATTGTTGGATGAAGATTTAAAGAAATGGCGAAATAAGCCGTTAGGAAAGATAAAATATCTTTGGCTAGATGCACGTTATGAGAAGGTGCGCACTAGCGGCACAGTACAAGACTGTGCGGTATTGATAGCCTATCGCTTTGATGAATCAACCGGCAAGAGAACAGTGCTAGGTGTTTCTGTTGCGTTATCAGAGGCTGAGGTAAATTGGCGTGATTTTCTTCAGCAGTTGGTTGAGCGAGGTATACATGGTATTGAGTTGATTACTAGCGACGCTCATACTGGCCTAAAAGCCGCTAGAAGAGCTGTGTTCCCCAGTGTTCCTTGGCAACGCTGCCAATTTCATTTGCAGCAAAATGCTCAGGCTCACATACCAAAGCGCTCAATGAAGGAACCAGTAGCTGAGGAGATTACAGCTATATTTAATGCCTCAAACATTCATGAGTTGGAAAGACTATTGGCTATGGCGGTAGATAAATATCAGCAAACAGCACCAGAGCTTTCTTCTTGGTTGGAAGTGAATATACCGGAGGGCTTAGTAGTGATGAACTTTGACAGGCCGCATCAAAAAAGATTAAGAACCAGTAACATAGCTGAGCGCGTAAACAGAGAGGTAAAAAGAAGGACGCATACAGTTGGAATTTTCCCTAATACTGAATCGTGCCTAAGGCTCGTATCAGCTGTTTTAGTGGAAATTGATGACCAGTGGAGCGGATCACCTAGATACTTAAGTTGAAGTGAATAATAAGGCTTCATAGGGTTTTAGGATAGATCATTCTTGTTCTTATTAACGAGATATAATTGCTATTACCTAAAAGTTAATAATTTATTTTGAGAGGAGAAAAATTTGAGGTATAAATAATTTTTTAGATTGATTAGCATAATTAATTTAAGATATTATGCGATGAGACAGGTACAATAGAGTGCCATTTAGAATTTTAAAGGTTTTTCTAAGTACTGAAGTTGGTTTTTACAGACAAAATAACGCTCTATCACTAAAAATAATGGGTGATATCCTTTGTAGTATTTTAAGTGATTCACTGGGGTCTATAGTTGAAAGGTGTCTCACTGCCTCTAAAGTTTCATATGCTGTCATATCTTTGTGATATTCGTATCCAAGAACAAAGTCCCAAGAGATTTTTAGGTATTTTTTAAAAAGATCATTTTTTCCATGCATGTTTGCTATATACGATAGATCAAGGTAGGCAATGGAACTTTGGCTTGTTTCTTCTATTTCTTTCTTTTGACGATTAAGTTCATGCTCTATTAATAAGTCTACTGCTTCTATAGAAAATAAGTTAATTTCTAAATTTCTATACCATGATCTTATTAAATCAGAGTTGAAAAGACCAATGCTAAGAACATTTCCTAAACCCTCTGCAGATACTTTTTTACATCTTGTCATTAAATGCAGGTCTGTAGCAATTTGCAGCCATGTTTTTTTTAGTTTTTTATTAGCTTGTGCTATTTCCCATAATGCTGGATTGAGATTTATCTCTGAAGGGAAGAGTGAGCAGACTAAGTCAAAGGTTAATTCTCTTGTTGTCATTATTATATTTGATATGTCATCAGCTAATTTATTTAATAGATAATAGTGAAATGAAATATCAGCGCGATTTTCCTTTATAATTATTGGAATCCAAGTAAAGTCACCTGACGCACTAATCTTTATTGAGAGTGAGCGGAAAAACCATGAGTGGTAATCTTTCTTACTTCCTATATGAAAAACATCTTGTGCATTACCCAGGTAATTTCCTGCTTTAACACTAATAGATCCAGAATTACATCCTCTATTAAAAAATCTCAGTAGACCCTTAAATGAAAGTTGCTTATATTCTGGATGACAAGTTATATCTATATTTTCTAAAAAAGCTAGCCTAATTACTGTAAACTCTATTTTGCCTCTTATGGTGGTGTTTTTTGGGATGTGATTTAAAGCATATAAAGGTATTGATATATCCTTTTTTATAAGACAAGCAGATAAAAAACTATTTATACAGTCATCTGGCCATTTTATAAATCTTCCGCTAGTTAAGATATCCTTATAATTTAAAGTATCAGTCAACAGGGTAGATTTAATTAATGTTGAAAACTCTAGCTCATTTTTATATGAACTTTCTGAAGGCTGTATCTTTCTTTCCTCACGAAATCGCTTTATAGCTAGACATGACAATTCAATTGCAGTCTTATATTCATTTCTGAAGAACATAGCCATCGATACTGTTGCTAATTTAATTGCAGAGTATTCATTCCTTCTTGAAACTATCTCATTTAATGTGGAATTATCAGATGAAATTAGCGAGAGTGTTTCTAAGGTGGGTTTGTCATAAATTTGATAGTCAGGGCCATTAATTAATTTGTATTTCAAATTGCGATGATAATAGGCTTCATGGTAACAAAGATCTTGAAAGGAGTAGCGCTCAGCTTCAGATAGAAGCCTGACACACGAGTCAATTGGCATACCAGTAATTAAATTATTTAATATCCAGTCACGAGTCACCCCTTCTCGTAATGGTAAAGAATCACCATTCTTAGCTAAACAGTACCACAACCAGTTATTTTTAAGATATATAGAAGCATTGGTATTTAACCATTTGCAGACATCATGAAGCATAGCCTGTATTCTTTCTTGGTGCGTATTATGATTTTTAACAAACACAATAAGGCTTTCATGGAATGGTCTGACTCCCGCAATATCTTCAGTTAAAAGATGTGTTACTTTATTGATACTTGGTGCATTGTCATGGTCATCGTGAATAACTTGGCTTATCCCACTTCGTGGCCAAGCAAATTGAAAACCGCAGGTAAGATGAAGAACAGCTTGTTGTTTATATGTAAGCCTGTTCCATAATCTAGTATAGTAATCTGAAATTCTATCAATTTTAGGGAAGTTTAATTGATTTATTTCATACGAGTTAAGCGTGATCCGATTATTTGCTATATATTCAGATAAATAAACCAGATAAAGAGGGTATCCTTGTGTTGACTTTTGTAAGACATTAGCACATTTTTTAATTTCTTCAAATTTCTCATCGTTGTGACAATTAAGAAAGAATCTTTTAGATTCAACATGTTTTTTAATGTAATTACAGATTGAATCAGGAGACATCGGAGGTATTGAATGCCACGTATTCATTGGTGAAGCTGTTAGTAGTGAATTAGGCAAAAACCTATCATCAATTTGCTGAGTACCAATAAGCACAACAACGTTTTTTCTTTCTGGCAGAATATGTTTAAAGATATCATCTAATGGTCTCGTATCTTCTAAGTTATCACGCCAAACATGATCTAAACCATCTATTAGTATTACGAAAGGCTTGTTTTGTTTTTTATAATAATGCGCACATCGTCCAATTACATCGGATAGACTTTCATCTGCACTAGACTCTCTCTCTATTGAGTTCAAATTGTTAATTTGATGAATTAACGATTCAGTAACAATTCTCGAGCTAATTCTATCCTCTGTACTATCACCAGCAGAAAGAAAATAATGATGTCTCACTAAAGGTATATCTAATTTATTTAACTCTTGGCATAGATATGAAAGGTAAGTACTTTTACCAAAACCAGGCTTTCCTGTCAGTGTAATAACCTCACCTTTAGAATTTATTATTTTCTCTCTTAGCATGTTATGAAAATCTAAACACGGAAGACAGTAGTCATTCGACACTGAAAACATTTCAGGTATTGCTTTTGGTCTGAGCGTGGACAGCACTTCTTTTACATGCTGAATTTCAATCCAGCCTGACTCTGACGGACAGTGTTTATGTATTGCCCATTCCCGAGATCTAGAGCAAAGTCGGTTAAAACCAGCTTCATCTGAAAAATTCAGAAAGCCATCTTTAATTATTCTTTGTAAGTCTTTTAAGCTGTGATCAGTGTGTTGAATTGTTAATTGTGATAAAAAAACGAGTATCTTGTCTCGTGTTCCTATTTGGCTAATAATCTTTGCCTGAGTTTCTTTCTTTATTTCTTCAAAATTAATTTTTTTATTATTTAGACAAAGATCCATATCTCTACTCGGGCACTTATTAGTCAGTAGAGCAATCATGCCAAGTTGATCGGGTGGAATTTCTTCAAAAGCATCATGTAATTTTTGAAATATAGAGCGTGCACGACTCGTTTTACCATTTATTTTTAAAAGCCACTCCCAACTTAATTGATTACTTGTTTTTTGCGGCGAAGGTGTCCACTTGATTTGCCAAAAATCTTTAATACCATCTGAACGAATACAAACAATATCATCTAGACCAGATGGCGCATCATTCAAATCACTATCTGCTTCAAATAGTACTTTTGCATATCTAGCGGGATTATTAAGCCAATCTAAAAGTATCCTCATGCCCTGTAGTGTCTGGTATTCATACCCAGCATACGTAATGGATGTTGTCTTTACAGTCAATGCGACACCATTTTGTCGAGTTTATATAAAGAGTGAGCAAAAATATTCAATTCCTTTTGCTTTAATGCCTTACATCTCACTGCTTTTGGTTTACGAGCCATCATGATTAATACTCTTCTGAACTAGATGATGAGAGATTATTTTTAGTGGTAGGTTGGATGAGATTTTTAGTTATTTTTTGTTGCTTAGCTAATTGACGCACCTGTTTCTTTGTAATCTTTTGTTCCAGTGATTTTTTTGAATAGGCTTTTTCACTTTCCGTTACGCTGCCGTTAATGTGACCGGCTAAGTCATAACGATACTCTGACTTCATGACGAGCTCGTAATATTGAAAGGTTGAAGTATAAGCATTAAGTGCGCGACCCAGTTGTTTTTTGGATTGCTCAGGGTGTGCTTTGGCTAGGTCATGGAGAATCTTAACTTTTAAGGGTTTGCTTGGTGCTTTGTAATTAAAAATCTCAGGGTATTGTTTACAAATCCAACACACGGTTTTAATAACGTCGGTGTAGGTGATTTTTTTCGGTGGCGGTTGTTTGGGTTTGACTGCTGGTTGAGGATCGGGTTCCGTTTTTTTTAAAGTGAGCTTTTGTCGTTCTGTCATAGTGAATGCGTTTTACTGCTGGTTAATTTCTTTTTTGAGTTGCGCTAATACTTCTGATGAGACACCTGTAGTTTTAGTGACAACAGGATCCTCAAAGCCTTCTTTTAGCATGTTGGTCGCAATTTCTTTATTACGTTGTTCAATGCCTTGTTGCATTCCTTGTTGCATTCCTTGTTGCATTCCTTGCTGGACTCCGCGTTGTATTAATTGATCAGCTGCTGACATAATCTTTTCCTCTTCACCTGGTGCTGCAAGTTTAAATGCTTCCAGTAAGTCTTCGGGCTCGTTGGTATCTTCATACTTCATCCCGTATTCTAGCAATTTTAGTATATGTTGGCCTTCTTTTAAACCTTCAAGTACTTCGAGTAGCCCATGCTCCATCAGCTTTTGAATCACTGGAATCAGATCGCGCTGAAAAGCGTGTTTTTGAAACATCTCTAATGCGGCCACATACCCGTGCTTGAGTAGCTCTTCATCAGGGATTACGGTTAAATCTACCAGATGAAAGGGGCTGGTTAATACAGTTTTAGCGAGTTCTGGCTGGCTAAATAATTGAAAGAAATCCACTGGAAACGGGTAGGGGCTCACGCGCCCATTGTAGAAAATCATCGGATAAATAATAGGCAGTTTATCTTTTGGCTTTTTCTTACCGCGCTCAGGCTGATGGCGATCCGCTTCCCAGATAGCCCCCATGTATTGCCAGAGTTTCAGCGGTAAAAAAAGCTCTGGATGGCTTTTAGCCTCATTGAGTAAGTAAAAATAGGCTGGCTCTTCAGCCAGTTCAACGCCGTAAAGTAAATCGGTCAGATGCTCTTGGCTGTTCTGATCAATAAAGGAATTCTTTTGGAGCTTTAACGATTGCCAGTTCACTTGCTGTTGTAGTTCTTCAGGTAAGTGCGCCTTAAAGAAATCCAGTGCAATGCGTTTATCACGCATTAAGCTGCGAAACAAACGATCATGATTAATCAGTGAAACGATTTTACCCATCGATTGCTAACCGCCTAGTCTTTATGGTTAATCCCAGCTGCACAACGCGCTGAGCCACACAACCTGTTATTACTGAGTGAGTCAAGCGCTGAATTCGGTCAACACGGGGTGCGTGTCGAGTGAGGTGCGGTACGCTCATTAAAACCACACAGGCTAACTGATTTTTCAAAAAGGAAAAGGCTGATTTTCTTGTGAAATTCACTGCGCAACAAATGCTCATTAGTTCGACTCGCCCCTATCATAAATCAAGGTATTTAACTGGGTTAAAGCGTAGCAAAAACCCCTCAAAAAGGCGAGAAAAAAACAGCTAAAAAGTGCGTTAAGTTAATGATTTTTATTGACATTTCTCTCGTTTTTGATAGACTAATCAGGTCGTTAAAAATTGGTTTTAGCGGCGCGAGTTAAGGGTGCAGCGAACACCCCTAACACGCTAAACATTACTAACTATATAGGAGTTATAATGCCTATGATTATCATATCTAAGCTTAGTCCTCACGTAAATCACAATTATTTAACTACTGATCGCATTCGAGCGCTTGCACCGTCGGTTTTTACTGCTGACAGTGCCGCGCGTACTAGCGAGAAGTATCAACACATCTCTACCAGTCAATTGGTGGCGCGTTTGGAGGAGGAGGGATTCTATCCGGTTCATGTTCAGCAATCCCGCTCGCGTAGTCAGGATAAGCGCTACTATGCTAAGCACTTACTGCGCTTTCGTCACGTTAATACGCGGCCAACTGAAGACGGGTTATTCCCTGAGTTAGTGCTCATTAACTCGCATGATGGCTTATCTTCTTATCGCTTATTGGCTGGTCTTTACCGCTTGGTGTGCACTAACGGCCTCGTGGCGGGTAAAACCTACGACGAGGTACGTGTCAGGCATCAAGGCGATATTTTAGGGCAAGTCATCGAGGGGACTTATCAAGTCATTAATGAAGCCCAGCGGATGATTGAGTCCAGCCAAGCTATGAGAGAGATCGCGCTCAATCCTGAGCAGCAGCAACGCTTTGCTGAGGCTGCACATGCCTTGCGTTTTGGTGCCAGTGAAGTCGGCAAAGGCTTTGAAGCGCAAGCCTTTTTAAAAGCAAGACGTCACGCCGAAGTCAACCGCAACGATTTGTTTAGCATTTTTAATATCGTGCAAGAAAATCTGTTGCGGGGCCAGATACGTGGCTGGCGTCGTGATCATCACGGTTGGCCTCGTCGAACTCAAACGCGAGCGTTAACGAGTATCGATCAAGGTACCCAGCTCAATCAAGCACTATGGTCACTGGCTGAGCAAACCTTGCAAATGCATTAATTACTAGACAAGCCCCTAAAATCAAGGGGCTTGTCCCTTCCCCAAACATTAAAAAGGTAAAACACTATGAACACAAACACGAATTGTTATCAATTAAACAACGGTAAAATGATGCGGGTTATTGAACGGGATGACTGGAATCGTCTGATCGTGCAAATAGAAGGTTTCGAGGATGTGCTAGTCTGTGTGGTTGATAATTGTTTGACTTCGATGAATGATCCCGAAGGCTACGACCCTGAACCCGATACTCGTTTAAAACACGCTTACCAGCTGACACCGGAATCGCTCAAGGCGTTAAAGGCGCATTTTGGTAAAACCACGGCTTCTCTGTATTAACCGATGAGTGAACTAGCAACTCTTGTTGAAAAGGGTTGCTATATCAGCTCATGCAAAAGGTTATAACCCCAGGCTGATTGACCAGGAGATACAGTATGGCAAGAGATTACAACAAAACCACAATACGACTCGAGAAAATTCACAAAAGGAGTTTGAAAAAAACCTACAAGGGATTAACCCCTCTTGAGAAGCGCGTGATTAAAAATGCGGAAGCCTTCGAGCAAGTGAGCAAAGAGCTCGATTTTTTCTGGCGCAAGACAGCCGTTTACAATCGGGTGAACGGGCGATACGTTGCTGTAACGTCCCACAATAATTTAGAGAAACCATCTCAACCTATTTTGCGTGAGATGGTGTCAAATAGTTAACCTTTTAGCTCATGAATTGCCTGATTAATGACATCATCCGGTATATGGTTTAAATTCATATTAGCGGCGATTAGCAACGCATGTCGCATGAGCCTATCAACATAACGAAGCCTACCTTTTGTGGCCATGTGTACTGCACGAATACCTGTTTCAGTGAATAAGCTGCTGCTCATTCCTGCCTTCTCAAAAGCAGCGTGAATAATGCTCTCAAAATCCCTGCTATCTTCAATTGCATGCCACCTAATAAAGCACTGAATTCTAGAGTTGATAGGTTCATAGGCTGGTCTCTGCAATGTTGCTAGAAGTGATGGGAGTCCACATAAGATAATCGTCATGACGTCTTTGCTGTCAAAACTGAAATTAAGGAAGTCAGGTAATCGTAGAATGAAATCATTACTAAGCTGATGCGCCTCGTCTAGGATCCAAATAGGCTGAACGTTTTTATCATGGTAGAGCGCGATCAAGCTCTGCTTCAAGTCTCTCCAAAGTTTAGAGAATCGGTAATAGTTTTCTAAACCTAGATTTTCGGCAAGCTGAGAGTACACATCAAATGACCGAAAGTGAGTGTCTGATTGATAAATGACTTGATGGGTCAGCGGGTTGAGTTTATTGCTCCAGTATCTTAGCGCCGTGGTCTTTCCTGTCCCTGAGTCGCCAGTAATCACTGCTAAGCCGCGTGTTTCTAGCAAACCATTAAGTTGCTGCTCTAGTCGCTTTGACTGCGCCAATTCAATAATGTTTGATTTACCCAATGGATCAAATTTCAAGCCAAAATGTTGAAGATACATCTTACTCATCCTCCTCAGTGATATCCAAATCCTCTTTAACTTGGTTATAAACAATCTCAACTAGCGAGGTTTTTCTTGCTGGTTGTTCCGGCATCTGAGGTCTAGCTCGGGTTCTAGAAAGGTTGTTATGTTTGTCCAGCTCTCCCACTGCACCAAGGTATTGATATTCCAATGATTCGACGTGACGGGCGGAGTCACTATGCGGATCAACCACTAAATAAACCTCTTGTTGAGCCAGTTCAAATGGAACTTCAAAGAGTCGATTATTCCAGCTTACCGTGCCATCCTTCCTGACTCGGCGCTTAATGCGATGCAGGAAGTAATCATCTAGCTTATCGGCCAAACAACCTAACGGCTGAATTTTAGTGAGGTCTTGCTGATAGCGTTGTAACGGGGTCATCTTGTCAGGCAGGGCGCTTTGCGAGGCTTGATGATAAACACGCTCAACCCAAGCCCAAAATCGATCATTCAGCGCATTGAAACTATGAATGGAATCCAGGTTGCATTCAGCTAGGAATTGCTCGCGTACTGTTCTATGCCAACGCTCTAGTTTGCCTTTGCTTTGCGGTTCATAGGGCCTGCCGTAAATCAATTGAATTTTCAAACGAGCACAAATGGTTTGCAACGTTTTAGCACGGTAGGCAGGGCCGTTGTCAATGATGAGCTTAACAGGAAGCCCACGTTTGAGTAATGCCTCTTTCAACACATGCTCAATAGTAATGGCACTCTCATCAGTACAAAATTTACTGTGACAGACCAACCTTGAGGCATCATCAAAAATACTCACCAAATAGCTTTTAACTCTTCTTTGGCCATCGTAAATCGTTGGACCATGCATGACATCGCCATACCAAATATCACAAGCTGTGAGCGCCTCAAATGAGCGGCGCTCAATTTGGTTAGAAGGTGTGACTGTTCTTTTAGACAGGCCGTGTTTTACTAATAAGCGGTGAACTGTTGCGTGAGATAATTCACCTCGTGCTACCTTCCCTTGAGTTTCTAAGAGTTTAATCACGGTCGGAATTGATCTTGAAGGGCTTTCCTGTTTAGTGGAAATAATTAACTCTTGTAGCTCTGGATTGATGTGACACTGGCCTTTGTCTCGTCGAGTTTTAGGAACTAATCCATCAATACCCTGCTTTAACCAGGCGTAATACCAATTCTCAATTGTTTTAGCACTGAGGTGAACACGCTTACTACCTGGAATGTTGTAGGTTTGCTGGGACAACCTTTTAATAATGCTCTTGAGCTCACCATGCTCAAAACTATTTCGGCTACATAGCTCACCTAAAACACTTAGGCGAAACAGTGCTGTTGGGTGAATGGGCTTGGTCATTTTGCAATTCCTGTGTGATTTAACTACTTGCAATGAGTTAATCACAACTTGAGTTGAGAATGCTACGCTCAAACTGTGTGGGGTCGTGAGGTTTACAGAAAATATCCATCTCAACTTTTTTTCACGTTAATTAATTATGGGATGCTCACTCCTGTGTTGTTAAGAAAAAGCATGATGCTCGATAAATCATGCTCACCAAGGCAGGCCAACCAAAACGCTTGTGGATCACTATGTCGCCCAAGCTGTAACCACAACGGATGTGCTTTGATATGGAAGGAGTAATCAACGAAGTGGTCAACCAACCAGTGAAACCACCTAGCAACGGTGTGTCGACTAACACCTTGCTCCTGACCTGATGAGCTAATACTTTTCCCAGGAGCACGCTCATTAACACTGCCTGCTGAACTGACCAGCAATACCAACGCTTTGGAGAAAGTATCTCAGGTAGGGTTGAACAAGTACGTTTACATTGATGACAATAAAATCTCAAAACAGGGGTGGGATTTAAAGAGCGTCCTTTACCTGGGTTCCTATCTGGTTTTCGATCATATGATCCATGTGACCATAGTCCACCTGCACCGCAATGGCTGCACTGCTCTGGCCTTAGTAGCTCTGGATTTTTTTTCAGCAGGATCAGGTAATCACTCAGGCTTTTAATCGCTTTTATGATTCTGCGCATGACTAATTTCACTATAGTTTTTATATCAAGTTATTTTACCTTGATAGGTTACTAAAAACCTTGTTTATTATGAGATAAAACTAGCTCAATTCCCCTAAATAAAGATAGACGTAACAGTTGCCGACCAAGAAAAAACAAATTGGACTGATTTTGAACGACTCGATAAACAGATGACCAAGCTCTCAAAACAGCGTGATCGCTTCGAAACTCAGTACGGACTCACACCGGAACAACTTGACAAAATCGAGGAGAAATTTTACTTACTCAATCGAGGCCGATTTTATGGTGGTTCCTTTTAGTGAGTAAACTCCATTGATTCCCTGAGCGAGACGGGCAGTCAAGGCTGCCCATTTGGGTGAGTGTGTTTTAAAACCCACGAGCATTTAGCGAGGTACTTCCTCATCAAAACCCTATCAAATAAATGGTATCAAAGTAACCATTCAGAAAATGCCTGTCATGACCAACTCGCCGCGAGCATGACTAATTTTTCTGCGCTCACATTCACCACTTTGTTAAAGAGCAAAACGCACTGATTCATCAGCACAATAAACCCAAGCAAACCACAAGCCAGCTCACAAGACAACCTCAACATTAATAATCACACTTGGCGTGCCGACAGTGTCAACGGCAATAACCCAGTAAGCTAGCAAAAAAAACTCGACACGAGGATCCCGCCTTGCTAGAGTACTCTGACTAGAAAAACCCAACAAAAACCCATCGGTTTTTACCTTCTAAACGGGCATAATTAGCCCAATAAATAATCGAGTAAAGAATGCCAACCCTGAATTAAGGAAGAAATGCCCTAGTTTTTTCACCCACACACCACGCATGAAAATTCATGCTCTTTTTCCAAAAAAAGAAGCAATAAAAACAGTGGGTTACAAGGTAATTTACTTTTTTATGACCAGTTAAGTTTTTCTGGAATTGAATAAAGTGTAAGCAAAAAAGCGAAACTATATAGTTTCATAAAAATAACTAAAAAGCCTTTTAAAAACAATCAGTTAACAATTGACTGAACTATAAGATGCGAAAGTAACTATTTGATTTCTTAGTCATCATATAGTTGCGCTTTTGTGACATATAGTGCGGATAGCAACATATAGTTACGCTAAAATCAATAAGTTAGACGTGTTTTACTTTGAAAGCATCATATAGTTGCACACCGTGACATATAGTTGTAATGTAACCTTTTGTTTCGCCTAGAAAAGGAGCAATGATGAAGGCAATTACTACTCGTATTCCACCAGCGACTTATGAACAGCTCATCGCATTAGCAAATGAAAAAGGCGTCACGCTGGGTAACCTGATGAGAAGGATAACCGAATTCTTTTGTGAGAATAAACTCGATGTAGAGCAACCTGTCTATCAAGGTAAAGATCATCTTTGTCACATGGTGGAGCAAATCCATGCGGTCATGCCGCACCTTGTGATGTACTCTCGTACTGCTTATGCGAATGCCGTGCAGTCGATGGATGAGGCGAAATCTCATCATCTTACGACTGAAAGCTTAAAGAAAACCACCGAGATTTGCGGAGGCTTTCAAACGGTTGATTATCAAACAACGCCGGTTTCGTATAACTTCAAGGGATTAAAAACCATCCCGATTGAGCCTCACAAGAGCACATGGCGTTAGAGGTGGCCTACTATTATTGGTGTAAAAATAACCCGTAAATAGATGGGTGGCATTAGTCAAAGTCACGCCTTTGCTCTTAGTATTGTATTTAATTATTGCAGTTTTAAGTTGTCATCCTATTAATTATTCTCACTAACGAGTCTGAGATTAATGAATAAAATAACTTTAATAGATGTATTTAGAAGAGGGGTATTAGCTATTTTTTTGCAGAAATTTATCGGTTAACTCATTAAGCCATCTGGTGGTAGAGTCAGCGAGTAAACAGCAGGCGTTATCTAAGTGTTTTTTTATTACGCATTAATTCTGTCATTTTATCGAGTAGCGCAAGCTAAATTGCTTTGATAAACAGTTTTATTGTGTCTATCCTTTGGTCAACCTGTTAAAGAACGATGTCTCGATAAAAGCCAGTCTACCACAGCGGAGTAGACTAGATATAGCGTGACGTGTATGAGCCAGTTGTTAACGATCTGTCGCCTGGGTTACTTTTTTGGACTGCTTGGTCGTTTGATCAGACTTTTGTTGACTCGGCTTTGCTGCATCTGATAAAGCGCGACCACCACCTTGTAAATCTTCACCAAAGCCGTGTACTGTATTGCACCCAGCGAGCGTGAGACAGGTGACTATCATTCCTACGCCTAATCCTCGAAGCAGGCCATTTTTCATCCTTCACTCCTTCTGTTGCAATTGCAGCACGTTACATCAATGCGTCATCGTCACCAAATTCCATGTCCTTGCGTAGCATCACCATTAAGCTTTGCAACGGCGAGACGGTTTGAACATGGGTTAAGCAACGATCATACAAAGCCAGCACACTTTCCTCTGTAGGCTTTTCCTCACGGCCCGCTAAAATCATGTCCATGAGTTTTAAAGTGGTTTTATCTTGGGCTTTAGTAGCAGCAGTGAGCATGTTAACGAGCTGGGCAATCTCAGCGGGGTCAGGGGCTTCTTCACTCAGAAAATCGATTATGTCTGTGACAAACGCGTCGCCAGAAGCTTGGGTGAGTTCGTTGGTTTTTTTGGGTCGTTTTCCCATTGCATACTGAGAACTACCCAAAATTGTTATCTCCCTACCTGAACTGAATTCGATAATTCTTTTTGTTCTTCTTGAGAAACACTATTTTCTTTAAAAAATTGCTCTACTAAGTGATACGTTAGAAGTTTTCTAATACCCTTCGCAATAAAGTGTCGTGTCACCTTGCCCTTACCATCTCCTAATTTAGCTAGCATAATTGCGTAATCGTCATAAGCTTTTTCCTTACCTATCTCATACAAATATGAGGCCACATAAAAACATACAGCCAGTAGATTTGTATCCGTCTTATTTCAGCATGATGCTCATGCTGCGCTCTCTTTAGTTTACTGCGCCTGTGATGAGCGGATGGTAATTAATTCCGCTAGCGAAGGCATAGAATAGTTTTTTGTAATTCTGTCATATATATAATCGAAGACATTAACTGCTAGCTTTTTACATGTCTCAGTAATTGTAACCATTGTATCCTTAGCTTTCGTTCCTTCTTCACTCATAGTATGAAGGTGTACATCGCGCATTCTAGCCTGCTTCCGAGCCATCAACTCTGCTGGATTGTTATGTAGAGGAAGCTCTGGCTTTTCCAGCACTAACAATAGCTGCCTTTTCTTTTTTAAGGTGAGCTCAATTTGTTTATCTAGTTTCTCGTAGCCAGTGATTGTTGAGAATAACTCAGTAAACTCATTGGATAGCTTATCTATCTCATCTTGCCCTGGGTTCTTTTTATATTCAATGAGCTTATGATAATAATCCCAAAACCTATCCAAGAAGCTGTCAACAGAGTCTTGGTGCTTCTTAAAAATTGGCGTCAGCTTTTTATAATGCCTACCCTCATGAACCCAGCACAAGGCGAGTGATTCAGTAATGAGCTTAAACTGTGGCGCATCATCGGTAATGAGTGTTTCTATCGCATAAGGACTCTTTCTATATGTTGAGATAGCTGCCGCATCAGTAATCAGCTTTCTATATTTTGGAAATTTTTTATCACCTAATACCTTATCAAGAATAACTTCCAGCTCCTTACTGTTTAAGATAGTCGATGAGTGAAATACCTTTAAGCTTTCGATTACCTTGTGGGGTAAGTTCATAGTAGCCAGTAAATTAAAAGCGGCCTCATTTAATGTGAACCCAAAGTGGTCTTTGCTTAACATTTCAATGACGCTTAATCGACTTTTACTGGTCAGCGTAAAGTAAGCTGAATAATACTCATTACCCAATACATTAACATAACGGTTTTTCCCATCCTCTCTAGCGTTGGTGTCATCTAGGTGCTGGTAGTTCGTGGATTGTAAACCTGCCTTCACAACTTCTACCTTCTCGGGCTCAAGTATCGTAGGTGTTTTAATTGTGAAGCTATGGATGGTTGATTTACTAATATATATGTTGGCGGTTTTATAAAATGTCTCAAGGCTTTCTAGCGTCATACCACCTTGAGTATTTAGGAAGCTTGTCCAGCTTTTAATAGTAGGGCCGAACTGGCCCTCATAACCAGTTGGCAGAGGTGCTGTATAGTGTTTGTTTTCAGAAGGGGAGTAATATTGTTGGCGCAAAAAAAGAGTGTTATTAGCAGCAATTTTTATATCCTGGATAAGTGTTTTCTTAGAGCCATTTGGCACAGCATCGCTGGGCAACGAATCTGGATTAATTGTTAGTGTCACTGTATTAGAGACTTCGAGATTTTTTTTACTAGATTTTGGCTTTCTAGTTTTATTGGTTTTATTTCCTTTTCTATCCTTCTCGGAGGAATGATCCTTGTCCTTGTTAGCGCGCGTTTGCTTTCTAACATTAGGCTTTCCTTGCTCACCTTTATATTTATTTAATGCGTTATTTAACGATTGCACCTTGTCTTCTAGCTTTATGATTTTCTCAGCCTGACTTTCACATACATTGCTAAAATCTGTTTCTAGTGCTGTTGGTGTAACAGTATTATTAAATCTCTCAATGAGATCGGCTAAAACTGATTTGTCAGGTTGTTTTTTCATAGGAAGAGTATACCACGGGTTTGAAAAGGTAAATTTTCCCCACACAGATGGCCGTACTGCTGAAATTATTTTTAAGCCATGAACCTGATCGATGAAAAAATAATCCGAGCATACAGCGTTGTTATAGAGCGCACATCATGCTTTTATGACACACGATGATTCCAATATAAAATTTCCAAATTTGCACGAAAAAGCTGTCAAGAACTTTTTGAATTATTTTCAAATCATGCTGATATTGAACGGATACGTAGATTTTGTATCCCTTTAAAATTTTTTATCTGCATATTTTCCCAGCCTAGTCCTTCCTTGAGAAATTTAAAAACATATTCAATTTTCGCACGAGATAGATAGGCTATGTATACCTCATACGCCTCATCAAAAGTCGTTACTTTTTTATTAGTTAATAGCAGCATGTCATTCTTAAAAATTCTCCTACCATCTCTGCCTGTAATTTGGATTTTAATTGCATTGATGTTCTCAAACTCTCCAAAATAAATAGTTATTTTTCCGTCTTGTACGCAATTCTTTCCAACTGTTAACTTTTGGAATTGCTTTTCGCCTTGAGCATCAAAATCAGCGTTAATCAGCTTAAGCTTTTTACCATCATCACCTCTACCTTCTATTGTTCTTGTTATTTTTGAGCGAATAATAAAGTCTTGATCTAGGTTTGTATCAATTAGTGAGAGATAGTCATTATCATCAAACTCTCTATCTAGAATATGGGTAATGGTTGCATCTTCATTCTTTGATTTTAGGCAGATTCCTATTTTTTCTATTTCACGAATAGACAGCAGCTTTTTATTAAAGTAATCACCAGATTCATAAAGACTCTTGGCCTCTTTATCTCCCTCAAATGGCTTTCCAGCCTCTATTTTCTTAATATGCTCAGCTTTTAAAAACTTAGGGTCTTTATTGCTGTAGCTTACATGCGATAGTAGATGCACAGCCTTATCACCAGGTACTAATGCAACTGCGTTATGCGTGCTGTAACCATTGATAATATCCCCGTCCAGACTCCTTACTTTACCTAGATTTTCAGTTTGCTTGCTATGTGGCTTTCTAATATCAGAAGGATCATGAAGAACATCAATTTTACTGGCGTGTGAAAGTTTTTCACAGCTCTGTTCTAGCAATACATCATTTGTTTTTATTGGATCTAAATCGGTGCTTTTATTTTCACCGGTAAGTGTACGAATCATCTTTTTATACTCATTGTTATCTTTTGATGAACTGAACAACTTACAACTACCTTCAGTTAATAGCTTTCCTACAATCGTCGATAGATTTTTTTAAAACAACTTTCCCAGTTAATTTTGAAAAAAGAGGGGCAGCGTAATCGGCGAAGTTTAACATTTATACTCATCTCGTTAGTCTTGTTAAAAAGACAAAGCATAGTCATTTTTACACAATATTTCAGCATTATTTTGCTGATTTAAATTTTGGGTAGTTTTCAGATTAAGTTACCGAAATATTGAAGAGCTCATGGAAGAACGTGGTGTTAGCGTTGATCACTCTACAGTACAAAAATGGGTGGTTCGCTATGCGCCCCAGCTTGAGCAAGAGTTTCGTAAAAGCAAGCGCAAACTTGCTGATAGTTGGAAGATGGATGAGACTTATATTAAGGTCAATGGCAAGCAAGTTTATCTTTATCGTGCAGTTGATAAGTACGGTAACACCGTTGATTTTATGCTGTCAGAGAAGCGTGATCGTAAGGCAGTTCTAGCTTTTTTTAATAAAGCGATTGGATCAAGCGGGTTACCCAAAAAGGTTAACATTGATAAAAGTGGTGCAAATACAGCAGCGTTGGAAAGACTCAACACCTTATTATTTTTATCTGGATTCTGGTTTGCGATGGTCGAGGTTAGGCGCATTAAATACCTCAATAATTTGGTCGAGCAAGACCATCGATCGATAAAGCGTATCACGAAATATACACTGGGTTTTAAAAAGTTCAATTCAGCTAAGGCAACAATAGCTGGTATTGAGTTATGCCATATGCTAAAAAAAGGGCAGATGCGAGGCAATAGCATGATGCCAGCCTGGCAGCAGTTCTACACGCTCGCAGACTAGTTGCGCCCAAAAATAGGCTACCTTATCTAGGTGTAAATTTTTCGACAGAACCGATTTAAGCTCTATAAATATTGGCGTTAGCTTCCCAAAGTACAAGGTTACTTTGGGAAATGTTTTGCGTATTCATGGTGAAAAATCAGTTTTACATAATCTTCAAAGCATCAATTGGATAGGTGGCATGAAAGGCTATTGTGACGTGAGCGAGATCATGCTTGTTCCTAAAAACTCAAAATTTCGTACTGCTTCACGTAAACAAACGACAATGAGCCAAGCAAAACTCAGACGTATAATAAAACGTGAGTCTATATCAAAAGAAGAAACTAAAAGATACAAAGAAAAAATGTTTTCTAAAAAATTAAATGAGCCTTATTTAGAATTACTGAGTCTTTCTAATAGGAAAAAGTACAGGAGTTATATTGAGTTTGGCGAATTGCTAGATCAGCCAGTTTATGGCAAATTTGATCAGTTTGGTTTATCAAAGACCGCTACTGTACCCTGGTTTTAACCAATAAATTTTGTTCTTTAAAAATTAGTTTAAATTTCAATAAGTTACATCATAGCTTAAAAATATCGGATAAAAAGGTTTTTTTTAGCTAAGTGCTTGTTGTAACTATCAAATTTTACACTATAATTAGGGTTAACTGCCGCACAGGCAGCTTAGAAAGCTAAGCTCTAGTAATCGCTATGCTGAGTATTGTTAACTGCCGCACAGGCAGCTTAGAAATTTGCGCCACAAACGACTATTACCTTGCTGATAGTTAACTGCCGCACAGGCAGCTTAGAAATGTTGCACCCGCAGATACGACTGTAAGCGTAGGTTAACTGCCGCACAGGCAGCTTAGAAATCCCATACCCTATGGTGTATTGTTGAAGGAGGGTTAACTGCCGCACAGGCAGCTTAGAAAATTATTGAAACATGTTTAAAAATCGGATGTTCGTTAACTGCCGCACAGGCAGCTTAGAAAACTAAATAGCCTTTTTTTCCATGCGGAAATAAGTTAACTGCCGCACAGGCAGCTTAGAAATACAATGATGACTGATATTAAGTTGCGCACTGGTTAACTGCCGCACAGGCAGCTTAGAAAAACGATGCGCTTTAGTGTGTAACGCAGCCGCAGTTAACTGCCGCACAGGCAGCTTAGAAATAATACTAAAACCTATCACATTGGATATCACAGTTAACTGCCGCACAGGCAGCTTAGAAAAAAACCCATAGCTGCAATCCGTGCAGCCACAAGTTAACTGCCGCACAGGCAGCTTAGAAAATGATCATAGGTGCACAAATCGCAATAATAATGTTAACTGCCGCACAGGCAGCTTAGAAATATCATTAAAGACTCAATAGCGATTATGCCAGGTTAACTGCCGCACAGGCAGCTTAGAAAGCGTAACTCAATGCCATTATCATTGTCGAAGCGTTAACTGCCGCACAGGCAGCTTAGAAATGACACGCTAGAAGGGGAGGTATCTTGCGTATGTTAACTGCCGCACAGGCAGCTTAGAAAATCTGGCGCTATTTTACAGTGGTCAGTAAATAGTTAACTGCCGCACAGGCAGCTTAGAAAGTGTATTGTTGGTTAATTAATACACCGGAACCGTTAACTGCCGCACAGGCAGCTTAGAAAGTCTGGCGGTATCCGTTCAATATCAGCATGATTTGAAAATAATTCAAAAAGTTCTTGACAGCTTTTTCGTGCAAATTTGGAAATTTTATATTGGAATCATCGTGTGTCATAAAAGCATGATGTGCGCTCTATAACAACGCTGTATGCTCGGATTATTTTTTCATCGATCAGGTTCATGGCTTAAAAATAATTTCAGCAGTACGGCCATCTGTGTGGGGAAAATTTACCTTTTCAAACCCGTGGTATACTCTTCCTATGAAAAAACAACCTGACAAATCAGTTTTAGCCGATCTCATTGAGAGATTTAATAATACTGTTACACCAACAGCACTAGAAACAGATTTTAGCAATGTATGTGAAAGTCAGGCTGAGAAAATCATAAAGCTAGAAGACAAGGTGCAATCGTTAAATAACGCATTAAATAAATATAAAGGTGAGCAAGGAAAGCCTAATGTTAGAAAGCAAACGCGCGCTAACAAGGACAAGGATCATTCCTCCGAGAAGGATAGAAAAGGAAATAAAACCAATAAAACTAGAAAGCCAAAATCTAGTAAAAAAAATCTCGAAGTCTCTAATACAGTGACACTAACAATTAATCCAGATTCGTTGCCCAGCGATGCTGTGCCAAATGGCTCTAAGAAAACACTTATCCAGGATATAAAAATTGCTGCTAATAACACTCTTTTTTTGCGCCAACAATATTACTCCCCTTCTGAAAACAAACACTATACAGCACCTCTGCCAACTGGTTATGAGGGCCAGTTCGGCCCTACTATTAAAAGCTGGACAAGCTTCCTAAATACTCAAGGTGGTATGACGCTAGAAAGCCTTGAGACATTTTATAAAACCGCCAACATAGATATTAGTAAATCAACCATCCATAGCTTCACAATTAAAACGCCTACGATACTTGAGCCCGAGAAGGTAGAAGTTGTGAAGGCAGGTTTACAATCCACGAACTACCAGCACCTAGATGACACCAACGCTAGAGAGGATGGGAAAAACCGTTATGTTAATGTATTGGGTAATGAGTATTATTCAGCTTACTTTACGCTGACCAGTAAAAGTCGATTAAGCGTCATTGAAATGTTAAGCAAAGACCACTTTGGGTTCACATTAAATGAGGCCGCTTTTAATTTACTGGCTACTATGAACTTACCCCGCAAGGTAATCGAAAGCTTAAAGGTATTTCACTCATCGACTATCTTAAACAGTAAGGAGCTGGAAGTTATTCTTGATAAGGTATTAGGTGATAAAAAATTTCCAAAATATAGAAAGCTGATTACTGATGCGGCAGCTATCTCAACATATAGAAAGAGTCCTTATGCGATAGAAACACTCATTACCGATGATGCGCCACAGTTTAAGCTCATTACTGAATCACTCGCCTTGTGCTGGGTTCATGAGGGTAGGCATTATAAAAAGCTGACGCCAATTTTTAAGAAGCACCAAGACTCTGTTGACAGCTTCTTGGATAGGTTTTGGGATTATTATCATAAGCTCATTGAATATAAAAAGAACCCAGGGCAAGATGAGATAGATAAGCTATCCAATGAGTTTACTGAGTTATTCTCAACAATCACTGGCTACGAGAAACTAGATAAACAAATTGAGCTCACCTTAAAAAAGAAAAGGCAGCTATTGTTAGTGCTGGAAAAGCCAGAGCTTCCTCTACATAACAATCCAGCAGAGTTGATGGCTCGGAAGCAGGCTAGAATGCGCGATGTACACCTTCATACTATGAGTGAAGAAGGAACGAAAGCTAAGGATACAATGGTTACAATTACTGAGACATGTAAAAAGCTAGCAGTTAATGTCTTCGATTATATATATGACAGAATTACAAAAAACTATTCTATGCCTTCGCTAGCGGAATTAATTACCATCCGCTCATCACAGGCGCAGTAAACTAAAGAGAGCGCAGCATGAGCATCATGCTGAAATAAGACGGATACCATTTTTGGCCTTGTTCATTTCTGTAAGCATAACTTAATTAGCTGCACTATTTCTACACATTGCCCCATAAGGTTCATTATGAGGGGTAATAATGGCCTTTTCTGAATAGATTCTGCCCAACCCCCGATAACGCTTGTTATGGTGTGCTATATTACCTACAGTGTTTTCTACCTAAGAAATAATCCCCATACCCTTTCTGTTACTCTAAATAAACAGATAATTTCTATAAGTTATTCTAAACGCATTATTTGGATTAAATGAGAATGATAAATATGCAAGTTAGAGTTACTTACCTGTCCGATCAAAAAAAACAACCAGAGCGTGTCGAACAATGCAATTGGAATAGTATTACAAAAAAAGAACATATAAAGAAAATTGAAATCATAGATGAGATCACGAGCCTGGGTGATTGGGCGTTTTCTGGCTGCAGCAGTTTGCAATCCATTACGCTGCCCAATAGCGTCACGAGCCTGGGTGATTGGGCGTTTGAAGGCTGCAGCAGTTTGCAATCCATTACGCTGCCCAATAGCGTCACGAGTCTGGGTTTAAGGGCGTTTGAAGGCTGCAGCAGTTTGAAATCCATTACGCTGCCCAATAGCGTCACGAGTCTGGGTGATGGGGCGTTTTATGGCTGCAGCAGTTTGAAATCCATTACGCTGCCCAATAGCGTCACGAGCCTGGGTGATTGGGCGTTTTATGGCTGCAGCATTTTGCAATCCATTACGCTGCCCAATAGCGTCACGAGCCTGGGTGGTTGGGCGTTTGAAGACTGCATCAATTTGCAATCCATTACGCTGCCCAATAGCGTCACGAGTCTGGGTTCTTGGGCGTTTTATGGCTGCAGCAGTTTGAAATCCATTACGCTGCCCAATAGCGTCACGAGTCTGGGTGATGGGGCGTTTTATGGCTGCAGCAGTTTGCAATCCATTACGCTGCCCAATAGCGTCACGAGTCTGGGTTTAAGGGCGTTTTCTGGCTGCAGCAGTTTGCAATCCATTACGCTGCCCAATAGCGTCACGAGTCTGGGTTTAAGGGCGTTTTATGGCTGCAGTGCATTGGCGCTCATAGTTGCTCCAGACGCGCTTATTTCAGATCTTGAAAATCAGATTCACCAGACTGATGGATCTTCTTTAATAATCTCACAGAATAATCACAAAAAACTCGATGATTATTTATTAACCTCACTTAATGTTTCTCATGGTTTAGATGATCCAAACAAAAAGCTACGAAATAAGTCACTAGTCGATTCAATGAACTTTGAGGATAAGGTATTCTGCTATAGAGCTTTTATTTTAAAGGAGGCTCACTATCAGCAAAACGTATTTACTGAAGTAGCTCAGAGTAGATCTGAAGAAATCCACCAATTTGCAAAAACCTATTTAATGAAGGATCAAGCTGAAACATCATCACTTTACAGCCTATGTAAATATCTGAATATAGGTCAGCTTTCCGCGATACGAGATGGCAGATTAAATAAGGATTTATTTGAGGCAATGCCGACGAAGATAGTTGACTCAATTATCATGGAAGCAATAGCATTAATTGAGGATGATGAACCCAGAAAAAGCGCTTATCTAAAAACGCTTTTTCAGAGTTCTAGCGGCTTAGATTATTTGCGAACAGCTGTTAACAAATCAACCTATAAAAATCCAATTTTATTGGATGCTTTATTGGATCAGCGAAGACCAGATCTATCCTGTCGTAAGAGCAGATATGAGCATACCACTAGTGCAGAAATAGTCGTTGAGCTTATAGATTCGCTTCAAGAACAAGTGCAGATAGAACAACCAGGCTCTATCTCCAATAATAATAGCGCTTTATTTGCCCAAGGTAATAGATTGAAAAAGAACGTGGTTGAACCAGAACAGTCGTCAATGAACAGGCATTTTTGGCCTTGTTCATTTCTGTAAGCATAACTTAATTAGCTGCACTATTTCTACACATTGCCCCATAAGGTTCATTATGAGGGGTAATAATGGCCTTTTCTGAATAGATTCTGCCCAACCCCCGATAACGCTGGTTATGGTGGGTTATTTTACCACATGATATTATCTAGCACTTCTGTTACGCAACGTTTCGCGGCCTGTCTGAACAATGTCTTTAGATAATTTTTCTTCTTTTGATTTTCTTCTAAAAAACATGCAGCTTGCTCCAGCTGCTATGGCTCCACCAACACTAGCACCAATACTGGCTCCCTTCCATGCTCCTAAAACAGCACCCACAATTGCTCCTGGACCAGTAAATGATAAAGCAGCGCCTCCTAATGCAGCGCCCGCTAATGCACCTAAAACAACACCAGCCCCAGTTATTAAGACACCAGCTATACTCTTCCCAAATTTAACCCAACCTGATGAGTGTTTTTTTGCTTGGTTTTCATAATTTTTCAAAGCCTCTATTTTGTCAGAGTCATTGTTTGAAGTAGACATAACTGTTTGTACTATCCCATCAAGTTTCATTATTTGCCGACTAGCATAATGCTTCGTATAATCAAAGCTTACCCCCCTCCGTTCGCAAGCCCCAACAGAAGTGATAACATTTTTTACTAGACTATTTTGCAATGTTAGGCAAGCACTCTTAAATTGTTTGTCAACTGCACGATCTGTAGGTATTGACTCAATTGATTCACTTGCTGATGAAATGGTACTTTGTAAAGATTCATTTTTCAAAAGCTCCCAATTATCCTTAACGTTAACTCCAGCTTGATTAGCAATGATTAATGCTCGTTGAAAGGACTCTTTCTTTAAAAGCTCCGAATTATCCTTAACGTTAACTCCAGCTTGATTAGCAATGATTAATGCTCGTTGAAAGGACTCTTTCTTTAAAAGCTCCCAATTATCCTTAACGTTAACTCCAGCTTGATTAGCAATGATTAATGCTCGTTGAAAGGACTCTTTCTTTAAAAGCTCCCAATTATCCTTAACGTTAACTCCAGCTTGATTAGCAATGATTAATGCTCGTTGAAAGGACTCTTTCTTTAAAAGCTCCCAATTATCCTTAACGTTAACTCCAGATTGATTAGCAATGATTAATGCTCGTTGAAAGGACTCTTTCTTTAAAAGCTCCCAATTATCAATGATGCTTAATTTATTAAAATCTAAAATTAAAATAGCCTGCTTCACTTCTTCACTTAACTTAGAACTGCTATATACAGCTAAATTAATTCCAGCTAAACTTAATATAATATTGATTTCAGAGTCAATTGAACGATTTCTTGGTATAACCTCACTTAACAACTGTGATTCTTGTTGAATATTATACCCATCATCACCCACATTGATTGCACAAATAGCTTTAACACCCTCATAGTATGACACCTTTTCTAAAGGATAAATGTATGATTTAGCATTATATACACCTTGCGGAGTATGATTTAAAGTACTGAGTGTGTGTAAAAAAAACTTAATAACAACCTCTAATGACGGTCGCTTCATAGGATCTGGATCAGATAGTTCAAGTAACAGCTGTAACAGATCTCTTTTAAAGGTTTCACCAAGTCCGTTTGTGTCAACACCTGCTAATAAAGTGGAAAAATCATAAGGTACTGTAGAAGCAGATATCCGACTACCTGTTTTTTCAATACGTATTTTTTTGAAATATGCTAGATCGTTACAATCACAACCAAACAACTCTCCTAAAACACCTGCTAAAGCATATAAATCTCTAGAAAATTGGTAGGTGGCATTGTCATTATGTGAAACAACTTCTGGTGGTATATAGGTAGGCGTGCCAAGGCGTGAACCATTAGTACCCTCATTATTACTATGAGATAACCCAAAATCGATTAAAAAAAACTGGTGTCTCTTTGGTGTCTTCGCGGTAGCTTTGACCTCCTTTACGCAAATATTAGCTGGTTTTATGTCACAATGCACTATGTTATTTTGCTGCAAAAAATTAACTTCATTTAAAATAGAAAGTGCAAAAACAAGTCGCTCACATAAAGTTGCATTAGCATGATCTCGCATGCAGCTTCTCATGCTTTGCCCGCAATCATCCATAATAAGATACACCGTATCACTTGATTGAAACTGTGCGTGTACATGGATTTGTTGTCTTTTCAGATAATCAACTTCCTGCTTAATTTTTCTGACTTGGCCTTCTATTGGTTTATTAGAAGAAAGTAATTGTTTTTTTAATACTAGAGGTCTACTTATATGATTAAAAATTTCTGGAGTGGATCCAAGTGTAATTTTATGAGTAATTCGGTGTACTGATCCATAGCGACCATGCCCAATTTCATTACCAACGACATACCATGTTGTATCATCTGAAAAAACCAGCGGATGATTAAAGTTAACCTCGCCACTATCAGCTTGATAGGTCTTTCCAGGCTCAATGAAACGCACGCCTTGATGTTTTAACTCGTTAAGTATTCGTTTGTATTCTAGTAAAGAGGGTTGGTCTTTCTCTTTAGGGATATTTATTGTACGCATAGCACCCAACTTATTTTTTCTACATATTTTTATTAGTTTCACAATACATTATTAAAATAAATAGAGAATAAACAAACAGCAATGAAGTAATGTGGTATACTCTGCATACCTATAAGGTCCCTTATGGGGGGCTATGTTTTCAGGTGGTTTCGGGTTGCTTTCTGCGCATCCCTGCCCTATGCTTATCTCCGGTTATCGTATCTCCGGTTATCAACGTTTTTTGACACTCAAAAAAGTGATGGATTTTTCGCTTATTTTTCAACCTGTTAGAAGTGGGGAACATCGGGATGCTTGTGGAACCTTATTTTTTACGCCCTACTCCTTCAGCAAAGAGCGACCCAGTAAGGAAAAGAGTATGCCCCATTCAAAGCAACCTACTAGTTTAGCGCAACGCCTCGCCCAGCAAGCGTATCGGCGAAAACAACGCGAGCGTGAGCTGGTGCGCGTGGAAATTCAGATGAAGCAAGCCTATAAACACCGGTTTGATGAGTTGGTGGCTGCGAAAGCGAAAGATCTGCCGGAAAACTGGCATCAGCATAAGCGATTAGCCCAGGCTCGCCGGTTAGTGATCGAAGAGGCACTGGCCAACACCCAAACCAGTTTCATTACCTTGCAAGATCACATTGCCCAGCTGAAAGCGGAAGTGAGTGCCCTTTCCCCTGCTTTTTTTGAAGCAGCGCTTGAGGCCTCCACCTCGTTTTTGCCTGAAGCGATTAATAGTCTACCCAATGAAGCGGCCTTTTTAAAGCAGCTCTTGGCGCAGTTTTACACTGAGAACTACCCAAAATTGTTATCTCCCTACCTGAACTGAATTCGATAATTCTTTTTGTTCTTCTTGAGAAACACTATTTTCTTTAAAAAATTGCTCTAATAAGTGATACGTTAGAAGTTTTCTAATACCCTTCGCAATAAAGTGTCGTGTCACCTTGCCCTTACCATCTCCTAATTTAGCTAGCATAATTGCGTAATCGTCATAAGCTTTTTCCTTACCTATCTCATACAAATATGAGGCCACATAAAAACATACAGCCAGTAGATTTTGTATCCCTTTAAAATTTTTTATCTGCATATTTTCCCAGCCTAGTCCTTCCTTGAGAAATTTAAAAACATATTCAATTTTCGCACGAGATAGATAGGCTATGTATACCTCATACGCCTCATCAAAAGTCGTTACTTTTTTATTAGTTAATAGCAGCATGTCATTCTTAAAAATTCTCCTACCATCTCTGCCTGTAATTTGGATTTTAATTGCATTGATGTTCTCAAACTCTCCAAAATAAATAGTTATTTTTCCGTCTTGTACGCAATTCTTTCCAACTGTTAACTTTTGGAATTACTTTTCGCCTTGAGCATCAAAATCAGCGTTAATCAGCTTAAGCTTTTTACCATCATCACCTCTACCTTCTATTGTTCTTGTTATTTTTGAGCGAATAATAAAGTCTTGATCTAGGTTTGTATCAATTAGTGAGAGATAGTCATTATCATCAAACTCTCTATCTAGAATATGGGTAATGGTTGCATCTTCATTCTTTGATTTTAGGCAGATTCCTATTTTTTCTATTTCACGAATAGACAGCAGCTTTTTATTAAAGTAATCACCAGATTCATAAAGACTCTTGGCCTCTTTATCTCCCTCAAATGGCTTTCCAGCCTCTATTTTCTTAATATGCTCAGCTTTTAAAAACTTAGGGTCTTTATTGCTGTAGCTTACATGCGATAGTAGATGCACAGCCTTATCACCAGGTACTAATGCAACTGCGTTATGCGTGCTGTAACCATTGATAATATCCCCGTCCAGACTCCTTACTTTACCTAGATTTTCAGTTTGCTTGCTATGTGGCTTTCTAATATCAGAAGGATCATGAAGAACATCAATTTTACTGGCGTGTGAAAGTTTTTCACAGCTCTGTTCTAGCAATACATCATTTGTTTTTATTGGATCTAAATCGGTGCTTTTATTTTCACCGGTAAGTGTACGAATCATCTTTTTATACTCATTGTTATCTTTTGATGAACTGAACAACTTACAACTACCTTCAGTTAATAGCTTTCCTACAATCGTCGATAGATTTTTTTAAAACAACTTTCCCAGTTAATTTTGAAAAAAGAGGGGCAGCGTAATCGGCGAAGTTTAACATTTATACTCATCTCGTTAGTCTTGTTAAAAAGACAAAGCATAGTCATTTTTACACAATATTTCAGCATTATTTTGCTGATTTAAATTTTGGGTAGTTTTCAGTTTTACAAAGCCAAAGTGTTGGCTGAACGCCAACAGGTTCAACAAACCAATGCGGCTAACCAGTATAAAAAGCTCTATGAGGCGGTTGAACAAGAGAATCAGCGTTTACGGGAAAAGTGTGCCACAAAGAAACCTTAAAAAAAAACAAAAACAAAAAAAGGTATTTATTTGATGTGAATAGACTAATCATCCGACACTTAAGCCTCGATTACCCGACACTTAAACTGGGGATAACGGGGTTAATGAGCATGATGGGGTGTAGCGGTGGATAAAAAGTGGGCTTGAGGGATGGGGTTTAAGGGCTTTTCAGACGTTCTGAGGGCAAAAAGCGAGTTGCGAGTGGCTTAGGCTGAGGTTTTGGTGTAATCAGACCACAGGAAGCCCCTACCGCATTGTAGTGAGTTTATTGGGTTAAGGGGTAGCTAGGCCGGTGGTGCGCCTAAACGGGCGAGAATGGCGGCGCCATCAAGATCCGGCTCAGCTTGCAATAAGTGCATTTTCTTTAAAAACCACTGATTGCGTTGCTTGGCTAAGGCTTGTTGCTGTTGGGTTTGATCGTGAAGCTGTTGTTGCGCGGGCAGTAAGTTTTGCACGAGCTTCGCCAAGCCAGTCGTTTTTGGGCCTTGGGGCTTGTTGGTGGGCTTTTTAGTGTGATTGTGCTGATTGGCCAAATACGCCAGTTTCGCTTCCGCTTTACTGTGTTGTTTTTGACGGCGTTTCAGGCGTTTTTTCGCCCATTGGATACACTGGTTGAGCTTGCCCCACCCCACCCCTAAATGATGGAATAACACCGCATTCAAGCGTTTAATTGAGACTAAGGCACGAATAGCCCCTTTTTTGAAGGTAAAGCGTTTTTCAAGGGTTAAGTACCCTGCCCGCTTAAGGTCTTTTAACGCCCGCTCACAACGTTTAACGGTAAGGTTAGCCAGCTTAGCAATCTCAGTGATTTTCATGTCACGCCAGCTCGTGCCATTGAGATACCGCACCACCCGTAAGTGAGCCATGTCCGCATGATTAATCAGTACCCCTAACACTAAACTGACGGCCTCACGGCGTTCTGATCGGACTTGTCGATCCGATTCACGGCTAAAGTCAATCAGATCTAAGACCCCTTCAGGGCTAAACGCATAGCGTTGGGCATTCTCTGAGGCAATCTGGAGGGCATCAAAGGTTTTTTTATGGTCGGAGTCACGGGTATAGGTACGCGGATTCGCAGGGTCATGGCCACAGCGATTACCGGAGCGAGCGCCTTCGACTGGCTCCAATGGTGCTGCGCCCTGCCCTGTAACGTCAATGGCCGCGCCGATGAGTGATTCCTTTTCGCTCACTTGGGGTGGCGAAAGTCCTTTTTTTGGCACAAAAATCCCCTTGCCTTCAAAATGTGTAATACCCCTGCCAAATAATTAGGTTTCAGCAATAAGTGCTTTTTTTGTAGCTTCTCTATAAATAATGCCTCTCGTAATTCAAGCCCACCAAATTACTTTACGGAAATCTTTGTAAAACCGAGCTAAAAGCATCTTTTTTAATCAGTTTTTCACCGAAGGATTGGCTTGTCAAGACGTTATACTGCTGTAACTACCTGATATTTAAGGGAAAATAAGCGAATAACATACCAGTATGTATACTAATAAATATATCAAATACTATAGCTACATTATTTTTTTTATTTAAACTTAAGATCGATTAAACGTAGTTTAATAGAGCGTAAAGTATTGCTAAAAGGATAGCGACAAACTAAGCACTAAGTATATCTATACTTGTTTATCTTAGTAGATAAGCATGTTGATTTTTAGATATAAGTATAGCGCAAACTATATCATATAACTTTTATCTTTTTGATATATAGACTATTCTTATTTAATTGTGCAATTTATGTGCTGTAGTTAGATTATTAAAACTATATCAATAAACATAACAATAAACACTGCTCAAACTAGATCAACAAACATAGCGAAAAGCATAGCAATTTATATTGAAATAATATGCTTGAAAGGTGTTTAAACTTTCATAAACTATAGCAAAAAGTATAGCTAAAATTACGGTTGATAGTATAGCGATTAATATAACTAAACCGACATAAAAAATTATTATTTTAGAGGTTTAAGATCTAATAGAATCGAATAAGAAGTAAAAAATCTAACTTTTATCAAAATTTGAAAAATATCATATTGATTTAGGTTGATGGTTTATATAAAATTACACTAGTTTTATAAACCAAGGGGTGGCGAATGGATTTTCTAAATGAGAATATTGCAAGTTTTCAACCTAAGATATCTGTAGTGCACGCTGCGGAGTTACTGGGGATAACTGTTCAAGCTATACATAAACAATTAAAGCAAAAAAATATTACTTGTAATAAATATGGTAATAAATCGTATTTAACCTACCTTGAATCGAGAGACCTGTTTAATTTTAATTTTGAAAAAAAATCAGTTGCATTGCAGATTGTTAAAGGTGGTACTGGAAAAACGACATCAGTGGTTAACATGAGTGCTTGTATGAATGCCTATGGGGCAAATGTACTTATTGTTGATATTGACCCACAAGGAAACACAAGTGACACTCTAAGAGTTAATGCAGATGATTTTCCAGTTATGGTTGATTTTCTTAAGGGTGAAGCAACTGCGCAAGAAGGTATTGTTAATATATATCCTGGTTTGGACGTTATACCAAGTAGGATTGAAAATGTGGTTCTAGATAGTCGTTTAGCTGTAGATGGGTATCCTCTCCAGTCTTTTTTTTCTAATATTCTTGAGGGCATAGCTAATAATTATGATGTTATCATCATTGATTGCCCTCCAACATTGGGCCACACAGTGACAGCTGCAAGTCTATATTCTGATTTAGTTATAGCCCCATTAAACCCTGACCAATATAGTGTAAAAGGTTTAGAGATATTAAAACGCGAATTATTAGAAATTGCGTCAAGATTTAAAACAAGTATTGAATATAGAGTCTTTTTAAATAAGTTTAGTGGAAACACTATCTTATCAGATAAGGCTATCAGTCAATTAATATCTGACCCTGAACTAGATGGTAAAATTTTACAAACGGCAGTCCGAGCCAGCCAAGAAATTCCAAATATTACTGATGAGTATAAAAGTCTTTTTTCTGGGTTAAAAAAATCTACTGCTAGGTCTGATTTCGACCAGCTAACTCGTGAATTATTCAATGTAGATGTCAAAACCTCAAAAGCGCTTAAAAAAGAAGATTATCAGGAAGTAATAATTAATTAGTAATTAATTATTAGCGTGGAGCTTACTATTATGCCTCAATTAAATGAAATCCTAACATCTCCAAATAGAAAGAAGTTTAAAAAGAAAAACTATAGACCCTGGAATCAAGAGGGGGATGCACCCCAAGACTTAAGCAATGCTGATGCTAAAAATAATACTAATCTACCTAAAAGTGAACAACCGTCTGTGTTGTCCACTTCTAGTGAAAGCGACACAATGCAAAATGATCAACCAAGTGTTAAGGATATTGTCCATAATCCTTCTCTTAATGTAGAAAGCGCTGGCAGAATTAGTAGTAGTGCTAAGGAGTTAAATGATAGCAATAAAAACAACGATAAATATAACGATAAACTTATCGATAACTATAGCGACACTAGCAAGGCTAGTGGTAGTGGATTAACTGATCACAGTAGATTAGAGCATTCAGTAGATAATCATTTAATAGTAAATTATGTGGCTGATGATGCTGACCCATTAAAACCTGAGCATAAAATAAGGCTATTATCAGGTCACCAAAAAAAATTATTTTTATTAATTACTAGAAGCTGTGTGGATAATGGAAAATTGACGAGTGATGTTTTTTTTAGCGACCAACTTAAAATTGAGTTAAATACAACTATAGGGACTATTTACTCTTCAATTAGAAGGCTAGAAGATAAAAAGTTAATTAAGTCTATTTCTAAGCGTGCTAGAGGAGGGTATATGCGGTTTCAAATAAGCTCTGAAATTAAAGAGCTTGTTAAGCAATTACTAAGAAATAATATATAAAAATTGACATAACCACACATATACCTTCGATTTTTTATAACTAAAATAATGTATGCAATATAGAGTTTTGATTTTATTTGCGATAGAGCGTTATTTTGTCTGTA
>CBDALO010000153.1:0-19531 GCA_965196985.1 Gammaproteobacteria bacterium | reverse complement strand
GACAGTTTTTGAGAAAATCAATGTTTTCTAAGTAATCACTAATTTAGGCCAAGTTAGTATGATTGCAAATGATTTGTTTTTTCAGAAAAACTAGCGGTAATTTAATGGAAAAATAGCTCTGCTTTATTGCAATTCTGTACATTACGTCGTTTTAAAACATTTTTGTGTGAATTTAATCGACAGTTTTTGAGAAAATCAATGTTTTCTCAGTAAACACTAATTTAGGCCAAGTTAGTATGATTGCAAATGATATGTTTTTTCAGAAAAACTAGCGGTAAATCAATGGAAAAAGAGCTCGGTTTTATTGCAATTCTGTACATTACGTCGTTTTAAAACATTTTTGTGTGAATTTAATCGACAGTTTTTGAGAAAATCATTTCAGTACATTACGTCGTATTAAAACATTTTCGTGTGAATTTAGTCGACAGTTTTTGAGAAAATCAATGTTTTCTCAGTAATCACTAATTTAGGCCAAGTTAGTATGATTGCAAATGATATGTTTTTTCAGAAAAACTAGCAGTAAATCAATGGAAAAAGGTCTTGGTTTTATTGCAATTCTGTACATTACGTCGTTTTAAAACATTTTTGTGTGAATTTAATCGACAGTTTTTGAGAAAATCAATGTTTTCTCAGTAAACACTAATTTAGGCCAAGTTAGTATGATTGCAAATGATATGTTTTTTCAGAAAAACTAGCGGTAAATCAATGGAAAAAGAGCTCGGTTTTATTGCAATTCTGTACATTACGTCGTTTTAAAACATTTTTGTGTGAATTTAATCGACAGTTTTTGAGAAAATCAATGTTTTCTCAGTAAACACTAATTTAGGCCAAGTTAGTATGATTGCAAATGATATGTTTTTTCAGAAAAACTAGCGGTAATTCAATGGAAAAATAGCTTGGTTTTATTGTATTTCTGTACATTACGTCGTTTTAAAACATTTTTGTGTGAATTTAATCGACAGTTTTTGAGAAAATCAATGTTTTCTAAGTAATCACTAATTTAGGCCAAGTTAGTATGATTGCAAATGATATGTTTTTTCAGAAAAACTAGCGGTAATTCAATGGAAAAATAGCTTGGCTTAATTGTATTTCAGTACACTACGTCGTATTAAAACATTTTCGTGTGAATTTAGTCGACAGTTTTTGAGAAAATCAATGTTTTCTCAGTAAACACTAATTTAGGCCAAGTTAGTATGATTGCAAATGATATGTTTTTTCAGAAAAACTAGCGGTAAATCAATGGAAAAAGAGCTCGGTTTTATTGCAATTCTGTACATTACGTCGTTTTAAAACATTTTTGTGTGAATTTAATCGACAGTTTTTGAGAAAATCAATGTTTTCTCAGTAAACACTAATTTAGGCCAAGTTAGTATGATTGCAAATGATATGTTTTTTCAGAAAAACTAGCAGTAATTCAATGGAAAAAGTAGCTTGGTTTTATTGTATTTCTGTACATTACGTCGTTTTAAAACATTTTTGTGTGAATTTAATCGACAGTTTTTGAGAAAATCAATGTTTTCTAAGTAATCACTAATTTAGGCCAAGTTAGTATGATTGCAAATGATATGTTTTTTCAGAAAAACTAGCGGTAATTCAATGGAAAAATAGCTTGGCATAATTGTATTTCAGTACATTACGTCGTATTAAAACATTTTCGTGTGAATTTAGTCGACAGTTTTTGAGAAAATCAATGTTTTCTCAGTAATCACTAATTTAGGCCAAGTTAGTATGATTGCAAATGATATGTTTTTTCAGAAAATCTAGCAGTAAATCAATGGAAAAAGTGCTTGGTTTTATTGCAATTCTGTACATTACGTCGTTTTAGAACATTTTTGTGTGAATTTAATCGACAGTTTTTGAGAAAATCAATGTTTTCTCAGTAATCACTAATTTAGGCCAAGTTAGTATGATTGCAAATGATATGTTTTTTCAGAAAAACTAGCGGTAATTCAATGGAAAAATAGCTTAGTTTTATTGTATTTCAGTTCATTACGTCGTATTAAATCATTTTCGTGTGAATTTAGTCGACTGTTTTTGAGAAAACAATGTTTTCTCAGTAATCACTAATTTAGGCCAAGTTAGTATGATTGCAAATGATATGTTTTTTCAGAAAATCTAGCAGTAAATCAATGGAAAAAGTGCTTGGTTTTATTGCAATTCTGTACATTACGTCGTTTTAAAACATTTTTGTGTGAATTTAATCGACAGTTTTTGAGAAAATCAATGTTTTCTCAGTAAACACTAATTTAGGCCAAGTTAGTATGATTGCAAATGATATGTTTTTTCAGAAAAACTAGCGGTAAATCAATGGAAAAAGAGCTCGGTTTTATTGCAATTCTGTACATTACGTCGTTTTAAAACATTTTTGTGTGAATTTAATCGACAGTTTTTGAGAAAATCAATGTTTTCTCAGTAAACACTAATTTAGGCCAAGTTAGTATGATTGCAAATGATATGTTTTTTCAGAAAAACTAGCGGTAATTCAATGGAAAAATAGCTTGGTTTTATTGTATTTCTGTACATTACGTCGTTTTAAAACATTTTTGTGTGAATTTAATCGACAGTTTTTGAGAAAATCAATGTTTTCTCAGTAAACACTAATTTAGGCCAAGTTAGTATGATTGCAAATGATATGTTTTTTCAGAAAAACTAGCGGTAATTCAATGGAAAAATAGCTTGGTTTTATTGTATTTCAGTACATTACGTCGTATTAAAACATTTTCGTGTGAATTTAGTCGACAGTTTTTGAGAAAATCAATGTTTTCTCAGTAATCACTAATTTAGGCCAAGTTAGTATGATTGCAAATGATATGTTTTTTCAGAAAAACTAGCAGTAAATCAATGGAAAAAGTGCTTGGTTTTATTGCAATTCTGTACATTACGTCGTTTTAAAACATTTTTGTGTGAATTTAATCGACAGTTTTTGAGAAAATCAATGTTTTCTCAGTAATCACTAATTTAGGCCAAGTTAGTATGATTGCAAATGATATGTTTTTTCAGAAAAACTAGCGGTAATTCAATGGAAAAATAGCTTGGTTTTATTGTATTTCAGTACATTACGTCGTATTAAAACATTTTCGTGTGAATTTAGTCGACTGTTTTTGAGAAAATCAATGTTTTCTCAGTAATCACTAATTTAGGCCAAGTTAGTATGTTTGCAAATGATATGTTTTTTCAGAAAATCTAGCAGTAAATCAATGGAAAAAGTGCTTGGTTTTATTGTAATTCTGTACATTACGTCGTTTTAAAACATTTTTGTGTGAATTTAATCGACAGTTTTTGAGAAAATCAATGTTTTCTCAGTAAACACTAATTTAGGCCAAGTTAGTATGATTGCAAATGATATGTTTTTTCAGAAAAACTAGCGGTAAATCAATGGAAAAAGAGCTCGGTTTTATTGCAATTCTGTACATTACGTCGTTTTAAAACATTTTTGTGTGAATTTAATCGACAGTTTTTGAGAAAATCAATGTTTTCTCAGTAAACACTAATTTAGGCCAAGTTAGTATGATTGCAAATGATATGTTTTTTCAGAAAAACTAGCAGTAATTCAATGGAAAAATAGCTTGGTTTTATTGTATTTCTGTACATTACGTCGTTTTAAAACATTTTTGTGTGAATTTAATCGACAGTTTTTGAGAAAATCAATGTTTTCTCAGTAATCACTAATTTAGGCCAAGTTAGTATGATTGCAAATGATATGTTTTTTCAGAAAAACTAGCGGTAATTCAATGGAAAAATAGCTTGGCTTTATTGTATTTCAGTACATTACGTCGTATTAAAACATTTTCGTGTGAATTTAGTCGACAGTTTTTGAGAAAATCAATGTTTTCTCAGTAAACACTAATTTAGGCCAAGTTAGTATGATTGCAAATGATATGTTTTTTCAGAAAAACTAGCGGTAAATCAATGGAAAAAGAGCTCGGTTTTATTGCAATTCTGTACATTACGTCGTTTTAAAACATTTTTGTGTGAATTTAATCGACAGTTTTTGAGAAAATCAATGTTTTCTCAGTAAACACTAATTTAGGCCAAGTTAGTATGATTGCAAATGATATGTTTTTTGAGAAAAACTAGCAGTAATTCAATGGAAAAAGTAGCTTGGTTTTATTGTATTTCTGTACATTACGTCGTTTTAAAACATTTTTGTGTGAATTTAATCGACAGTTTTTGAGAAAATCAATGTTTTCTCAGTAATCACTAATTTAGGCCAAGTTAGTATGATTGCAAATGATATGTTTTTTCAGAAAAACTAGCGGTAATTCAATGGAAAAATAGCTTGGTTTTATTGTATCTCAGTACATTACGTCGTATTAAAACATTTTCGTGTGAATTTAGTCGACAGTTTTTGAGAAAATCAATGTTTTCTCAGTAATCACTAATTTAGGCCAAGTTAGTATGATTGCAAATGATATGTTTTTTCAGAAAATCTAGCAGTAAATCAATGGAAAAAGTGCTTGGTTTTATTGTATTTCTGTACATTACGCCGTTTTAAAACATTTTCGTGTGAATTTAATCGACCGTTTTTGAGAAAATCAATGTATTTTCACTAAACACTAATTTCGGCCAAGTTAGTCTGATTGCAAATGATATGTTTTTTCAGAAAAACTAGCAGTAATTCAATAGAAAAAGTGTTTGGTTTTATTGTATTTCTGTACATTACGTCGTATTAAAACATTTTCGTGTGAATTTAGTCGACAGTTTTTGAGAAAATCAATGTTTTCTCAGTAATCACTAATTTAGGCCAAGTTAGTATGATTGCAAATGATATGTTTTTTCAGAAAAACTAGCGGTAATTCAATGGAAAAATAGCTCTGGCTTTATTGCAATTCTGTACATTACGTCGTTTTAAAACATTTTTGTGTGAATTTAATCGACAGTTTTTGAGAAAATCAATGTTTTCTCAGTAAACACTAATTTAGGCCAAGTTAGTATGATTGCAAATGATATGTTTTTTCAGAAAAACTAGCGGTAAATCAATGGAAAAAGAGCTCGGTTTTATTGCAATTCTGTACATTACGTCGTTTTAAAACATTTTTGTGTGAATTTAATCGACAGTTTTTGAGAAAATCAATGTTTTCTCAGTAAACACTAATTTAGGCCAAGTTAGTATGATTGCAAATGATATGTTTTTTCAGAAAAACTAGCGGTAATTCAATGGAAAAATAGCTTGGTTTTATTGTATTTCAGTACATTACGTCGTATTAAAACATTTTTGTGTGAATTTAATCGACAGTTTTTGAGAAAATCAATGTTTTCTAAGTAATCACTAATTTAGGCCAAGTTAGTATGATTGCAAATGATATGTTTTTTCAGAAAAACTAGCGGTAATTCAATGGAAAAATAGCTTGGCTTAATTGTATTTCAGTACATTACGTCGTATTAAAACATTTTCGTGTGAATTTAGTCGACAGTTTTTGAGAAAATCAATGTTTTCTCAGTAATCACTAATTTAGGCCAAGTTAGTATGATTGCAAATGATATGTTTTTTCAGAAAAACTAGCGGTAAATCAATGGAAAAAGAGCTCTGTTTTATTGCAATTCTGTACATTACGTCGTTTTAAAACATTTTTGTGTGAATTTAATCGACAGTTTTTGAGAAAATCAATGTTTTCTCAGTAAACACTAATTTAGGCCAAGTTAGTATGATTGCAAATGATATGTTTTTTCAGAAAAACTAGCGGTAATTCAATGGAAAAAGTAGCTTGGTTTTATTGTATTTCTGTACATTACGTCGTTTTAAAACATTTTTGTGTGAATTTAATCGACAGTTTTTGAGAAAATCAATGTTTTCTCAGTAATCACTAATTTAGGCCAAGTTAGTATGATTGCAAATGATATGTTTTTTCAGAAAAACTAGCGGTAATTCAATGGAAAAATAGCTTGGTTTTATTGTATTTCAGTACATTACGTCGTATTAAAACATTTTCGTGTGAATTTAGTCGACAGTTTTTGAGAAAATCAATGTTTTCTCAGTAATCACTAATTTAGGCCAAGTTAGTATGATTGCAAATGATATGTTTTTTCAGAAAAACTAGCAGTAAATCAATGGAAAAAGTGCTTGGTTTTATTGCAATTCTGTACATTACGTCGTTTTAAAACATTTTTGTGTGAATTTAATCGACAGTTTTTGAGAAAATCAATGTTTTCTCAGTAATCACTAATTTAGGCCAAGTTAGTATGATTGCAAATGATATGTTTTTTCAGAAAAACTAGCGGTAATTCAATGGAAAAATAGCTTAGTTTTATTGTATTTCAGTTCATTACGTCGTATTAAATCATTTTCGTGTGAATTTAGTCGACTGTTTTTGAGAAAATCAATGTTTTCTCAGTAATCACTAATTTAGGCCAAGTTAGTATGATTGCAAATGATATGTTTTTTCAGAAAATCTAGCAGTAAATCAATGGAAAAAGTGCTTGGTTTTATTGCAATTCTGTACATTACGTCGTTTTAAAACATTTTTGTGTGAATTTAATCGACAGTTTTTGAGAAAATCAATGTTTTCTCAGTAAACACTAATTTAGGCCAAGTTAGTATGATTGCAAATGATATGTTTTTTCAGAAAAACTAGCGGTAAATCAATGGAAAAAGTGCTCGGTTTTATTGCAATTCTGTACATTACGTCGTTTTAAAACATTTTTGTGTGAATTTAATCGACAGTTTTTGAGAAAATCAATGTTTTCTCAGTAAACACTAATTTAGGCCAAGTTAGTATGATTGCAAATGATATGTTTTTTCAGAAAAACTAGCGGTAATTCAATGGAAAAATAGCTTGGTTTTATTGTATTTCTGTACATTACGTCGTTTTAAAACATTTTTGTGTGAATTTAATCGACAGTTTTTGAGAAAATCAATGTTTTCTCAGTAATCACTAATTTAGGCCAAGTTAGTATGATTGCAAATGATATGTTTTTTCAGAAAAACTAGCGGTAATTCAATGGAAAAATAGCTTGGTTTTATTGTATTTCAGTACATTACGTCGTATTAAAACATTTTCGTGTGAATTTAGTCGACAGTTTTTGAGAAAATCAATGTTTTCTCAGTAATCACTAATTTAGGCCAAGTTAGTATGATTGCAAATGATATGTTTTTTCAGAAAAACTAGCAGTAAATCAATGGAAAAAGTGCTTGGTTTTATTGCAATTCTGTACATTACGTCGTTTTAAAACATTTTTGTGTGAATTTAATCGACAGTTTTTGAGAAAATCAATGTTTTCTCAGTAATCACTAATTTAGGCCAAGTTAGTATGATTGCAAATGATATGTTTTTTCAGAAAAACTAGCGGTAATTCAATGGAAAAATAGCTTGGTTTTATTGTATTTCAGTACATTACGTCGTATTAAAACATTTTCGTGTGAATTTAGTCGACAGTTTTTGAGAAAATCAATGTTTTCTCAGTAATCACTAATTTAGGCCAAGTTAGTATGTTTGCAAATGATATGTTTTTTCAGAAAATCTAGCAGTAAATCAATGGAAAAAGTGCTTGGTTTTATTGTATTTCTGTACATTACGTCGTTTTAAAACATTTTTGTGTGAATTTAATCGACAGTTTTTGAGAAAATCAATGTTTTCTCAGTAAACACTAATTTAGGCCAAGTTAGTATGATTGCAAATGATATGTTTTTTCAGAAAAACTAGCAGTAAATCAATGGAAAAAGTGCTTGGTTTTATTGCAATTCTGTACATTACGTCGTTTTAAAACATTTTTGTGTGAATTTAATCGACAGTTTTTGAGAAAATCAATGTTTTCTCAGTAAACACTAATTTAGGCCAAGTTAGTATGATTGCAAATGATATGTTTTTTCAGAAAAACTAGCAGTAATTCAATAGAAAAAGTGCTTGGTTTTATTGTATTTCTGTACATTACGTCGTTTTAAAACATTTTTGTGTGAATTTAATCGACAGTTTTTGAGAAAATCAATGTTTTCTCAGTAATCACTAATTTAGGCCAAGTTAGTATGATTGCAAATGATATGTTTTTTCAGAAAAACTAGCGGTAATTCAATGGAAAAATAGCTTGGTTTTATTGTATTTCAGTACATTACGTCGTATTAAAACATTTTCGTGTGAATTTAGTCGACAGTTTTTGAGAAAATCAATGTTTTCTCAGTAAACACTAATTTAGGCCAAGTTAGTATGATTGCAAATGATATGTTTTTTCAGAAAAACTAGCAGTAAATCAATGGAAAAAGTGCTTGGTTTTATTGCAATTCTGTACATTACGTCGTTTTAAAACATTTTTGTGTGAATTTAATCGACAGTTTTTGAGAAAATCAATGTTTTCTCAGTAAACACTAATTTAGGCCAAGTTAGTATGATTGCAAATGATATGTTTTTTCAGAAAAACTAGCAGTAATTCAATAGAAAAAGTAGCTTGGTTTTATTGTATTTCTGTACATTACGTCGTTTTAAAACATTTTTGTGTGAATTTAATCGACAGTTTTTGAGAAAATCAATGTTTTCTCAGTAATCACTAATTTAGGCCAAGTTAGTATGATTGCAAATGATATGTTTTTTCAGAAAAACTAGCGGTAATTCAATGGAAAAATAGCTTGGTTTTATTGTATTTCTGTACATTACGTCGTTTTAAAACATTTTCGTGTGAATTTAATCGACAGTTTTTGAGAAAATCAATGTTTTCTCAGTAATCACTAATTTAGGCCAAGTTAGTATGATTGCAAATGATATGTTTTTTCAGAAAAACTAGCAGTAAATCAATGGAAAAAGTGTTTGGTTTTATTGTATTTCTGTACATTACGCCGTTTTAAAACATTTTCGTGTGAATTTAATCGACCGTTCTTGAGAAAATCAATGTATTTTCACTAAACACTAATTTCGGCCAAGTTAGTCTGATTGCAAATGATATGTTTTTTCAGAAAAACTAGCAGTAATTCAATAGAAAAAGTGTTTGGTTTTATTGTATTTCTGTACATTACGTCGTATTAAAACATTTTCGTGTGAATTTAGTCGACAGTTTTTGAGAAAATCAATGTTTTCTCAGTAATCACTAATTTAGGCCAAGTTAGTATGATTGCAAATGATATGTTTTTTCAGAAAAACTAGCGGTAATTCAATGGAAAAATAGCTCTGTTTTATTGCAATTCTGTACATTACGTCGTTTTAAAACATTTTTGTGTGAATTTAATCGACAGTTTTTGAGAAAATCAATGTTTTCTCAGTAAACACTAATTTAGGCCAAGTTAGTATGATTGCAAATGATATGTTTTTTCAGAAAAACTAGCGGTAAATCAATGGAAAAAGTGCTCGGTTTTATTGCAATTCTGTACATTACGTCGTTTTAAAACATTTTTGTGTGAATTTAATCGACAGTTTTTGAGAAAATCAATGTTTTCTCAGTAAACACTAATTTAGGCCAAGTTAGTATGATTGCAAATGATATGTTTTTTCAGAAAAACTAGCGGTAATTCAATGTATTGTATTTCTGTACATTACGTCGTTTTAAAACATTTTTGTGTGAATTTAATCGACAGTTTTTGAGAAAATCAATGTTTTCTCAGTAATCACTAATTTAGGCCAAGTTAGTATGATTGCAAATGATATGTTTTTTCAGAAAAACTAGCGGTAATTCAATGGAAAAATAGCTTGGTTTTATTGTATTTCTGTACATTACGTCGTATTAAAACATTTTCGTGTGAATTTAGTCGACAGTTTTTGAGAAAATCAATGTTTTCTCAGTAATCACTAATTTAGGCCAAGTTAGTATGATTGCAAATGATATGTTTTTTCAGAAAAACTAGCGGTAAATCAATGGAAAAATAGCTCTGTTTTATTGCAATTCTGTACATTACGTCGTTTTAAAACATTTTTGTGTGAATTTAATCGACAGTTTTTGAGAAAATCAATGTTTTCTCAGTAAACACTAATTTAGGCCAAGTTAGTATGATTGCAAATGATATGTTTTTTCAGAAAAACTAGCAGTAATTCAATGGAAAAAGTGCTTGGTTTTATTGTATTTCTGTACATTACGTCGTTTTAAAACATTTTTGTGTGAATTTAATCGACAGTTTTTGAGAAAATCAATGTTTTCTCAGTAAACACTAATTTAGGCCAAGTTAGTATGATTGCAAATGATATGTTTTTTCAGAAAAACTAGCGGTAATTCAATGGAAAAATAGCTTGGTTTTATTGTATTTCAGTACATTACGTCGTATTAAAACATTTTCGTGTGAATTTAGTCGACAGTTTTTGAGAAAATCAATGTTTTCTCAGTAACCACTAATTTAGGCCAAGTTAGTATGATTGCAAATGATATGTTTTTTCAGAAAAACTAGCAGTAATTCAATGGAAAAAGTGCTTGGTTTTATTGTATTTCTGTACATTACGTCGTTTTAAAACATTTTTGTGTGAATTTAATCGACAGTTTTTGAGAAAATCAATGTTTTCTCAGTAATCACTAATTTAGGCCAAGTTAGTATGATTGCAAATGATATGTTTTTTCAGAAAAACTAGCAGTAATTCAATGGAAAAAGTTTGTTTTATTGTATTTCAGTACATTACGTCGTATTAAAACATTTTCGTGTGAATTTAGTCGACAGTTTTTGAGAAAATCAATGTTTTCTCAGTAATCACTAATTTAGGCCAAGTTAGTATGATTGCAAATGATATGTTTTTTCAGAAAAACTAGCAGTAAATCAATGGAAAAAGTTTGGTTTTATTGCATTCTGTACATTACGTCGTTTTAAAACATTTTTGTGTGAATTTAATCGAAAGTTTTTGAGAAAATCAATGTTTTCTCAGTAATCACTAATTTAGGCCAAGTTAGTATGATTGCAAATGATATGTTTTTTCAGAAAAACTAGCGGTAAATCAATGGAAAAAGTGCTCTGTTTTATTGCAATTCTGTACATTACGTCGTTTTAAAACATTTTTGTGTGAATTTAATCGACAGTTTTTGAGAAAATCAATGTTTTCTCAGTAAACACTAATTTAGGCCAAGTTAGTATGATTGCAAATGATATGTTTTTTCAGAAAAACTAGCGGTAATTCAATGGAAAAATAGCTTGGTTTTATTGTATTTCTGTACATTACGTCGTTTTAAAACATTTTTGTGTGAATTTAATCGACAGTTTTTGAGAAAATCAATGTTTTCTCAGTAATCACTAATTTAGGCCAAGTTAGTATGATTGCAAATGATATGTTTTTTCAGAAAAACTAGCGGTAATTCAATGGAAAAATAGCTTGGTTTTATTGTATTTCAGTACATTACGTCGTATTAAAACATTTTCGTGTGAATTTAGTCGACAGTTTTTGAGAAAATCAATGTTTTCTCAGTAATCACTAATTTAGGCCAAGTTAGTATGATTGCAAATGATATGTTTTTTCAGAAAATCTAGCAGTAAATCAATGGAAAAAGTGCTTGGTTTTATTGCAATTCTGTACATTACGTCGTTTTAAAACATTTTTGTGTGAATTTAATCGACAGTTTTTGAGAAAATCAATGTTTTCTCAGTAATCACTAATTTAGGCCAAGTTAGTATGATTGCAAATGATATGTTTTTTCAGAAAAACTAGCGGTAATTCAATGGAAAAATAGCTTGGTTTTATTGTATTTCAGTACATTACGTCGTATTAAAACATTTTCGTGTGAATTTAGTCGACAGTTTTTGAGAAAATCAATGTTTTCTCAGTAATCACTAATTTAGGCCAAGTTAGTATGATTGCAAATGATATGTTTTTTCAGAAAAACTAGCAGTAAATCAATGGAAAAAGTGCTTGGTTTTATTGCAATTCTGTACATTACGTCGTTTTAAAACATTTTTGTGTGAATTTAATCGACAGTTTTTGAGAAAATCAATGTTTTCTCAGTAATCACTAATTTAGGCCAAGTTAGTATGATTGCAAATGATATGTTTTTTCAGAAAAACTAGCAGTAAATCAATGGAAAAAGTGCTTGGTTTTATTGCAATTCTGTACATTACGTCGTTTTAAAACATTTTTGTGTGAATTTAATCGACAGTTTTTGAGAAAATCAATGTTTTCTCAGTAAACACTAATTTAGGCCAAGTTAGTATGATTGCAAATGATATGTTTTTTCAGAAAAACTAGCGGTAATTCAATAGAAAAATAGCTTGGTTTTATTGTATTTCTGTACATTACGTCGTTTTAAAACATTTTCGTGTGAATTTAATCGACAGTTTTTGAGAAAATCAATGTTTTCTCACTAATCACTAATTTAGGCCAAGTTAGTATGATTGCAAATGATATGTTTTTTCAGAAAAACTAGCAGTAATTCAATGGAAAAAGTGCTTGGTTTTATTGTATTTCTGTACATTACGTCGTATTAAAACATTTTCGTGTGAATTTAGTCGACAGTTTTTGAGAAAATCAATGTTTTCTCAGTAAACACTAATTTAGGCCAAGTTAGTATGATTGCAAATGATATGTTTTTTCAGAAAAACTAGCAGTAAATCAATGGAAAAAGTGCTTGGTTTTATTGTATTTCTGTACATTACGTCGTTTTAAAACATTTTTGTGTGAATTTAATCGACAGTTTTTGAGAAAATCAATGTTTTCTCAGTAAACACTAATTTAGGCCAAGTTAGTATGATTGCAAATGATATGTTTTTTCAGAAAAACTAGCGGTAATTCAATGGAAAAAGTAGCTTGGTTTTATTGTATTTCTGTACATTACGTCGTTTTAAAACATTTTTGTGTGAATTTAATCGACAGTTTTTGAGAAAATCAATGTTTTCTCAGTAATCACTAATTTAGGCCAAGTTAGTATGATTGCAAATGATATGTTTTTTCAGAAAAACTAGCGGTAATTCAATGGAAAAATAGCTTGGTTTTATTGTATTTCTGTACATTACGTCGTATTAAAACATTTTCGTGTGAATTTAGTCGACAGTTTTTGAGAAAATCAATGTTTTCTCAGTAAACACTAATTTAGGCCAAGTTAGTATGATTGCAAATGATATGTTTTTTCAGAAAAACTAGCAGTAATTCAATGGAAAAAGTGCTTGGTTTTATTGTATTTCTGTACATTACGCCGTTTTAAAACATTTTCGTGTGAATTTAATCGACCGTTCTTGAGAAAATCAATGTATTTTCACTAAACACTAATTTCGGCCAAGTTAGTCTGATTGCAAATGATATGTTTTTTCAGAAAAACTAGCAGTAATTCAATAGAAAAAGTGTTTGGTTTTATTGTATTTCTGTACATTACGTCGTATTAAAACATTTTCGTGTGAATTTAGTCGACAGTTTTTGAGAAAATCAATGTTTTCTCAGTAATCACTAATTTAGGCCAAGTTAGTATGATTGCAAATGATATGTTTTTTCAGAAAAACTAGCGGTAATTCAATGGAAAAATAGCTCTGTTTTATTGCAATTCTGTACATTACGTCGTTTTAAAACATTTTTGTGTGAATTTAATCGACAGTTTTTGAGAAAATCAATGTTTTCTCAGTAAACACTAATTTAGGCCAAGTTAGTATGATTGCAAATGATATGTTTTTTCAGAAAAACTAGCAGTAAATCAATGGAAAAAGTGCTTGGTTTTATTGTAATTCTGTACATTACGTCGTTTTAAAACATTTTTGTGTGAATTTAATCGACAGTTTTTGAGAAAATCAATGTTTTCTCAGTAAACACTAATTTAGGCCAAGTTAGTATGATTGCAAATGATATGTTTTTTCAGAAAAACTAGCGGTAATTCAATGGAAAAATAGCTTGGTTTTATTGTATTTCTGTACATTACGTCGTTTTAAAACATTTTTGTGTGAATTTAATCGACAGTTTTTGAGAAAATCAATGTTTTCTCAGTAATCACTAATTTAGGCCAAGTTAGTATGATTGCAAATGATATGTTTTTTCAGAAAAACTAGCGGTAATTCAATGGAAAAATGCTTGGTTTTATTGTATTTCTGTACATTACGTCGTATTAAAACATTTTCGTGTGAATTTAGTCGACAGTTTTTGAGAAAATCAATGTTTTCTCAGTAATCACTAATTTAGGCCAAGTTAGTATGATTGCAAATGATATGTTTTTTCAGAAAAACTAGCGGTAAATCAATGGAAAAATAGCTCTGTTTTATTGCAATTCTGTACATTACGTCGTTTTAAAACATTTTTGTGTGAATTTAATCGACAGTTTTTGAGAAAATCAATGTTTTCTCAGTAAACACTAATTTAGGCCAAGTTAGTATGATTGCAAATGATATGTTTTTTCAGAAAAACTAGCAGTAAATCAATGGAAAAAGTGCTTGGTTTTATTGCAATTCTGTACATTACGTCGTTTTAAAACATTTTTGTGTGAATTTAATCGACAGTTTTTGAGAAAATCAATGTTTTCTCAGTAATCACTAATTTAGGCCAAGTTAGTATGATTGCAAATGATATGTTTTTTCAGAAAAACTAGCGGTAATTCAATGGAAAAATAGCTTGGTTTTATTGTATTTCAGTACATTACGTCGTATTAAAACATTTTCGTGTGAATTTAGTCGACAGTTTTTGAGAAAATCAATGTTTTCTCAGTAACCACTAATTTAGGCCAAGTTAGTATGATTGCAAATGATATGTTTTTTCAGAAAAACTAGCAGTAATTCAATGGAAAAAGTGCTTGGTTTTATTGTATTTCTGTACATTACGTCGTTTTAAAACATTTTTGTGTGAATTTAATCGACAGTTTTTGAGAAAATCAATGTTTTCTCAGTAAACACTAATTTAGGCCAAGTTAGTATGATTGCAAATGATATGTTTTTTCAGAAAAACTAGCGGTAATTCAATGGAAAAATAGCTTAGTTTTATTGTATTTCAGTACATTACGTCGTATTAAAACATTTTCGTGTGAATTTAGTCGACAGTTTTTGAGAAAATCAATGTTTTCTCAGTAATCACTAATTTAGGCCAAGTTAGTATGATTGCAAATGATATGTTTTTTCAGAAAAACTAGCAGTAAATCAATGGAAAAAGTGCTTGGTTTTATTGCAATTCTGTACATTACGTCGTTTTAAAACATTTTTGTGTGAATTTAATCGACAGTTTTTGAGAAAATCAATGTTTTCTCAGTAATCACTAATTTAGGCCAAGTTAGTATGATTGCAAATGATATGTTTTTTCAGAAAAACTAGCGGTAAATCAATGGAAAAATAGCTCTGTTTTATTGCAATTCTGTACATTACGTCGTTTTAAAACATTTTTGTGTGAATTTAATCGACAGTTTTTGAGAAAATCAATGTTTTCTCAGTAAACACTAATTTAGGCCAAGTTAGTATGATTGCAAATGATATGTTTTTTCAGAAAAACTAGCAGTAATTCAATGGAAAAAGTGCTTGGTTTTATTGTATTTCTGTACATTACGTCGTTTTAAAACATTTTTGTGTGAATTTAATCGACAGTTTTTGAGAAAATCAATGTTTTCTCAGTAATCACTAATTTAGGCCAAGTTAGTATGATTGCAAATGATATGTTTTTTCAGAAAAACTAGCGGTAATTCAATGGAAAAATAGCTTGGTTTTATTGTATTTCAGTACATTACGTCGTATTAAAACATTTTCGTGTGAATTTAGTCGACAGTTTTTGAGAAAATCAATGTTTTCTCAGTAATCACTAATTTAGGCCAAGTTAGTATGATTGCAAATGATATGTTTTTTCAGAAAATCTAGCAGTAAATCAATGGAAAAAGTGCTTGGTTTTATTGCAATTCTGTACATTACGTCGTTTTAAAACATTTTTGTGTGAATTTAATCGACAGTTTTTGAGAAAATCAATGTTTTCTCAGTAATCACTAATTTAGGCCAAGTTAGTATGATTGCAAATGATATGTTTTTTCAGAAAAACTAGCGGTAATTCAATGGAAAAATAGCTTAGTTTTATTGTATTTCAGTTCATTACGTCGTATTAAATCATTTTCGTGTGAATTTAGTCGACTGTTTTTGAGAAAACAATGTTTTCTCAGTAATCACTAATTTAGGCCAAGTTAGTATGATTGCAAATGATATGTTTTTTCAGAAAATCTAGCAGTAAATCAATGGAAAAAGTGCTTGGTTTTATTGCAATTCTGTACATTACGTCGTTTTAAAACATTTTTGTGTGAATTTAATCGACAGTTTTTGAGAAAATCAATGTTTTCTCAGTAAACACTAATTTAGGCCAAGTTAGTATGATTGCAAATGATATGTTTTTTCAGAAAAACTAGCGGTAAATCAATGGAAAAAGTGCTTGGTTTTATTGCAATTCTGTACATTACGTCGTTTTAAAACATTTTTGTGTGAATTTAATCGACAGTTTTTGAGAAAATCAATGTTTTCTCAGTAAACACTAATTTAGGCCAAGTTAGTATGATTGCAAATGATATGTTTTTTCAGAAAAACTAGCAGTAATTCAATGGAAAAATAGCTTGGTTTTATTGTATTTCTGTACATTACGTCGTTTTAAAACATTTTTGTGTGAATTTAATCGACAGTTTTTGAGAAAATCAATGTTTTCTCAGTAAACACTAATTTAGGCCAAGTTAGTATGATTGCAAATGATATGTTTTTTCAGAAAAACTAGCGGTAATTCAATGGAAAAATAGCTTGGTTTTATTGTATTTCTGTACATTACGTCGTATTAAAACATTTTCGTGTGAATTTAGTCGACAGTTTTTGAGAAAATCAATGTTTTCTCAGTAAACACTAATTTAGGCCAAGTTAGTATGATTGCAAATGATATGTTTTTTCAGAAAAACTAGCGGTAAATCAATGGAAAAAGTGCTTGGTTTTATTGCATTTCTGTACATTACGTCGTTTTAAAACATTTTTGTGTGAATTTAATCGACAGTTTTTGAGAAAATCAATGTTTTCTCAGTAAACACTAATTTAGGCCAAGTTAGTATGATTGCAAATGATATGTTTTTTCAGAAAAACTAGCGGTAATTCAATGGAAAAATAGCTTGGTTTTATTGTATTTCTGTACATTACGTCGTTTTAAAACATTTTTGTGTGAATTTAATCGACAGTTTTTGAGAAAATCAATGTTTTCTCAGTAATCACTAATTTAGGCCAAGTTAGTATGATTGCAAATGATATGTTTTTTCAGAAAAACTAGCGGTAATTCAATGGAAAAATAGCTTGGTTTATTGTATTTCAGTACATTACGTCGTATTAAAACATTTTCGTGTGAATTTAGTCGACAGTTTTTGAGAAAATCAATGTTTTCTCAGTAATCACTAATTTAGGCCAAGTTAGTATGATTGCAAATGATATGTTTTTTCAGAAAATCTAGCAGTAAATCAATGGAAAAAGTGCTTGGTTTTATTGTATTTCTGTACATTACGCCGTTTTAAAACATTTTCGTGTGAATTTAATCGACCGTTTTTGAGAAAATCAATGTATTTTCACTAAACACTAATTTCGGCCAAGTTAGTCTGATTGCAAATGATATGTTTTTTCAGAAAAACTAGCAGTAATTCAATAGAAAAAGTGTTTGGTTTTATTGTATTTCTGTACATTACGTCGTATTAAAACATTTTCGTGTGAATTTAGTCGACAGTTTTTGAGAAAATCAATGTTTTCTCAGTAATCACTAATTTAGGCCAAGTTAGTATGATTGCAAATGATATGTTTTTTCAGAAAAACTAGCGGTAATTTAATGGAAAAATAGCTCTGTTTTATTGCAATTCTGTACATTACGTCGTTTTAAAACATTTTTGTGTGAATTTAATCGACAGTTTTTGAGAAAATCAAAACTAGCGGTAAATCAATGGAAAAAGAGCTCGGTTTTATTGCAATTCTGTACATTACGTCGTTTTAAAACATTTTTGTGTGAATTTAATCGACAGTTTTTGAGAAAATCAATGTTTTCTCAGTAAACACTAAGGCCAAGTTAGTATGATTGCAAATGATATGTTTTTTCAGAAAAACTAGCGGTAATTCAATGGAAAAATAGCTTGGTTTTATTGTATTTCTGTACATTACGTCGTTTTAAAACATTTTTGTGTGAATTTAATCGACAGTTTTTGAGAAAATCAATGTTTTCTCAAAACTAATTTAGGCCAAGTTAGTATGATTGCAAATGATATGTTTTTTCAGAAAAACTAGCGGTAATTCAATGTTTGGTTTTATTGTATTTCTGTACATTACGTCGTATTAAAACATTTTCGTGTGAATTTAGTCGACAGTTTTTGAGAAAATCAATGTTTTCTCAGTAATCACTAATTTAGGCCAAGTTAGTATGATTGCAAATGATATGTTTTTTCAGAAAAACTAGCGGTAAATCAATGGAAAAATAGCTCTGTTTTATTGCAATTCTGTACATTACGTCGTTTTAAAACATTTTTGTGTGAATTTAATCGACAGTTTTTGAGAAAATCAATGTTTTCTCAGTAAACACTAATTTAGGCCAAGTTAGTATGATTGCAAATGATATGTTTTTTCAGAAAAACTAGCAGTAAATCAATGGAAAAAGTGCTTGGTTTTATTGTATTTCTGTACATTACGTCGTTTTAAAACATTTTTGTGTGAATTTAATCGACAGTTTTTGAGAAAATCAATGTTTTCTCAGTAATCACTAATTTAGGCCAAGTTAGTATGATTGCAAATGATATGTTTTTTCAGAAAAACTAGCGGTAATTCAATGGAAAAATAGCTTGGTTTTATTGTATTTCAGTACATTACGTCGTATTAAAACATTTTCGTGTGAATTTAGTCGACAGTTTTTGAGAAAATCAATGTTTTCTCAGTAATCACTAATTTAGGCCAAGTTAGTATGATTGCAAATGATATGTTTTTTCAGAAAATCTAGCAGTAAATCAATGGAAAAAGTGCTTGGTTTTATTGTATTTCTGTACATTACGTCGTTTTAGAACATTTTTGTGTGAATTTAATCGACAGTTTTTGAGAAAATCAATGTTTTCTCAGTAATCACTAATTTAGGCCAAGTTAGTATGATTGCAAATGATATGTTTTTTCAGAAAAACTAGCGGTAATTCAATGGAAAAATAGCTTAGTTTTATTGTATTTCAGTTCATTACGTCGTATTAAATCATTTTCGTGTGAATTTAGTCGACTGTTTTTGAGAAAACAATGTTTTCTCAGTAATCACTAATTTAGGCCAAGTTAGTATGATTGCAAATGATATGTTTTTTCAGAAAATCTAGCAGTAAATCAATGGTGTGAATTTAGTCGACAGTTTTTGAGAAAATCAATGTTTTCTCAGTAATCACTAATTTAGGCCAAGTTAGTATGATTGCAAATGATATGTTTTTTCAGAAAAACTAGCGGTAAATCAATGGAAAAAGAGCTCGGTTTTATTGCAATTCTGTACATTACGTCGTTTTAAAACATTTTTGTGTGAATTTAATCGACAGTTTTTGAGAAAAATCAATGTTTTCTCAGTAAACACTAATTTAGGCCAAGTTAGTATGATTGCAAATGATATGTTTTTTCAGAAAAACTAGCGGTAATTCAATGGAAAAATAGCTTGGTTTTATTGTATTTCTGTACATTACGTCGTTTTAAAACATTTTTGTGTGAATTTAATCGACAGTTTTTGAGAAAATCAATGTTTTCTAAGTAATCACTAATTTA
>CBDALO010000152.1:0-24131 GCA_965196985.1 Gammaproteobacteria bacterium | reverse complement strand
ATACGTAAGCGATCCACGGGCGTCCTTGCTTCCGTAGCTAACACGTGCTAGGTGCTATCCGGCGGCACATTCCATGGCAGCAGTGCCTCAATATCTTCTAATGTTTTGCAATGTGGTAGGCGCTCATAAAGATAGGTGAAGTATCGACAGACATTGTGATGATGCAGTTCAGCAGTTAGAGCTAGACTTGCATGCATTGCTAGTGCGTTAGCGCCTGGCATTGTGTCGCAAAATAGAAAGTTCTTCCTTGCAAGCACTAAGAGCTTAATGTCTCTCTCTGTGTGATTGTTATCAATCTCACATCTACCATCATCAAGAAACCGAGTCATGTTTTCCCAATGCTTGATGACATATTCCATTGCCCTGCCAAGATGAGATTGTGGTAGAACCTTTGGATAATACTCCTCTAGCCACTCCTTGTACTCATCCATAATCGGTTTTGATTCTTTCTGCCGAAGCGCAAGGCGTTGCTCAGGCGACATCTCTTCTTCTTTCGCCTTTCTTTCAATCCGGTAGAGTTTTTTATAGACCCGCATAGCATGAGCGGCTAACCCATTCTTTTTGGTCGCCTTGGTGATCTCTTCAAATTTCCTGCGGGCATGAAGGTTGCACGCAATGATCGTAACGCCGGTATTTTCTAATTGGTCGAATATAGGGCTTGCATCAGTATGAAGCTTGCCAGTCCACCCTTGAAACCATTCTACTAGAAACTCACTGTGGTCACTTGGCGTATAGGCAAACAGGATAACCTCACGACCAGGAGCACCACCTCGCATGCAATGAATCAGTGACTTAGTTTGTGGCCGTCGACCAGGCTCTTTTAAGACTTGTAATTTAGTCGCGTCACAACTTGCTATTTCATAATCCAGCAGCTCATCCTTCAATAGATTATAAATCGGCTGTAAAGGTTTAGTCAGCTCAATAAACCAACGTGACATAGTTTGCCTGGATAGATTGACGCCGTATTGTGAGCGTAGTTGTTTTTCTAAATGATAAAAGGGTTGTCTATCCCTGATTTTACTAGACACTAAATGCGCTAGTAATGATTCAGACGCCTCGGCCTTAGGTAGGATATGTAAAGGCTTAGGTGCAACCGTAACACCACCTTGCTCGCAATCGCAGCCTAGTTTTTCACGGCGCTCTTCAATCATTTCAAAGACAGCTGGTTTGTAGTTCAGTATTTTTTTAGTCTCAAAACCCATTGGGCATTTTTCTTTACCGCAAGGACAAATACGCTGGTCATCAGGTACTGGAATGATTCTCACCGTCACAGGTAATTCATTCTTGACCTTCTTCTTACGTTTGTGAGAAGAGACAACAACTGCTTCATCATCTTCTTGATCCTCCGGTGTTGAGAGATCACCGAAGAGTGGCAACTGATCTTCTATGTAGCGCTCAGATTTACTACCAAAATGCTGTCGTTGGAGCTTAGCAAATTGTATCTTCAAATGATCATAAGCCTCGGCATACTGTTCAACACGAGCATGTTCTATTTCAAGCTTATGACAAAGCTTTTCATTTATTCCGACTTGTTGATAGAAAAGCTCACTAGGGACTGTTTGCATTGCGTTTCTCATTCAAATAACTACTGCAAAGTGTACCATGACATTTTAAGTGCAATATTTTCTTCCTCAGGCGCTTGGTTAGCGCATATTACTTTTTTGGGGTAGCTGGTCATTGTGATGTTTTGTTTTCAACTCCTAGCGGATCTCACAAAGCCTGGGCTAAGGATATAAAACAAGCATTAAAATCACGTGTAAAATCAAAAAACACAGAAAAAACCTGTCAAGACTTTTTTTGCCATTTTAGTAAAAAAACTCGGGAGAGACTTTGGGTAATGACTTTTGCTTCATCCAGTTTAAACCTGACAATAACCAGCTTAACTGATCTTGGGTCAACTCGATAGTCTCATCGGGTGCTGCCTTTATATAATGTAGAAAATATAGCATAATATACACTTTAACTTGATTACGGATGGTGTTTGGATGTTAGCTAGAATTCTCTCTGATGAAAATAATGAATTAACTATTGAGCTCAAGCTTCCACTAAAAGGATCCATGCTTGAATGTGAGGATGCAATTCTTGACGGCCTTAATGAGGTTGGAACATTAGCCACTGAAAAAGCTTTAAGTAAGTTTGATGCAGATGGCTCTCCTATCCATGTTGGAAAAATAAAGCTAACAGCACGAAGTAGAGATGAAGCAAATTACCAAACGCCTTATGGAGTTGCTCGAGTTAAGCGTTATGTTTATCAAACCTCTAAAGGCGGGAAGATCTTTTGTCCTTTAGAAGATAAGGCTAGAATTATCCAAGGATCAACACCGCGATTTGCAAAAATAATCTCACATAAATACTCAAACTTACCTGCTCCTAGTGTTATTGATGATCTCAAGGTCAATCATAACCGTAAAATCTCACATTCATACTTGCAACGGGCAACTGATTTTGTTGGCGGTATTGCACAAGCCAAAGAGGCTGAGTGGGAATATGAAGAGCCAAAGCTTGATGCAGGCATTGAGATGCTAAGCATTAGCTTAGATGGTGCATATGTTCTCACCGTTGATGATGGTTATAGAGAGAGCATGGTTGGAACTATTTCCATGTATGATAAGCATGGTGCACGCCTGCACACAACCTACGTTGCAGCATCACCAGAATATGGAAAAGATGAATTCTTTAATAGGCTTGAAAAGGAAATAAAGCTGAAAAAGAAATATTACCCTGATGCTAAAACAATTGGCGTTGCTGATGGAGCAAAAAATAATTGGCCATTTCTAAAAAAACATACTGATACGCAAATTTTAGATTTTTGGCATGCAACTGAATATCTCGGCGAAGCATCAAAGGCAGTATTTACCAAAAAATCTGAAAGAGATGAGCGTGATGTTTGGCTCGAAGAGAGATGTCATGACTTAAAGCACAAGAAAGGTGCGGCAGGTAGAATACTTGCTGAGCTTAAAGAGCATCTAAATAAAAACCTGAATAAATCGCTTAGAGAAAAGCTAGAAGGAACAATTACGTATTTTGAAAATAATATTAAAGAAAAGCGAATGTCGTATCATAATTTGATTAAGCAGAATGCACCAATTGGCTCTGGCGTCACTGAAGCAGCATGTAAAACAATTGTTAAACAAAGATTAGGCGGATCAGGAATGCGCTGGAAAGACAAGGGAATGAAAATCGTTTTATGCTTGAGGACACTAGTAAAGACTAAAGGCAGATGGGATCAGTTTTGGGAGAAGGTCAATGATTTTGGCGTGCCAGCAGCAATATAGCCTACATTATATAGAGGCAGCACCCGTCTCATCTGCTTCGCTAGGGAACTTCAGCTTACCTTTTTCTAATCGTTTGTAGCAAAGCCAAAAACCATTTTGGTCGTACCAAAGTAATTTTATTTTATCGCGCTGCCTGTTACGAAAAAGAAATAGCTGGCCTGAGCTTGGGGTCATTGAGAGATGATCGGCAATCAGCATTACTAGGCCATCAATCTGTTTTCTAAAGTCCACAGGGGTACGATAAAACCAGATCGGTGTTTTCCAGTTCTGAAACATTAGCAAAGCCTCTGAATCAAAGACGCTAAGCTATCCTGGTCATAAAAGCTAATCTGTATGTGTGAGTTGACCTGCATGACAGCCACTGGTTGTGCTGGCTGCTCAGACACGCAAACAACCTTTGCTAGCGTTTTTTGCTGTTCTCTTCTCAAACGATAGAGAAACTGCGTGTAAGGTACGTTATTCTCTCGGCAGTATTTCGCTTTGGTTAACTTGCTTTGCTTAAAGTCGGAAAGGTGTTTTTCCCAATAAGCATCTGTGTAAGTAGCATTTTCATTTTCAGGATTTGTTGCTGACATACCGTAAGCTCCTTGTTACTATTTGCGGGAGCATACAGTCACATGAATTTAACTAGTTGACTAGGGTGTACTTGCTGGATCGCTTACTCATGTAGCGCTTCATTACCTTTAGTAATTGCCTTGTAATACTTATTCTCTCGTTGGTTTAGATATGTGATAGAACTTTTTTTCCTATTTCTAAAGTAACGACGAACCTCAAGTAACTCATGGATGATGTGAAAATGATCTCTGTGGTAAGGAACATCTGGCATTACAAGTTTATGTCCAGCATACAAACCACTGCCATCGTCACCATAAACAGCCTCTGGTAAAAAATGTTTTTTCTTCAGCTCTAGTAAATTTCTTGCCCACGTATCTCCATCACGTGTGTCTTCTAGGCGAAGCAAATAACAATATAAAGAACGAATATCGGTTCCAGAAAGAATTGGTTTATTAAGGTGAAACTTTTCATCATTAGCTACTAGTTTGGTTTGGCTTAAGTCTTCCTGAGAATTAATCTTCTCCGCTCTTTGAATCGCAACAGCTGCAATGTTATGAATTCCACCTTGAGAGATCTCATAGTCTAAACAAACACTTAAAAATCTACGTATACCGCTAAATGAGCAGCGAGAAAAAGTATCCGTCTTATTTCAGCATGATGCTCATGCTGCGCTCTCTTTAGTTTACTGCGCCTGTGATGAGCGGATGGTAATTAATTCCGCTAGCGAAGGCATAGAATAGTTTTTTGTAATTCTGTCATATATATAATCGAAGACATTAACTGCTAGCTTTTTACATGTCTCAGTAATTGTAACCATTGTATCCTTAGCTTTCGTTCCTTCTTCACTCATAGTATGAAGGTGTACATCGCGCATTCTAGCCTGCTTCCGAGCCATCAACTCTGCTGGATTGTTATGTAGAGGAAGCTCTGGCTTTTCCAGCACTAACAATAGCTGCCTTTTCTTTTTTAAGCTGAGCTCAATTTGTTTATCTAGTTTCTCGTAGCCAGTGATTGTTGAGAATAACTCAGTAAACTCATTGGATAGCTTATCTATCTCATCTTGCCCTGGGTTCTTTTTATATTCAATGAGCTTATGATAATAATCCCAAAACCTATCCAAGAAGCTGTCAACAGAGTCTTGGTGCTTCTTAAAAATTGGCGTCAGCTTTTTATAATGCCTACCCTCATGAACCCAGCACAAGGCGAGTGATTCAGTAATGAGCTTAAACTGTGGCGCATCATCGGTAATGAGTGTTTCTATCGCATAAGGACTCTTTCTATATGTTGAGATAGCTGCCGCATCAGTAATCAGCTTTCTATATTTTGGAAATTTTTTATCACCTAATACCTTATCAAGAATAACTTCCAGCTCCTTACTGTTTAAGATAGTCGATGAGTGAAATACCTTTAAGCTTTCGATTACCTTGTGGGGTAAGTTCATAGTAGCCAGTAAATTAAAAGCGGCCTCATTTAATGTGAACCCAAAGTGGTCTTTGCTTAACATTTCAATGACGCTTAATCGACTTTTACTGGTCAGCGTAAAGTAAGCTGAATAATACTCATTACCCAATACATTAACATAACGGTTTTTCCCATCCTCTCTAGCGTTGGTGTCATCTAGGTGCTGGTAGTTCGTGGATTGTAAACCTGCCTTCACAACTTCTACCTTCTCGGGCTCAAGTATCGTAGGTGTTTTAATTGTGAAGCTATGGATGGTTGATTTACTAATATCTATGTTGGCGGTTTTATAAAATGTCTCAAGGCTTTCTAGCGTCATACCACCTTGAGTATTTAGGAAGCTTGTCCAGCTTTTAATAGTAGGGCCGAACTGGCCCTCATAACCAGTTGGCAGAGGTGCTGTATAGTGTTTGTTTTCAGAAGGGGAGTAATATTGTTGGCGCAAAAAAAGAGTGTTATTAGCAGCAATTTTTATATCCTGGATAAGTGTTTTCTTAGAGCCATTTGGCACAGCATCGCTGGGCAACGAATCTGGATTAATTGTTAGTGTCACTGTATTAGAGACTTCGAGATTTTTTTTACTAGATTTTGGCTTTCTAGTTTTATTGGTTTTATTTCCTTTTCTATCCTTCTCGGAGGAATGATCCTTGTCCTTGTTAGCGCGCGTTTGCTTTCTAACATTAGGCTTTCCTTGCTCACCTTTATATTTATTTAATGCGTTATTTAACGATTGCACCTTGTCTTCTAGCTTTATGATTTTCTCAGCCTGACTTTCACATACATTGCTAAAATCTGTTTCTAGTGCTGTTGGTGTAACAGTATTATTAAATCTCTCAATGAGATCGGCTAAAACTGATTTGCCAGGTTGTTTTTTCATAGGAAGAGTATACCACGGGTTTGAAAAGGTAAATTTTCCCCACACAGATGGCCGTACTGCTGAAATTATTTTTAAGCCATGAACCTGATCGATGAAAAAATAATCCGAGCATACAGCGTTGTTATAGAGCGCACATCATGCTTTTATGACACACGATGATTCCAATATAAAATTTCCAAATTTGCACGAAAAAGCTGTCAAGAACTTTTTGAATTATTTTCAAATCATGCTGATATTGAACGGATACGAGAAAAAAGCAGTAAGCAAACAACCATAAGAGAAATATACTGCTTGGTTACTGGTATATAGTACAAAACCTTATGTGCATCATTAGTCGCGTCTGTTTCTGAGAAAGCACTATCAATTGCATTCACCAATTTATTTTTTTGCTTATGCACAAACTTACGGCTAACATCATTTTGTTCTGCCAGCTTAGAAACTGACTTATCTTTTTTTAATGCTTTTAAAGCAAGTTCTTTTCTATCGTCTGCATTCATTAACTTAGCGGCACTGTTTGTTGTTGACATGATCAGCCTCACTCTTTTGCTTTCATTATTGACTTGGATGCGAGAGTATATGGCAAGATAAGCCATAATTACCAATCCGTGAAATACTATACTGTATGTATGCTCAATACCTGACCATCTAATCTGATACCCAGAAATGAACAAGGCCGAATTAATCTTCTCCGCTCTTTGAATCGCAACAGCTGCAATGTTATGAATTCCACCTTGAGAGATCTCATAGTCTAAACAAACACTTAAAAATCTACGTATACCCCTAAATGAGCAGCGAGAAAAAAGCAGTAAGCAAACAACCATAAGAGAAATATACTGCTTGGTTACTGGTATATAGTACAAAACCTTATGTGCATCATTAGTCGCGTCTGTTTCTGAGAAAGCACTATCAATTGCATTCACCAATTTATTTTTTTGCTTATGCACAAACTTACGGCTAACATCATTTTGTTCTGCCAGCTTAGAAACTGACTTATCTTTTTTTAATGCTTTTAAAGCAAGTTCTTTTCTATCGTCTGCATTCATTAACTTAGCGGCACTGTTTGTTGTTGACATGATCAGCCTCACTCTTTTGCTTTCATTATTGACTTGGATGCGAGAGTATATGGCAAGATAAGCCATAATTACCAATCCGTGAAATACTATACTGTATGTATGCTCAATACCTGACCATCTAATCTGATACCCAGAAATGAACAAGGCTCAATTATCTAACAAAGTGGTAGAACCAAATAGTGTATCCGTCTTATTTCAGCATGATGCTCATGCTGCGCTCTCTTTAGTTTACTGCGCCTGTGATGAGCGGATGGTAATTAATTCCGCTAGCGAAGGCATAGAATAGTTTTTTGTAATTCTGTCATATATATAATCGAAGACATTAACTGCTAGCTTTTTACATGTCTCAGTAATTGTAACCATTGTATCCTTAGCTTTCGTTCCTTCTTCACTCATAGTATGAAGGTGTACATCGCGCATTCTAGCCTGCTTCCGAGCCATCAACTCTGCTGGATTGTTATGTAGAGGAAGCTCTGGCTTTTCCAGCACTAACAATAGCTGCCTTTTCTTTTTTAAGGTGAGCTCAATTTGTTTATCTAGTTTCTCGTAGCCAGTGATTGTTGAGAATAACTCAGTAAACTCATTGGATAGCTTATCTATCTCATCTTGCCCTGGGTTCTTTTTATATTCAATGAGCTTATGATAATAATCCCAAAACCTATCCAAGAAGCTGTCAACAGAGTCTTGGTGCTTCTTAAAAATTGGCGTCAGCTTTTTATAATGCCTACCCTCATGAACCCAGCACAAGGCGAGTGATTCAGTAATGAGCTTAAACTGTGGCGCATCATCGGTAATGAGTGTTTCTATCGCATAAGGACTCTTTCTATATGTTGAGATAGCTGCCGCATCAGTAATCAGCTTTCTATATTTTGGAAATTTTTTATCACCTAATACCTTATCAAGAATAACTTCCAGCTCCTTACTGTTTAAGATAGTCGATGAGTGAAATACCTTTAAGCTTTCGATTACCTTGTGGGGTAAGTTCATAGTAGCCAGTAAATTAAAAGCGGCCTCATTTAATGTGAACCCAAAGTGGTCTTTGCTTAACATTTCAATGACGCTTAATCGACTTTTACTGGTCAGCGTAAAGTAAGCTGAATAATACTCATTACCCAATACATTAACATAACGGTTTTTCCCATCCTCTCTAGCGTTGGTGTCATCTAGGTGCTGGTAGTTCGTGGATTGTAAACCTGCCTTCACAACTTCTACCTTCTCGGGCTCAAGTATCGTAGGTGTTTTAATTGTGAAGCTATGGATGGTTGATTTACTAATATCTATGTTGGCGGTTTTATAAAATGTCTCAAGGCTTTCTAGCGTCATACCACCTTGAGTATTTAGGAAGCTTGTCCAGCTTTTAATAGTAGGGCCGAACTGGCCCTCATAACCAGTTGGCAGAGGTGCTGTATAGTGTTTGTTTTCAGAAGGGGAGTAATATTGTTGGCGCAAAAAAAGAGTGTTATTAGCAGCAATTTTTATATCCTGGATAAGTGTTTTCTTAGAGCCATTTGGCACAGCATCGCTGGGCAACGAATCTGGATTAATTGTTAGTGTCACTGTATTAGAGACTTCGAGATTTTTTTTACTAGATTTTGGCTTTCTAGTTTTATTGGTTTTATTTCCTTTTCTATCCTTCTCGGAGGAATGATCCTTGTCCTTGTTAGCGCGCGTTTGCTTTCTAACATTAGGCTTTCCTTGCTCACCTTTATATTTATTTAATGCGTTATTTAACGATTGCACCTTGTCTTCTAGCTTTATGATTTTCTCAGCCTGACTTTCACATACATTGCTAAAATCTGTTTCTAGTGCTGTTGGTGTAACAGTATTATTAAATTTCTCAATGAGATCGGCTAAAACTGATTTGTCAGGTTGTTTTTTCATAGGAAGAGTATACCACGGGTTTGAAAAGGTAAATTTTCCCCACACAGATGGCCGTACTGCTGAAATTATTTTTAAGCCATGAACCTGATCGATGAAAAAATAATCCGAGCATACAGCGTTGTTATAGAGCGCACATCATGCTTTTATGACACACGATGATTCCAATATAAAATTTCCAAATTTGCACGAAAAAGCTGTCAAGAACTTTTTGAATTATTTTCAAATCATGCTGATATTGAACGGATACCAAATAGTCACCTTGGTAAGGCGATGAAGTATATGTTAAAGCACTGGAAAAAGCTTCGGCGATTCTTAACGACACCAGGAGCGCCACTAGATAACAACATTGTCGAGGCGATACTAAAGATTCCTATTCGCATTAGAAAAGCTGCAATGTTTTATAAAACTCAGCATGGCGCTAACATCGGTAGCATCTTATTATCTCTTATTGTTACAGCTCAATTGTGCGGGCAAAACCCACTCGATTACTTAGTTGCCTTGCAGGAAAATAAATCAAGTGTTTTTAAGGATCCCTCCTTATGGTTGCCATGGAATTACCAGATTGAAGATAAAGGAGGTTTGGTCGATGAAGAGGCCGCTTGACTTATTACAGGAGGTTGACTAGCGAGCCTTCTCCATGGCTCACCGAGATGACTAGTGATAGGGTTACCTTGGTTAAGCAGAATCATTAGCTGCGTGCTATCGATATGGTACGTGGCTGAGTGGGAGTTTGGCCACCATTGTAACTTTCCTTGCGAAAAACGCTTTAGACAAAGCCAGAATCCTTTGCCATCATAAATTAGAAGTTTCACTGAGGTACGGCGGCTATTCGTAAAAGCAAAGACCGTACCAGAGAATGGATCCTCACCCAGCCGTTGCTGGCAAAGCGCAACTAAAGCATCAATACCCTTTCTAAAATCAGCAGGTCTGACTGATAACAATAGCCTCATTTGAGGCGTGAATTGCAGCATACACTACCCCTTGCAAAAAGTAAGAATCAGATTAATGGTTTCAGCATACTCCGGCTTAGGCAGTTGTAACACGACGCCATCAGTTCTTGTAATGCTAATCAGTTGCTGTGAAAGCACAACTGAATCCTGAATAGTGGCTTCAACAAAACATTCATCGGCTTGGTCATCATCAGAATTGGCAACTGATGTACTGCTGGCTAATAATTCTTTTTCATTAATTTTTTTGTTGAGCGCTAGTGCGCCATCCTTTCTGTAAATTCCATTGACTTGCTGAAAATAAGCAGGCGACTCAGTCAGATTAGAAATTCCTTTTAAGGTAAACTTAACCAAAAAAGAGGAATGACAATGAGCTGCTATAAAAATGAGAACTTAATCGAAGAAGCCATACATGTTTTAGCGATGGAGGGGTTTGAAGCTTTACCTAAGCTTGTCTCCAGGTTGATGAATAAGGCTATGTTAATAGGGGTGCTGCCTTTATATAATGTAGAAAATATAGCATAATATACACTTTAACTTGATTACGGATGGTGTTTGGATGTTAGCTAGAATTCTCTCTGATGAAAATAATGAATTAACTATTGAGCTCAAGCTTCCACTAAAAGGATCCATGCTTGAATGTGAGGATGCAATTCTTGACGGCCTTAATGAGGTTGGAACATTAGCCACTGAAAAAGCTTTAAGTAAGTTTGATGCAGATGGCTCTCCTATCCATGTTGGAAAAATAAAGCTAACAGCACGAAGTAGAGATGAAGCAAATTACCAAACGCCTTATGGAGTTGCTCGAGTTAAGCGTTATGTTTATCAAACCTCTAAAGGCGGGAAGATCTTTTGTCCTTTAGAAGATAAGGCTAGAATTATCCAAGGATCAACACCGCGATTTGCAAAAATAATCTCACATAAATACTCAAACTTACCTGCTCCTAGTGTTATTGATGATCTCAAGGTCAATCATAACCGTAAAATCTCACATTCATACTTGCAACGGGCAACTGATTTTGTTGGCGGTATTGCACAAGCCAAAGAGGCTGAGTGGGAATATGAAGAGCCAAAGCTTGATGCAGGCATTGAGATGCTAAGTATTAGCTTAGATGGTGCATATGTTCTCACCGTTGATGATGGTTATAGAGAGAGCATGGTTGGAACTATTTCCATGTATGATAAGCATGGTGCACGCCTGCACACAACCTACGTTGCAGCATCACCAGAATATGGAAAAGATGAATTCTTTAATAGGCTTGAAAAGGAAATAAAGCTGAAAAAGAAATATTACCCTGATGCTAAAACAATTGGCGTTGCTGATGGAGCAAAAAATAATTGGCCATTTCTAAAAAAACATACTGATACGCAAATTTTAGATTTTTGGCATGCAACTGAATATCTCGGCGAAGCATCAAAGGCAGTATTTACCAAAAAATCTGAAAGAGATGAGCGTGATGTTTGGCTCGAAGAGAGATGTCATGACTTAAAGCACAAGAAAGGTGCGGCAGGTAGAATACTTGCTGAGCTTAAAGAGCATCTAAATAAAAAACTGAATAAATCGCTTAGAGAAAAGCTAGAAGGAACAATTACGTATTTTGAAAATAATATTAAAGAAAAGCGAATGTCGTATCATAATTTGATTAAGCAGAATGCACCAATTGGCTCTGGCGTCACTGAAGCAGCATGTAAAACAATTGTTAAACAAAGATTAGGCGGATCAGGAATGCGCTGGAAAGACAAGGGAATGAAAATCGTTTTATGCTTGAGAACACTAGTAAAGACTAAAGGCAGATGGGATCAGTTTTGGGAGAAGGTCAATGATTTTGGCGTGCCAGCAGCAATATAGCCTACATTATATAGAGGCAGCACCCGTTAATAGAAAGGGAGCGCCATTTAAATGCCAGTCCTTATGAGCGAACTGGCGATAGAAACGGATATGCGAACGGCTTTAAACCAAGGTTAATTAACACAGGTCAAGGTCAGCTTGAGCTACAGATACCGCAGGTTAGAGACTCCAATGAAGCCTTCTATCCATCAGTCTTAGAGCGAGGTGTACGCTCTGATAGAGCACTTAAGCTGGCTGTTGCTAAAATGTATGTGCATGGGGTTTCCACGCGCAAAGTTGAAAAGGTGCTAAAGCAACTCTGTGGAACAGATATTTCAAGCACAGAGGTAAGCCGTTGCGCTAAATTGTTGGATGAAGATTTAAAGAAATGGCGAAATAAGCCGTTAGGAAAGATAAAATATCTTTGGCTAGATGCACGTTATGAGAAGGTGCGCACTAGCGGCACAGTACAAGACTGTGCGGTATTGATAGCCTATGGCTTTGATGAATCAACCGGCAAGAGAACAGTGCTAGGTGTTTCTGTTGCGTTATCAGAGGCTGAGGTACATTGGCGTGATTTTCTTCAGCAGTTGGTTGAGCGAGGTATACATGGTATTGAGTTGATTACTAGCGACGCTCATACTGGCCTAAAAGCCGCTAGAAGAGCTGTGTTCCCCAGTGTTCCTTGGCAACGCTGCCAATTTCATTTGCAGCAAAATGCTCAGGCTCACATACCAAAGCGCTCAATGAAGGAACCAGTAGCTGAGGAGATTACAGCTATATTTAATGCCTCAAACATTCATGAGTCGGAAAGACTATTGGCTATGGCGGTAGATAAATATCAGCAAACAGCACCAGAGCTTTCTTCTTGGTTGGAAGTGAATATACCGGAGGGCTTAGTAGTGATGAACTTTGACAGGCCGCATCAAAAAAGATTAAGAACCAGTAACATAGCTGAGCGCGTAAACAGAGAGGTAAAAAGAAGGACGCATACAGTTGGAATTTTCCCTAATACTGAATCGTGCCTAAGGCTCGTATCAGCTGTTTTAGTGGAAATTGATGACCAGTGGAGCGGATCACCTAGATACTTAAGTTGAAGTGAATAATAAGGCTTCATAGGGTTTTAGGATAGATCATTCTTGTTCTTATTAACGAGATATAATTGCTATTACCTAAAAGTTAATAATTTATTTTGAGAGGAGAAAAATTTGAGGTATAAATAATTTTTTAGATTGATTAGCATAATTAATTTAAGATATTATGCGATGAGACAGGTACAATAGAGTGCCATTTAGAATTTTAAAGGTTTTTCTGAGTACTGAAGTTGGTTTTTACAGACAAAATAACGCTCTATCTGTTGAGCCGTTTAGAGCTGATTGATAATCGTTCAGTAATGTCCTTTTTTGTATAAGCAGGATAGAGCGCAATGATTTTCACCCAAAGGTCTTCTGGAATCTCCCATGGCTCTTTTGATGATGAACGCCATGACTTGAGCGATTGAGCAATATTATCTAGTGTTGAAGGTGTTGCTGACTTGGGTGTAACGACTTTTTTATCAAATGTTTTGCCAAACATAATAGGACCTTTCTAAATAGTTTTACTATCGGTCCTTTAGGATAAAGTAACTAGCTGACCTAATGCACACATGCTTGCCGCAAGCTCACAGAAGAAGAGATAAAATCAACCTCTCAAGAGAAGAAATCAATTGAAGAGGCTCTATTAATTAGAGCAACAAGCCAAGCAATAACCGGCTTAACACACTCATCTAAACTAAGTGACACTCATTTACACAACACCATTGTACAGCCAAAACCAAGTAAAAGCGGCATGTTTAAGCCACAACCTGTTGACCAATCCATTACTAGGCAGCCTAACACACAACCAAAATTTAAATTGAGCTAAATCTGCTCACTGTTAGGAAAAATTGATCGAAAAGTGAAAGCCCCCATAAGGAACCTTATAGGGTCTTAACTATTTTTTGTGTATCGCACATAGTTTTGCCTACCTGTTGAGCATCTATTTCCATAGTTAGTGTTTGTATGACCACGCTTGAAAAAAGTTGAGCTGTTGTTTGATTGGTGGGCGCCACTATTTAATTTTAACACTCTGTTATTAGGATTGGTGTATTGATTGTTTATCAATGGTTGCCTAGATTGATCAGGCCATGAAAAGGCTCGCCAGTTTTGTCGTGCAGAAAAACCACGTTTATTTTTTTTATCTGGATCTGCGCCTTTCGATAAAAGAATGGTGCAAATACTAGAAAACAAAGTAGTAGTATTTCTTCTTTGCTTAGCTGAATTTGCTGCAGCATTTAATGGAGTAAAGCCATGATTATTTATTTGTTCTAAAAAAGCATTAAATTGAGAGCTGTCCTTGCCGCCAAAGGCGGTGTCGGCCGCCGCGATTAAGTCTATCACCACCTCGAGGTGACCCGCACAAGCAGCAGAATTCAAGGGGGAGAACTGATCTTTATTCGGTTGAGTCAGAAACGCGCGAAAGCCGTCAGTGTTCTTGCCGCCAAAGGCGGTGTCGGCCGCCGCGATTAAGTCTTTCACCACCTCGAGGTGACCCGCACAAGCAGCAGAATTCAAGGGGGAGAACTGATCTTTATCTTTATGAGTCAGAAACGCGCGAAAGCCGTCAGTGTTCTTGCCGCCAAAGGCGGTGTCGGCCGCCGCGATTAAGTCTTTCACCACCTCGAGGTGACCTTCTTTCGAAGCAGTATTCAAGGGGGAGAACTGATCTTTATCTTTATGAGTCAGAAACGCGCGAAAGCCGTCAGTGTTCTTGCCGCCAAAGGCGGTGTCGGCCGCCGCGATTAAGTCTTTCACCACCTCGAGGTGACCCGCACAAGCAGCAGAATTCAAGGGGGAGAACTGATCTTTATTCGGTTGAGTCAGAAACGCGCGAAAGCCGTCAGTGTTCTTGCCGCCAAAGGCGGTGTCGGCCGCCGCGATTAAGTCTTTCACCACCTTGAGGTGACCTTCTTTCGAAGCAGTATTCAAGGGGGAGAACTGATCTTTATTCGGTTGAGTCAGAAACGCGCGAAAGCCGTCAGTGTTCTTGCCGCCAAAGGCGGTGTCGGCCGCCGCGATTAAGTCTTTCACCACCTTGAGGTGACCTTCTTTCGAAGCAGTATTCAAGGGGGAGAACTGATCTTTATTCGGTTGAGTCAGAAACGCGCGAAAGCCGTCAGTGTTCTTGCCGCCAAAGGCGGTGTCGGCCGCCGCGATTAAGTCTTTCACCACCTCGAGGTAACCTTCTTTCGAAGCAGTATTCAAGGGGGAGAACTGATCTTTATCTTTATGAGTCAGAAACGCGCGAAAGCCGTCAGTGTTCTTGCCGCCAAAGGCGGTGTCGGCCGCCGCGATTAAGTCTTTCACCACCTCGAGGTGACCCGCACAAGCAGCAGAATTCAAGGGGGAGAACTGATCTTTATTCGGTTGAGTCAGAAACGCGCGAAAGCCGTCAGTGTTCTTGCCGCCAAAGGCGGTGTCGGCCGCCGCGATTAAGTCTTTCACCACCTCGAGGTGACCTTCTTTCGAAGCAGTATTCAAGGGGGAGAACTGATCTTTATTCGGTTGAGTCAGAAACGCGCGAAAGCCGTCAGTGTTCTTGCCGCCAAAGGCGGTGTCGGCCGCCGCGATTAAGTCTTTCACCACCTCGAGGTGACCCGCACAAGCAGCAGAATTCAAGGGGGAGAACTGATCTTTATCTTTATGAGTCAGAAACGCGCGAAAGCCGTCAGTGTTCTTGCCGCCAAAGGCGGTGTCGGCCGCCGCGATTAAGTCTTTCACCACCTCGAGGTGACCCGCACAAGCAGCAGAATTCAAGGGGGAGAACTGATCTTTATCTTTATGAGTCAGAAACGCGCGAAAGCCGTCACTGTTCTTGCCGCCAAAGGCGGTGTCGGCCGCCGCGATTAAGTCTTTCACCACCTCGAGGTGACCCGCACAAGCAGCAGAATTCAAGGGGGAGAACTGATCTTTATCTTTATGAGTCAGAAACGCGCGAAAGCCGTCAGTGTTCTTGCCGCCAAAGGCGGTGTCGGCCGCCGCGATTAAGTCTTTCACCACCTCGAGGTGACCCGCACAAGCAGCAGAATTCAAGGGGGAGAACTGATCTTTATTCGGTTGAGTCAGAAACGCGCGAAAGCCGTCAGTGTTCTTGCCGCCAAAGGCGGTGTCGGCCGCCGCGATTAAGTCTTTCACCACCTTGAGGTGACCTTCTTTCGAAGCAGTATTCAAGGGGGAGAACTGATCTTTATCTTTATGAGTCAGAAACGCGCGAAAGCCGTCAGTGTTCTTGCCGCCAAAGGCGGTGTCTAATTTTTGCAATGCAATGTTAATGATTTGACCGTTACCATAATTTGCGAGAGAGGTTAAAAAAGTCCACCTTTCTTTTTCATCAAGCCATAAATGTGGTGTGTCCTTCTCCTTCACTAGGAAATGTTTGTTATTTATTAGTATGATGAGGGCTTGATCAAGACTGGGAGTTTTTTTCATCCTGTGCACAAAAACATACACGCTTTCTTGTAAAAACAAACTTGCTTCAAGTGCATTATTTTGAAAGTGGCTAACTATCTGTTCATCAGTAATCTGTTGTAATAATATTTGCTTGCGTAATGTGCTTATTGCTTCATCGTTGCGCGAACTTCTTAAGTGATAACTAGGCATGTGGTTTAATATATAAAATTATTTTCTAAAGTAGATATTCGAATATAATAAAGGATAAAAATTAACAGATTATTTAGTTATTATTCAGGCTACTACAGAATATACCGATGGCATTGCCTTAAAGTAGCGGTAAATACCCGTGATAACCACAAATTATCACGGGTATTGCGTCTTAAAAGAGCGCATATATAAAAGTAGTGTCACAGGTAGCTTTAGTGTTCGGTATCTGATTTTGGGGTTACAACTTTATTGAGTGTAAACTCTTCATCGGCAGCTTTTGATAAAAACTCTTCGGAATTATTTTCTCCAGATAACGTAAAGCGGAAATACTCTGTCTGACCACTAAAGTCCATTTTAGTGACGCAAATTAACCCCTGGCTGATTTTTGGTAGATAAAAAAAGAGACCATGATAGCCCATAAGTAAAAGAGATCCATGAACCAGGTCATAGGTTTTATCATGTAACGCCATAATTTCTGTTGATTTAGCTCCTAGCTGTCTAGCGAGTAAGCTTGATATTAAGGAATTTCAATGTGTCAATTGGTAAAAATACCACCAATTAAAATGAGTAATTTTAGCACAGGTATTTTTTATAAAATCGATTTAGTGGTGGGGCAGGGTTAGTTATGACAAACAATAGCCAAAACTAGCTGTTATTTGTTGTTTTGGACGGACTACCCCCCTAGGAAGTTATTAGGTTTTTTTCAGTAAGGCGAGTTCACGATGCTTTGATAGCAATTTGTAACGGTTAGGTTGTCTATACCAGCAGTTAGCTAAAAACATTTGGCTACCGCATAGAACACATTCATAGGGGTCAATGTTAAAATTATTTTGCATTAAGGTGCGGTAATTGACCTGGGGTGTGTTTGGATCAGTTTCACCTAATAGGAGTCTGACTTTGGGTAGCATCTCACCTCGCACCCGGTTAGCAAGAAACCCATAATAACGCACCATACGAAAGCCAACATCAGGAATGTGTTGAATAAATCGAGCAATAAACTCTTCCGCGGTTAATTTAAATTGCTTGTAGGTTTTAGAGACGTGATCAAGATAATTAAAACTGAGGCTGCTCCCATCAAAGTTTTTAATTTTTGACTCAGCAATAGGAGGACGTTTGGTGTATCGACCTAAGTATTTAACGTTTTGTTTGTGATTCTTTGAGGGCTTTGCGCAATGTACTACCCATCGTTTTTGGTAAAGCTGATCAAGCAGTTGATTAAAGTTGAAAGTGTGGTTCAGTGTAGAGGCTAACTGATTTGGCAGAATAAGCCCTTTGTCCTGGTGGTGGTTTCTAAAAAGGTTAATGACCTCATAACGCCACATGGACATTAGTGTAGGTTGATGGAAGTAGAGGCTTTTCCATTGTGTTAACTCTTTGTTGATACCACCCAGAGTGATTGACGCATGAAGATGCACATTGCGCTTTAGATCTCTGCCAAAGGTGTGAAGCGCGATAAATACACCGGGTTTAACCCTCTTGTTTTTAGCAAGCTTGAGTAACACCTTTGCTGCTAATGGTGGGAGTAAATTAAGAAGCTCTCTGTTTGTCCAAAAGCAGTCCCAAAGAGTAGAGGGCATGGTGAATGTGATGTGTTGCCATGCAGTGTTGGGTAAGATTGCCATTTGTTGTTGTATCCATACTTCTGTGGCTTTTTTACCACACGATGAACAGCTTTTAGCTTTGCAGGTATGGCGGATGTATTTGACGTGTGAACAGTTTTGATTACTGCAATGATACTCTTTATGGCCACGCATAGGATGTTTGCAGCTAAGCAGCTTAACAATGCCAATGACAATAGCTTCTCTGATTTTATCTTTGTACTTGGTGTGAAAGTTCCACCAGTTCTGATTGGTTACCAAGATTTGTTTGATACTAAAGCGTTTCATTATTCTTAGAGTAAAATGAGAAGCGCGTATAGTAGGTGAGTTATTGCTCAGCTACCTGAAGCAATTTCTATAGCAGGTGTGTTATTTTTATTCGTTATTATTCCATGGGCAGGTTTGACTAGTTTGAGACTTAATAATACTCGTGGCTTTGTAAAGACTAAACTCTTAGAGGCTTAGAAAGTTGCCGGCGAAGCCGGCCTGACTTGTTATTAATTTTTTTGGTTCTGTCGCAAATTAATGGTTATTTGATATAATACCGACCAAATTTAGCATTGAATAATAATGGAGTTATTATGGCGATTAGGATAGAGCGTTATTTGTATCCGTTCAATATCAGCATGATTTGAAAATAATTCAAAAAGTTCTTGACAGCTTTTTCGTGCAAATTTGGAAATTTTATATTGGAATCATCGTGTGTCATAAAAGCATGATGTGCGCTCTATAACAACGCTGTATGCTCGGATTATTTTTTCATCGATCAGGTTCATGGCTTAAAAATAATTTCAGCAGTACGGCCATCTGTGTGGGGAAAATTTACCTTTTCAAAACCGTGGTATACTCTTCCTATGAAAAAACAACCTGACAAATCAGTTTTAGCCGATCTCATTGAGAGATTTAATAATACTGTTACACCAACAGCACTAGAAACAGATTTTAGCAATGTATGTGAAAGTCAGGCTGAGAAAATCATAAAGCTAGAAGACAAGGTGCAATCGTTAAATAACGCATTAAATAAATATAAAGGTGAGCAAGGAAAGCCTAATGTTAGAAAGCAAACGCGCGCTAACAAGGACAAGGATCATTCCTCCGAGAAGGATAGAAAAGGAAATAAAACCAATAAAACTAGAAAGCCAAAATCTAGTAAAAAAAATCTCGAAGTCTCTAATACAGTGACACTAACAATTAATCCAGATTCGTTGCCCAGCGATGCTGTGCCAAATGGCTCTAAGAAAACACTTATCCAGGATATAAAAATTGCTGCTAATAACACTCTTTTTTTGCGCCAACAATATTACTCCCCTTCTGAAAACAAACACTATACAGCACCTCTGCCAACTGGTTATGAGGGCCAGTTCGGCCCTACTATTAAAAGCTGGACAAGCTTCCTAAATACTCAAGGTGGTATGACGCTAGAAAGCCTTGAGACATTTTATAAAACCGCCAACATAGATATTAGTAAATCAACCATCCATAGCTTCACAATTAAAACACCTACGATACTTGAGCCCGAGAAGGTAGAAGTTGTGAAGGCAGGTTTACAATCCACGAACTACCAGCACCTAGATGACACCAACGCTAGAGAGGATGGGAAAAACCGTTATGTTAATGTATTGGGTAATGAGTATTATTCAGCTTACTTTACGCTGACCAGTAAAAGTCGATTAAGCGTCATTGAAATGTTAAGCAAAGACCACTTTGGGTTCACATTAAATGAGGCCGCTTTTAATTTACTGGCTACTATGAACTTACCCCACAAGGTAATCGAAAGCTTAAAGGTATTTCACTCATCGACTATCTTAAACAGTAAGGAGCTGGAAGTTATTCTTGATAAGGTATTAGGTGATAAAAAATTTCCAAAATATAGAAAGCTGATTACTGATGCGGCAGCTATCTCAACATATAGAAAGAGTCCTTATGCGATAGAAACACTCATTACCGATGATGCGCCACAGTTTAAGCTCATTACTGAATCACTCGCCTTGTGCTGGGTTCATGAGGGTAGGCATTATAAAAAGCTGACGCCAATTTTTAAGAAGCACCAAGACTCTGTTGACAGCTTCTTGGATAGGTTTTGGGATTATTATCATAAGCTCATTGAATATAAAAAGAACCCAGGGCAAGATGAGATAGATAAGCTATCCAATGAGTTTACTGAGTTATTCTCAACAATCACTGGCTACGAGAAACTAGATAAACAAATTGAGCTCACCTTAAAAAAGAAAAGGCAGCTATTGTTAGTGCTGGAAAAGCCAGAGCTTCCTCTACATAACAATCCAGCAGAGTTGATGGCTCGGAAGCAGGCTAGAATGCGCGATGTACACCTTCATACTATGAGTGAAGAAGGAACGAAAGCTAAGGATACAATGGTTACAATTACTGAGACATGTAAAAAGCTAGCAGTTAATGTCTTCGATTATATATATGACAGAATTACAAAAAACTATTCTATGCCTTCGCTAGCGGAATTAATTACCATCCGCTCATCACAGGCGCAGTAAACTAAAGAGAGCGCAGCATGAGCATCATGCTGAAATAAGACGGATACATGTCCCCAGTATGTTTTTAGAAAGCCAGTATAAAAATATTTAAAGTTTCTATAGCCGATCATTTGGAACAAAATCATGATTGTCATAATCTCGCTATAAGCTAAACAACAAGGTGGACCTGACTTTTTTTCTGCAGATGAAGGGAGTAGATCTTTGCGCTCAAGTGCTGCAAATTCCTCAGCAAAATCATCTATGCGACAAAATAACTCTATAACCTCGCGCTCATGTATCATAACCACATCCATTATTAGTAATCATTTCAAAAGGTTATATAAGTTTTTCACTAAATCCAAGGCTGCCATAACTCCGAACTGGGGTTTTATCAGAAATTAATCACTGAATTATTATTAATTTTCTTGAAAGGAAGATTATTTTTGCTTATCATCGTTTGACGTTGTGTACAGCTTAGGACTATAAAAACATTAAAAAGTAATTAATTTGCATTTTATTGAAATAGAAGGAATTATACGAATGAGGTTTTACTGGTTGTTATGGAAAACTTTCGTTTTATTTGTTGCTGTGATTTTAATTGGAGGATGTCATGACGATGGCTCAAATGGAGGTCCAAGTTCACAGAGTTATCAACTGCAAGCTACTCTCAATCAACCTGTTATTTATTCCTCACTCCAAAGTCCTCATTCTAGCTTAGTCACCCTTTCACTAGTTGGTACAGCTAATTTACAAACAAGGGTTGCTAATAATGGATTATCTCACCCCGTAGAAATTAGTGGTGCAAGCATACCTTTTAGCATCACGGATAATCAGTGTGCATCTGGTTTAGCAGAAGGCGGGAGCTGCACTTTTAAAATCACTTACAAGCCACAAAATATTACAACGGATTCTTTTAAAAAATCAGTGATCACAGTAGTCGCAGACTCACAAACAATCAAAGTGGCAGCAATGGGCGCACCTGCTTCATTAATGGAAGCGAATTCTCCTATTCGAGTGATACCTGGAGTGAATAATTCACTGAATTTTGGTGCTTGGCTTGATGATGTAACCCATAACTATAACTATACATTAGCAAATACTTCCGGGCAGCAGCTCACTGATGTGCATTTAAAGGCGACCTTCCCACCAAACGGGGTGACTTACTCTCCAGCCATAGTCTGTAATACGGGAGGGAATTGCCCGTTGGGTATTACTTACAATCCAAGTGCTTTAACCCCTCAAAGCGATGGATTTGCTGTATCAGCGGGTTCAATGACTAGCCTATCGTTTAATTATGCAGGATTCGCGGTCAGTTATGAGCTTGATCATCAATGGGTTAACGCTTATGGCCATAATTTTCTTGTGAATCCTTTTTTTGATTTAGGGCAATTTAATGGTTATTCAACAGGAAATAAGACATTAATAGTTAAGCAGTACGGAAATATTATTTTGTCTGGTGGAGAGCAAGGGTTAGCTGTTAGTAGTAATAACGGAAAAACCTGGCACCGTGTGCCAGGAATTTATAATGTTCTAAGCCTTACGGTCTCGGGCAACCACGTGTTAGTGGGGACTAACGATGGTGGTTTAGTGGTGGGGGACTATAACAGCAGTACCGGCGCCATCACGAATCCAACGGTGTATAACACCAACAGCACCGTGGCACTGCCAACTAATCGGGTGTTGAGTGTCACGGTCTCGGGCAACCACGTGTTAGTGGGGACTAACGGTGGTGGTTTAGTGGTGGGGGACTATAACAGCAGTACCGGCGCCATCACGAATCCTGGTGTTATACACCGTTGGATTCGTGATGGCGCCGGTACTGCTGTTATAGTCCCCCACCACTAAACCACCACCGTAAGTCCCCACTAACACGTGGTTGCCCGAGACCGTGACACTCGACACCCGATTAGTTGGCAGTGCCACGGTGCTGCTGGTGTTATACACCGTTGGATTCGTGATGGCGCCGGTACTGCTGTTATAGTCCCCCACCACTAAACCACCACCGTAAGTCCCCACTAACACGTGGTTGCCCGAGACCGTGACACTCGGCACCAGATTATTTGGCAGTGCCACGGTGCTGCTGGTGTTATACACCGTTGGATTCGTGATGGCGCCGGTACTGCTGTTATAGTCCCCCACCACTAAACCACCGTCAGTCCCCACTAACACGTGGTTGCCCGAGACCGTGACACTCGACACCCGATTAGTTGGCAGTGCCACGGTGCTGCTGGTGTTATAAACCGTTGGATTCGTGATGGCGCCGGTACTGCTGTTATAGTCCCCCACCACTAAACCACGGTTAGTCCCCACTAACACGTGGTTGCCCGAGACCGTGACACTCGACACCTGATTAGTTGGCAGTGCCACGGTGCTGCAACGGTGTATAACACCAGCAGCACCGTGGCACTGCCAAATAATCTGGTGCCGAGTGTCACGGTCTCGGGCAACCACGTGTTAGTGGGGACTTACGGTGGTGGTTTAGTGGTGGGGGACTATAACAGCAGTACCGGCGCCATCACGAATCCAACGGTGTATAACACCAGCAGCACCGTGGCACTGCCAACTAATCAGGTGTCGAGTGTCACGGTCTCGGGCAACCACGTGTTAGTGGGGACTAACCGTGGTTTAGTGGTGGGGGACTATAACAGCAGTACCGGCGCCATCACGAATCCAACGGTTTATAACACCAGCAGCACCGTGGCACTGCCAACTAATCGGGTGTCGAGTGTCACGGTCTCGGGCAACCACGTGTTAGTGGGGACTGACGGTGGTTTAGTGGTGGGGGACTATAACAGCAGTACCGGCGCCATCACGAATCCAACGGTGTATAACACCAGCAGCACCGTGGCACTGCCAACTAATCTGGTGTTGAGTGTCACGGTCTCGGGCAACCACGTGTTAGTGGGGACTAACGGTGGTGGTTTAGTGGTGGGGGACTATAACAGCAGTACCGGCGCCATCACGAATCCAACGGTGTATAACACCAACAGCACCGTGGCACTGCCAAATAATCGGGTGTCGAGTGTCACGGTCTCGGGCAACCACGTGTTAGTGGGGACTGACGGTGGTGGTTTAGTGGTGGGGGACTATAACAGCAGTACCGGCGCCATCACGAATCCAACGGTGTATAACACCAGCAGCACCGTGGCACTGCCAACTAATCAGGTGTCGAGTGTCACGGTCTCGGGCAACCACGTGTTAGTGGGGACTTACCGTGGTGGTTTAGTTGAAGGAAGGGTGGCTTAGAGTTGGACTTTGGATAAATTTAATAGAAAAGGCTAAAATTCGCTTGACATACAACTCATTGCTAGTTTCTAAAAGTGCATTATGAAGATTATTTTCTAGCTGGGGTTCTATTGATACAATGGCATTCGGTTAACGTGATTTTATGGTATTCTCTTGCTCCCTTGAATAACTAGCGGTGAATTTAACTGAAGGAGCGGAGCAGGTATGCAGGACTTTTGGATCCCGTTGCAC
>CBDALO010000151.1:0-1538 GCA_965196985.1 Gammaproteobacteria bacterium | reverse complement strand
CCGTTGGGGTTGGCACTATGGTTTTGGCTTAGCTGGTCTAGGTATGGCAATTGGTCTAGTTATTTATTACTTCGGACGCTCTCACTTTAGCCACCTTGAAAGGCCCCGCTCCGCCCTTTTTAATAGTAAAGGGTGGTTTACATTTAAAGGCTTTGCATGGTTAAGCGTTGGGATTTTAGCGGCTGTGGCTATCATCTCAGTTATTCTACTCAAGCTCTGGGCAGGTTGGCTGCTCTCAATTGCCGCTGTTGTTATGGTGATATTAGTGATTAGATTGTTGCTTAGGTGTTCAAGCAAAGAACGCAAAGCCATGATTAGTATTTTAGTTATCATGGCTTTTGGACTAATTTTTTGGGCGTTTGATCAACAAGGTGGTAGTTCTATCAGCCTCTTTATTGAACGAAACGTTGCTAGGCAACTAGGCAGTATCACCATCCCAACAGCTGACTTTCAATCGCTTAACCCAGCAGCTATTTTAATCGGCGGCTTTTTAGTAGCCTGGCTGTGGCGCAGCCTACATCGTCATAATATTCAAATTGCTCCTTTATTAAAGATTGCAACAGGGATGCTTATCTTAACTGCTGGTTTCTTTTTTATTGCCTTGAGCGCACGATTAGCTATTCCCACCGGACACGTTGATATGCTTGGCGTCATTGTAGGCATGTTATTAACAGGCTTTGCTGAGCTATTTATTGATCCAATTGCCTTAGCAGAAATAACCCGTTTAAACCCCGTGAAGTCCGTTGGTTTTTTAGCTGGAGTTTATATGATGGCGACAGGTTCCTTTGCTAATTACCTAGCAGCTAAAATAGCCACCTTAACAAGCATAAAAGAAACTGCGCATCACACTGTGAACTTAACCCTTGCTGCTCATCATTATTATGCAACTTTTCACTTAATTACATTAGTTGCTTTGCTTGCAACCATTCTATTAATACTGAGCGCTGTAATACTAAAACTTATTCTGTAGCCGCACCTTTGCTTAAATTAGCAAAGCCCATAATAACCCCTGCTAACAACAGTCCTCCAAAAGCCCAATAAATTGGCGCTTCTGGACTTAGCCTAGTGGCAAAACCACTAAAGAAAGTTGTTACGCCAAAAGAAAGTGCCATTACAGAATTGGTTACACCCATAACCCAACCTTGCTCATCATCACCAACTTGATTGGAAAATAAAGTAATTAACATTGAGTAAGCAACCGAAACAGTTATACCTGCAAAAAGCGCCCCAACCCAGGCGATGACAGGCAAATAGGTTACAGCGGTAATCAAACAAATTATTGAAGCAAGCGTTGTGCAAACAACTGTACATTTTTTCAAATCAAAACGATTAGCAAGCCGATCCACCAACAGCCCAAAGCCAATACTAAAACCAATAGCCATTACTGTTAAAAACAATGAAACTTCTAATGAGCTGTAATGATAACGCCGCAATAAAAACTGTGAAATAAAACCGAAATACTCACCCCACCCTGAGATAAAAATCAATAAAATAAGTGATAACCAACGAATACGTCGACTTTGAAAAGCTTCAACAAA
>CBDALO010000150.1:0-76913 GCA_965196985.1 Gammaproteobacteria bacterium | reverse complement strand
TGACATGGGGTGATTGCTAATAGGTTGGCATGACGAGTGCCATGTAGTTTTACTTGTTCACGTAGACGAGGCCAATCTAAGCGCTGGTGAGAGTCTTGCTGTAGATGTTCTGGCCTAGCTTGTGCCAACTGGGCTAGTGAGTCGATAGGGAGCGTTGCTTTATTCCAAAGTGAGTTAGTAAACTCTTCATAGCGGCCACGTTCAATGGCAAGTTGTGTGGAAGCTTGGATAGCAAAATAGCTGATAACTTCCATCGAATAGTCGGCTAAGTCAATTGCCTGTTCACAGCCGTAAGGGATTGCGAGCTGGTATAGCATCTCTTGCCAGCCCATTACACCTAAACTAATAGCGCGAGGTGCTTTATTAGTTTTGCAGGGGCTATGGTCAATGTTGATCGCATTATCAAGTAGGCGTATGGCTGTACTAATCGTTTGTTCAAGTTTGTTGATATCAAGACCAGTTTGATTTAGGTGGGCGGCGAGATTAATGTTAGCAGTATGCCTGGCAACAGGGGTTTTGTCTGTTGTGCTAAATAGGCTTGCGCCAGTGCAGCTAGTTTGCTGTCGTGTGGCAAAGCCATTTGCTGTGCGTTGGGTTGCTCGTATTTGACAAGGTGTTTGGAAGCTTAGTTGTGGATAACCTGTTTCGAATAAGTGCACTAGTAATTTGCGCCATAGTGCTACAGCGGAAGTGGTACGACTATCTATCACTTTACCACGTTCTGCTTGTTGCTCTAGTTCTTGGTAGGCTTGTTCAAAGCGCGCGCCATAAAGTGAGTTAAGCTGCTCGCTTGATTCAGCTGAAAAAAGTGTCCATTGCTCATCGGCAAAAACTCGACGCATAAAAGTGTCTGGAATAATTACGTTAAAAGGCAAAGAGTTATTTTGATTAGCTAGTAATGCTTCAATGCTGGTATGCCAGATGGGAAGCGAGGCAGAAACAACGTTATTAGTTTGATTGATGAGGGCAGCTTGTTGAGCAAGGTGAATAAAGCTTACCGTTTTATCGTCTGCTTGGTTGCTGAAGGCTGAACACCAATCATTGTTGATGGTGCGATACTGTGTTGTTAATTGGGCATTGATTTTAAGGGTATCATAGCAGTCGGCCAGTTCATTGCCTGCTGAGACAGCAAATTCTGCAGCAAGCTCAGGATTGGGTCTGCCCGCGTTTAATAGTGTCTGCTCGCTAGGTTGAAATAAAAAGGAGGAGAGCGCGTGGTAGAATTCAATGGCTCGTTGTTCTTTGTTGGTCTCATTAAGTGCAAGCCCCATCGCTATTCGCATAAAAAAGGCTTGTGGTAGCTCAAAGTGTTCGTCTTGATATTGTAGTAAGTAGTGGCGGCGAAGTACGATTAAGCTGGAGTCACTGAGCCACGCATCGCGCTCAGGTTTTAGGGCGGCGGTAAGTTGGTTTAAGTCAAACTGACGTAGTGCAGGGTCTAATAATTCGTTCTCGATTGCTTTGTTAAGATAGGTGGCGAAATAAACTGGATAGAGCTTATGCATTTCATCCGGACTGGCCTGTTCACCTAACCCTAAATTTGATAGTGCAGTTGCACGTAGGCCACTTAACAAAAAGTAGGCTTTAGCTTTACAGTAGTCTGGATCAAGCTCAGCAAGTTCATTGCAGGCAGAGATCAGAGTTTGGTGGATTGTTTTGTTTGAAGCTAACTTCGTTGTTAGTTGCTTTTTAGCCATTGCAAAGATAGCTTCGCTTGATATATCGCTAAGTCCTTGGCAGGCCATCTCAACCAGCGTGTTTAGTTTATTTTCAAGTTGTTGGCTTTGGTTGGTAGTAGCTAAGTCTTGTTCAGTAGTAGCTGGGCGTTGTGCTTTGCGAAGGCGATAAGCTTGTGCTGCCTCTTGCTCTCCTTGGCGCATTAGCGCGAGCTCGATTTGGTCTTGTATTGCTTCGGTAGGTATTTGTTCGCTGGTTGTAAAGCGTTGATACAGTGTGTGGCTAATTTGCTGGCTTAGTACCAATGCAAGTTGTTCAGTATGAGGGTGATTAGGGTTGGCGCTCTTAAGGGCAAGTTTGATTGCTGCTTGTACGTGGGTTTCTTCGTAGGAACTGATAAGCCCCGTTAAGCTGATCACTTGCTTTACAGCTGGTGTTATGGTTTTTTGCAAGTGTTGAGCAATTTGTGGCGGTGTGATTAAGCTTTGCTCTGCCATGTTGCTCTCCAGTTATTGCTAATGTGAACTAAACCTAGAATCCGCAGTTGAGTCACACTACCCAGCACAGCCACTTGATTTGCCTGATTATTTGAAAGATTCGCTCTTCATCAATAAGGTGAGTATGCTCACTTTCAATACGTCAATCAAATCAACTGACTACACTGGATTAGTGCGATCAACTGCTGATTTTAAGTTAAACGGTAAAACTTTTTGTGGCAGTGTACAAGAGAGTAAGTTGAGTATAAGTTGTGGATATCTTGTGTATTTGTTGTGAGAGGGGCGCCTTGTTCAAACTTGAGACGAAAGGGGTGGTTTTCTTGCTGGGGTTGCTAAGCTTCTATAGCCTCGAGATCTAGAAAGTTGGGTAGAAGGGCTGAAAAAACTTGAGGGTTGCGCCTGTGCCCTAGGCCTGGTTACTTCTGCTTGTAATTCTTTTTCATAATCGTCTCTTATTGAGTAGCCAGCAGGCACAGGGGAGCTAGCGCCAGCTGCTGCTATGGGAGTAAACATGTGGCCTAGTTCAAGCATGCTTGTTGGAGATGTGCTTAGAGCTGGGCTTATTGTAACTCTCCTCTGGCCCCTGGCTAGCCCTGCAAGCAAGAGGTGTATTTCGGTTGAGTCTCTGCCGTCAGATGAGGGGCGTGGGCTGAAAGTAGGTATGGGTGATAGGCTTTGGGTCCTAGGAGCGGCTGCTTCAAAAAGCTCGCTTAGGGCCCCATCAGGCAGGTCTTGAATTTCATCAAGCAATTGTGGAGCAAGCTCTCTTCCTAGGCGTCTTAAAGCTATCTCACTTAGTTTTATTTTTCTTGGAAGGGGTAGTTTGTCAAATGTTGTGGCGGTTAGTGCTGTTGCGAGTTGATTTTCAAAAAGTCTTTGGTTTTCCATTGAAAGTGTTTTGAACGATTCTTTAGTCAGCTGGGTTAATTGTTTAACTTCAGCGTTGCGAGTAAAAAAATCAAAAAAAGCGTTCCAGCGCAGCATTGCGACATAGGTAACAAGAGGGGCTGCTTTTAATAGGGTAAGAGATGCTTGTGCAATGCGACCGAAGCTGCTTGGCTAAGGAGAGAAGGCGATAGCTTGCCCAGTGCTAATAGCAAGATAGCCTAGTGCAAAAGGGACAAAAGCAAACATGGCAGCTTTATGTACTTTGGGTAGACTCTTTCGATGCTGAGGGTCAAGAAATTTAAGAGCAGCGCTGCCTACAACAAAAGTTTGTGAGAAGCTCATGGCAGTTGCTGTAAGGCCAGTTAGCCAGCTTGGTGGACACCATGAGCCAAACATAAAATCGTGGCAAAATGCTTCTGACTGCTTGCCAGCAACAAAACTAGTGAGTGAGGTTAAAAGTGCAATGACAGCAGCAGTTAGTTTAATAAGGAGTTGGCGACTCAAGTGCCCTTTAGTAGTAGATTGTAGTGTGTCATGAAGATTCTTTTCATAGTAGTAAAGCAATAAAAATGAAGTTTTGGAAAGCTTATCTGCTCGAGAGGTTTCTCCATTAATTACAGTGTGAAGATTTTTATGAAGAGCAAAAAGTCGATTAGCATAAGTCACTTTTAGTTCATCGTCATTACTAGGCTCAGAGAAAAAGGTGGCAAAAGTGGCTTTGTCATCTCGATAAGGACTTAGTGCTTTTGTTATTAGGTTGCGAAGTAAGTTTCTTTAGCGGTAGCTAGTGCGCCATCCTTTCTGTAAATTCCATTGACTTGCTGAAAATAAGCAGGCGACTCAGTCAGATTAGAAATTCCTTTTAAGGTAAACTTAACCAAAAAAGAGGAATGACAATGAGCTGCTATAAAAATGAGAACTTAATCGAAGAAGCCATACATGTTTTAGCGATGGAGGGGTTTGAAGCTTTACCTAAGCTTGTCTCCAGGTTGATGAATGAGGCTATGTTAATAGAAAGGGAGCGCCATTTAAATGCCAGTCCTTATGAGCGAACTGGCGATAGAAACGGATATGCGAACGGCTTTAAACCAAGGTTAATTAACACAGGTCAAGGTCAGCTTGAGCTACAGATACCGCAGGTTAGAGACTCCAATGAAGCCTTCTATCCATCAGTCTTAGAGCGAGGTGTACGCTCTGATAGAGCACTTAAGCTGGCTGTCGCTGAAATGTATGTGCATGGGGTTTCCACGCGCAAAGTTGAAAAGGTGCTAAAGCAACTCTGTGGAACAGATATTTCAAGCACAGAGGTAAGCCGTTGCGCTAAATTGTTGGATGAAGATTTAAAGAAATGGCGAAATAAGCCGTTAGGAAAGATAAAATATCTTTGGCTAGATGCACGTTATGAGAAGGTGCGCACTAGCGGCACAGTACAAGACTGTGCGGTATTGATAGCCTATGGCTTTGATGAATCAACCGGCAAGAGAACAGTGCTAGGTGTTTCTGTTGCGTTATCAGAGGCTGAGGTACATTGGCGTGATTTTCTTCAGCAGTTGGTTGAGCGAGGTATACATGGTATTGAGTTGATTACTAGCGACGCTCATACTGGCCTAAAAGCCGCTAGAAGAGCTGTGTTCCCCAGTGTTCCTTGGCAACGCTGCCAATTTCATTTGCAGCAAAATGCTCAGGCTCACATACCAAAGCGCTCAATGAAGGAACCAGTAGCTGAGGAGATTACAGCTATATTTAATGCCTCAAACATTCATGAGTCGGAAAGACTATTGGCTATGGCGGTAGATAAATATCAGCAAACAGCACCAGAGCTTTCTTCTTGGTTGGAAGTGAATATACCGGAGGGCTTAGTAGTGATGAACTTTGACAGGCCGCATCAAAAAAGATTAAGAACCAGTAACATAGCTGAGCGCGTAAACAGAGAGGTAAAAAGAAGGACGCATACAGTTGGAATTTTCCCTAATACTGAATCGTGCCTAAGGCTCGTATCAGCTGTTTTAGTGGAAATTGATGACCAGTGGAGCGGATCACCTAGATACTTAAGTTGAAGTGAATAATAAGGCTTCATAGGGTTTTAGGATAGATCATTCTTGTTCTTATTAACGAGATATAATTGCTATTACCTAAAAGTTAATAATTTATTTTGAGAGGAGAAAAATTTGAGGTATAAATAATTTTTTAGATTGATTAGCATAATTAATTTAAGATATTATGCGATGAGACAGGTACAATAGAGTGCCATTTAGAACTTTAAAGGTTTTTCTAAGTACTGAAGTTGGTTTTTACAGACAAAATAACGCTCTATCTGGCGGTAACGTCGGTCGCAAGTTGTTTTGTACCAGTTAATGAGCGGGGTTGATAGTGCCGTTGTTAGAAAAGAGAGGTTGGTAATGATAGCGTTTACTGCAGCAGCATAGCCAAAGCGAGAATCATTAGTGGTGCGATAGGCCATATTAGCAGTACTGGGGCTAGCTACTAGGGTAAGTCCAAGTCCTATGATAAAAGCAATTGGTGTTAATCTATAGAGAGAGCGTGGATTACAGAGTGCCTTGATATTAAGGAATTTCAATGTGTCAATTGGTAAAAATACCACCAATTAAAATGAGTAATTTTAGCACAGGTATTTTTTATAAAATCGATTTAGTGGTGGGGCAGGGTTAGTTATGACAAACAATAGCCAAAACTAGCTGTTATTTGTTGTTTTGGACGGACTACCCCCCTAGGAAGTTATTAGATTTTTTTCAGTAAGGCGAGTTCACGATGCTTTGATAGCAATTTGTAACGGTTAGGTTGTCTATACCAGCAGTTAGCTAAAAACATTTGGCTGCCGCATAGAACACATTCATAGGGGTCAATGTTAAAATTATTTTGCATTAAGGTGCGGTAATTGACCTGGGGTGTGTTTGGATCAGTTTCACCTAATAGGAGTCTGACTTTGGGTAGCATCTCACCTCGCACCCGGTTAGCAAGAAACCCATAATAACGCACCATACGAAAGCCAACATCAGGAATGTGTTGAATAAATCGAGCAATAAACTCTTCCGCGGTTAATTTAAATTGCTTGTAGGTTTTAGAGACGTGATCAAGATAATTAAAACTGAGGCTGCTCCCATCAAGGTTTTTAATTTTTGACTCAGCAATAGGAGGACGTTTGGTGTATCGACCTAAGTATTTAACGTTTTGTTTGTGATTCTTTGAGGGCTTTGCGCAATGTACTACCCATCGTTTTTGGTAAAGCTGATCAAGCAGTTGATTAAAGTTGAAAGTGTGGTTCAGTGTAGAGGCTAACTGATTTGGCAGAATAAGCCCTTTGTCCTGGTGGTGGTTTCTAAAAAGGTTAATGACCTCATAACGCCACATGGACATTAGTGTAGGTTGATGGAAGTAGAGGCTTTTCCATTGTGTTAACTCTTTGTTGATACCACCCAGAGTGATTGACGCATGAAGATGCACATTGCGCTTTAGATCTCTGCCAAAGGTGTGAAGCGCGATAAATACACCGGGTTTAACCCTCTTGTTTTTAGCAAGCTTGAGTAACACCTTTACTGCTAATGGTGGGAGTAAATTAAGAAGCTCTCTGTTTGTCCAAAAGCAGTCCCAAAGAGTAGAGGGCATGGTGAATGTGATGTGTTGCCATGCAGTGTTGGGTAAGATTGCCATTTGTTGTTGTATCCATACTTCTGTGGCTTTTTTACCACACGATGAACAGCTTTTAGCTTTGCAGGTATGGCGGATGTATTTGACGTGTGAACAGTTTGGATTACTGCAATGATACTCTTTATGGCCACGCATAGGATGTTTGCAGCTAAGCAGCTTAACAATGCCAATGACAATAGCTTCTCTGATTTTATCTTTGTACTTGGTGTGAAAGTTCCACCAGTTCTGATTGGTTACCAAGATTTGTTTGATACTAAGTATCCGTCTTATTTCAGCATGATGCTCATGCTGCGCTCTCTTTAGTTTACTGCGCCTGTGATGAGCGGATGGTAATTAATTCCGCTAGCGAAGGCATAGAATAGTTTTTTGTAATTCTGTCATATATATAATCGAAGACATTAACTGCTAGCTTTTTACATGTCTCAGTAATTGTAACCATTGTATCCTTAGCTTTCGTTCCTTCTTCACTCATAGTATGAAGGTGTACATCGCGCATTCTAGCCTGCTTCCGAGCCATCAACTCTGCTGGATTGTTATGTAGAGGAAGCTCTGGCTTTTCCAGCACTAACAATAGCTGCCTTTTCTTTTTTAAGGTGAGCTCAATTTGTTTATCTAGTTTCTCGTAGCCAGTGATTGTTGAGAATAACTCAGTAAACTCATTGGATAGCTTATCTATCTCATCTTGCCCTGGGTTCTTTTTATATTCAATGAGCTTATGATAATAATCCCAAAACCTATCCAAGAAGCTGTCAACAGAGTCTTGGTGCTTCTTAAAAATTGGCGTCAGCTTTTTATAATGCCTACCCTCATGAACCCAGCACAAGGCGAGTGATTCAGTAATGAGCTTAAACTGTGGCGCATCATCGGTAATGAGTGTTTCTATCGCATAAGGACTCTTTCTATATGTTGAGATAGCTGCCGCATCAGTAATCAGCTTTCTATATTTTGGAAATTTTTTATCACCTAATACCTTATCAAGAATAACTTCCAGCTCCTTACTGTTTAAGATAGTCGATGAGTGAAATACCTTTAAGCTTTCGATTACCTTGTGGGGTAAGTTCATAGTAGCCAGTAAATTAAAAGCGGCCTCATTTAATGTGAACCCAAAGTGGTCTTTGCTTAACATTTCAATGACGCTTAATCGACTTTTACTGGTCAGCGTAAAGTAAGCTGAATAATACTCATTACCCAATACATTAACATAACGGTTTTTCCCATCCTCTCTAGCGTTGGTGTCATCTAGGTGCTGGTAGTTCGTGGATTGTAAACCTGCCTTCACAACTTCTACCTTCTCGGGCTCAAGTATCGTAGGTGTTTTAATTGTGAAGCTATGGATGGTTGATTTACTAATATCTATGTTGGCGGTTTTATAAAATGTCTCAAGGCTTTCTAGCGTCATACCACCTTGAGTATTTAGGAAGCTTGTCCAGCTTTTAATAGTAGGGCCGAACTGGCCCTCATAACCAGTTGGCAGAGGTGCTGTATAGTGTTTGTTTTCAGAAGGGGAGTAATATTGTTGGCGCAAAAAAAGAGTGTTATTAGCAGCAATTTTTATATCCTGGATAGGGTGCTGCCTTTATATAATGTAGAAAATATAGCATAATATACACTTTAACTTGATTACGGATGGTGTTTGGATGTTAGCTAGAATTCTCTCTGATGAAAATAATGAATTAACTATTGAGCTCAAGCTTCCACTAAAAGGATCCATGCTTGAATGTGAGGATGCAATTCTTGACGGCCTTAATGAGGTTGGAACATTAGCCACTGAAAAAGCTTTAAGTAAGTTTGATGCAGATGGCTCTCCTATCCATGTTGGAAAAATAAAGCTAACAGCACGAAGTAGAGATGAAGCAAATTACCAAACGCCTTATGGAGTTGCTCGAGTTAAGCGTTATGTTTATCAAACCTCTAAAGGCGGGAAGGTCTTTTGTCCTTTAGAAGATAAGGCTAGAATTATCCAAGGATCAACACCGCGATTTGCAAAAATAATCTCACATAAATACTCAAACTTACCTGCTCCTAGTGTTATTGATGATCTCAAGGTCAATCATAACCGTAAAATCTCACATTCATACTTGCAACGGGCAACTGATTTTGTTGGCGGTATTGCACAAGCCAAAGAGGCTGAGTGGGAATATGAAGAGCCAAAGCTTGATGCAGGCATTGAGATGCTAAGTATTAGCTTAGATGGTGCATATGTTCTCACCGTTGATGATGGTTATAGAGAGAGCATGGTTGGAACTATTTCCATGTATGATAAGCATGGTGCACGCCTGCACACAACCTACGTTGCAGCATCACCAGAATATGGAAAAGATGAATTCTTTAATAGGCTTGAAAAGGAAATAAAGCTGAAAAAGAAATATTACCCTGATGCTAAAACAATTGGCGTTGCTGATGGAGCAAAAAATAATTGGCCATTTCTAAAAAAACATACTGATACGCAAATTTTAGATTTTTGGCATGCAACTGAATATCTCGGCGAAGCATCAAAGGCAGTATTTACCAAAAAATCTGAAAGAGATGAGCGTGATGTTTGGCTCGAAGAGAGATGTCATGACTTAAAGCACAAGAAAGGTGCGGCAGGTAGAATACTTGCTGAGCTTAAAGAGCATCTAAATAAAAAACTGAATAAATCGCTTAGAGAAAAGCTAGAAGGAACAATTACGTATTTTGAAAATAATATTAAAGAAAAGCGAATGTCGTATCATAATTTGATTAAGCAGAATGCACCAATTGGCTCTGGCGTCACTGAAGCAGCATGTAAAACAATTGTTAAACAAAGATTAGGCGGATCAGGAATGCGCTGGAAAGACAAGGGAATGAAAATCGTTTTATGCTTGAGAACACTAGTAAAGACTAAAGGCAGATGGGATCAGTTTTGGGAGAAGGTCAATGATTTTGGCGTGCCAGCAGTAATATAGCCTACATTATATAGAGGCAGCACCCCCTGGATAAGTGTTTTCTTAGAGCCATTTGGCACAGCATCGCTGGGCAACGAATCTGGATTAATTGTTAGTGTCACTGTATTAGAGACTTCGAGATTTTTTTTACTAGATTTTGGCTTTCTAGTTTTATTGGTTTTATTTCCTTTTCTATCCTTCTCGGAGGAATGATCCTTGTCCTTGTTAGCGCGCGTTTGCTTTCTAACATTAGGCTTTCCTTGCTCACCTTTATATTTATTTAATGCGTTATTTAACGATTGCACCTTGTCTTCTAGCTTTATGATTTTCTCAGCCTGACTTTCACATACATTGCTAAAATCTGTTTCTAGTGCTGTTGGTGTAACAGTATTATTAAATCTCTCAATGAGATCGGCTAAAACTGATTTGTCAGGTTGTTTTTTCATAGGAAGAGTATACCACGGGTTTGAAAAGGTAAATTTTCCCCACACAGATGGCCGTACTGCTGAAATTATTTTTAAGCCATGAACCTGATCGATGAAAAAATAATCCGAGCATACAGCGTTGTTATAGAGCGCACATCATGCTTTTATGACACACGATGATTCCAATATAAAATTTCCAAATTTGCACGAAAAAGCTGTCAAGAACTTTTTGAATTATTTTCAAATCATGCTGATATTGAACGGATACATGAGAAGCGCGTATAGTAGGTGAGTTATTGCTCAGCTACCTGAAGCAATTTCTATAGCAGGTGTGTTATTTTTATTCGTTATTATTCCATGGGCAGGTTTGACTAGTTTGAGACTTAATAATACTCGTGGCTTTGTAAAGACTAAACTCTTAGAGGCTTAGAAAGTTGCCGGCGAAGCCGGCCTGACTTGAAGAAGCTCGCTAATGCACTGGCAGCAGCAGTGCCTGCGAAAATAGCCATAATAGTGCCACCAAGGCTATCAAGAACATCATCGGTCCAACGAAATGCGGTTGGATCTTTCTCTGACCAGGAACCAGTTAAGGTTTGTAGTGCCTCATCAGAATAACCTCGCATAGCGTAGACAACCACTCCGGCTAGAACAAGGTTAAACACAAAATTGATGGTATTGAGTATCCAATAACTGAATGATAGTGGCCTGGCATAATAAAGGCGAGTGTGAGCTAGTGAGCTTTGCAGTCTGGCACGTTGCTCTGGTGATATTTGTGTTAGCTGCCCCCTGGCTTGGTCAGTAAGAATGTCAGCATAAATTACAGCACCTAAATCGGTAGATAGGTCCAAAGGATTTGGCGAAGGGCTTTGTTCATCATCTGTATTAGGCATTATTGTGTCTTTTAAGGTTATTATTCTTTATAAAACAAAGAGTTAAACAAAAGTGAGCAATATTGTATCAAGCGATAAGGTTATCTTCAAGGAGGGGGTGTTTTTTTCGTTTGCGTTTGATTACGCACCAAAACGGTAAAGTGCATCCAGGCTAAGGTAAGCTTCTGGTTGTGGGATTTGTAAGCCAGCAACGTTATGGTTATCAGTGTTAAGGTCTTGGCGCGTGTAGCTTGCACGGACACCAAACTGATTAAAGTTAAATTCTAAACCAGCTCCGTAGACTAGACCAAAGCCATCTTGGTTAGTGGTACCTGGGTTTGAATTGGTGGTGTTTTTTAATGTGCTATTTATGTAAGCCACACCCGCAAAAGCATAAGGTGAGAACCAGCTTGTTACAGGTAGGAAGGCTTGGCCAACAAAGTGGATATTCCATTGGTCGCTTAACTTAACAGCGTTAGGATAAACGGTTGCACCAGAGTTATGTGAATTTTGGTAGCTAATGTTGCCTAGCATAGCTAAGCCTAATTCGGTACCAAAGTAACGGTTAACTCGGTAGCCTACAAAGAGGTTGCCGCCTAAGTTGCGTTTGTTTAGCTTTAACACATCGTTAGCTGGAGTCCAAGTAAACTTGCTCGTTGTAGCTGAAGAATAGTTAAGTCCAACACCAACATGCCAAGGTGCAGTAACACCAGTCATCATTGGCGCAGGTGCCATGGCTGCGCTAGCAGTACCTGCGATAGCAATGCCGGCTGCGATAGTGCTAGTAAGTAATAGTTTTTTCATAATAAACAATCCTTAATTTTAGAGGTGATAAAAAACCGCTGGTAAACAGCGGTTTTTCGTTTGCGTCTGATTACGCACCAAAACGGTAAAGTACATCCAAGCTGATATAATCTTTTGTTTGTGGGATTTCGAGACCCGCAATAGTAGTATAATCAGTGTTAAGATCTTGGCGCGTGTAGCTAGCGCGAATACCAAACTGATTGAAGTTAAATTGTAAACCAGCACCGTAAAGAAGGCCGAAACCATCTCTGTCAGTAGTTATATTGCCAGGTTGTTTCATTTCACTATTGATATAAGCTACGCCAGCAAATGCATAAGGCGAGAACCAGCTAGTTACTGGTAAGAATGCTTGGCCGACAAAGTTAACGTTCCATTGGTCAGTTAGTTTTACGTAGCTGCTGTTAGTTGTCCCGTTGGTGTCAGTGGATTTGTACTTGTTATCACCAAGGATGTCAACGCCGAGTTCAGTGCCGAAGTATTTGTTAACGCGATAGCCAACGAAGACGTTACCACCAAGCCCACGATTATTGAGTTTTAGTGATGCGCTAGTAGTGGGGTGAGTAACTTTGCTAGTTAAGTTAGATGCGTAGTTAAGACCAACACCAACATGCCAAGGTGCAGTAACACCAGTCATCATTGGCGCAGGTGCCATGGCTGCGCTAGCAGTACCTGCGATAGCAATGCCGGCTGCGATAGTGCTAGTAAGTAATAGTTTTTTCATAATAAACAATCCTTAATTTTAGAGGTGATAAAAAACCGCTGGTAAACAGCGGTTTTTCGTTTGCGTCTGATTACGCACCAAAACGGTAAAGTACATCCAAGCTGATATAATCTTTTGTTTGTGGGATTTCGAGACCCGCAATAGTAGTATAATCAGTGTTAAGATCTTGGCGCGTGTAGCTAGCGCGAATACCAAACTGATTGAAGTTAAATTGTAAACCAGCACCGTAAAGAAGGCCGAAACCATCTCTGTCAGTAGTTATATTGCCAGGTTGTTTCATTTCGCTATTGATATAAGCTACGCCAGCAAATGCATAAGGCGAGAACCAGCTAGTTACTGGTAAGAATGCTTGGCCGACAAAGTTAACGTTCCATTGGTCAGTTAGTTTTACGTAGCTGCTGTTAGTTGTCCCGTTGGTGTCAGTGGATTTGTACTTGTTATCACCAAGGATGTCAACGCCGAGTTCAGTGCCGAAGTATTTGTTAACGCGATAGCCAACGAAGACGTTACCACCAAGCCCACGATTATTGAGTTTTAGTGATGGGCTAGTAGTGGGGTGAGTAACTTTGCTAGTTAAGTTAGATGCGTAGTTAAGACCAACACCAACATGCCAAGGTGCAGTAACACCAGTCATCATTGGAGCAGGAGCCATAGCAGCACTAGCAGCACCAGCAGTAGCAACACCAGCAGCAACAACACTTGCAATTAATAATTTCTTCATACCAAAGAGTCCTCTTTTTAGTTAATGTACCAATCCTGTTCTGTTCATCATTGAAAAGAACATTGCAAGTTTAGTCGAAAAGTAACAACAAATCTAGATTTGTAAGGAAAAAATCAAAGAAATTGCTAGATTTTTCATCATATTGAATAATATGTAACCAGTTTGTAACAAAAACGGTGGTAGTTTTGTAACGAAGGGTGAAGGGCTTTGTGTTCACTATAAGGTTTAAAAAATAGTAGCCCTTTTTTTAAAGGGGTGGCTCGCGTAGCGAGTGGGGGGTAGCCTGGATTGAGAGCACGAAGTGCTCGATAATCCAGGAGTGAGTTTGGTTTAACCCCTGATTATCAAATGCTCTGCATTTTCAATCAGGGCTACAATTTGTAAAATTAAGCAAAGTTTTCAGCAGCAAACTCCCAGTTTACTAGGTGCCAGAAAGCCTCAATATAACTAGGGCGGGCATTGCGGTAATCAATATAATAAGCATGTTCCCAAACATCACAGGTTAGTAAAGGTGTTTTGCCGTCTGTCATTGGGTTGGCTGCATTATTGGTGCTAACGATTTCAAGTTCGCCAGCTTTATTTTTAACCAACCAAGCCCAGCCAGAGCCAAAAGTAGTTGCTGCAACGTTAGAAAACTGTTCCTTGAAAGCATCGAAAGAGCCAAATTGCTTGTCAATTGCATCAGCGAGCGCACCTTGAGACTGACTGCCGCCATTAGGGCTTAAACTATGCCAGTAGAAAGTATGATTCCAGATTTGCGCAGCATTATTAAAGACACCGCCAGTGCTAGATAAAATAAGTTCTTCAAGTGTTTTATTTGCTTCAGGTTTGTCAGCTAGCAGCTTGTTAAGGTTGTTAACGTAAGCTTGGTGGTGTTTGCCATAGTGATATTCGAGAGTTTCTTTAGAAATATGTGGTACAAGTGCATCCATTGCATAGGGAAGTGCGGGTAATTCAAAAGCCATAAGAGATCTCCATATATATAAATGAGAAGAGCGACGATTTTAGGGGCTCGTTAGCTCTGATGCAATGGTGAGGTTTCGTTTTTTCGCAAAGTGAGTATTTCTACGCCATCTTCGGTGACGGCTAAAGTATGCTCCCATTGTGCAGATAAGCTGCGATCTTTGGTGACCGCAGTCCAACCGTCAGGCAGCATTTTGATATGGCGTTTGCCAGTATTAATCATTGGCTCAATTGTAAAGCACATCCCTGCTTCAATAACTGGGCCGGAGCCTTTGCTACCATAGTGCAACACATTAGGCGGTTCATGAAAGATTTGGCCAATGCCGTGACCGCAGAATTCACGCACCACCGAGTAATGATTTTTTTCGGCGTGTTGTTGGATAACAGCACCAATGTCGCCAAAATGAGCGCCCGGCTTGACCTGTTCAATGCCTAAAAATAGACATTCTCGAGTGACCCTCACTAAACGTTCCGCAAGGATGCTAGGCTTACCAACAAAGAAAGTTTCGCTAGTGTCACCATGGAAGCCATCTTTAATTACAGTAATGTCAACGTTAATGATATCGCCATCTTTGAGTTTTTTATTGCCTGGAATTCCATGGCAAATGACGTGATTAACTGAGGTGCAAATACTTTTTGGGAAGCCCTTATAATTTAAAGGGGCTGGAATTGCGTTTTGTACGTCTATGATATAGTCGTGGCATAGCTTATCGAGCTCGTCAGTAGTAATGCCGGCTTGGACGTGTGGTTTGATCATTTCTAGCACTTCGGCTGCCAAGCGGCCCGCGATGCGCATTTTTTCAATTTCTGCAGGGGTCTTTAGGGTAATTTCCATTAATCTTGCCCAATTCGTTGTTGTTAAAAGCGCTTTATGGTATAAAGCGCGGTCAGATTAGGCAACTAAATTGTTGACTTAATTGGTCTTCAGCGATGAAGGCGATAAACACACATGTGTTGATACCGCTAGCAGGGTGCCTTTAGTTAGGTTTGGTGGCGGGACGCATGTCGGTCTAACCCTTAGGAGAAAATATGACTACACAAGTATCTATGCGTGATATGTTAGCGGCTGGTGTGCACTTCGGTCACCGAACTCGCTACTGGAACCCTAAAATGGCGCCATACATCTATGGCTCACGAAACAATGTTCACATTCTTAACCTTGAAACAACGTTGCCTTTATTCAATGAAGCGATGCAGGTTATTGCTCAAGTTGCAGCTCGCAACGGCAAAGTGTTGTTTGTGGGTACTAAATTCGCTGCACGTGAAGCAATTCGTGAAGAAGCAACTCGAGCAGGAATGCCTTACGTTGATCACCGTTGGTTAGGTGGGATGTTGACTAATTACAAAACAGTTCGTCATTCAATCAAGCGTTTAAAAATGCTCGAAGAAAAGTTTGAGCAAGGTAGCTTTGGTAGCTTAACCAAAAAAGAAATCCTTAACTTAACTCGCGAAAAGGAAAAGTTAGAGCGTGGCTTAGGTGGGATTAAAAGCATGGGTGGTTTGCCTGATGCGATGTTTGTTATCGATGTTGGCCATGAAAAAATTGCGATTAAAGAAGCGCAAAAGCTTGGCATTCCAGTGATTGGTGTTGTTGATACCAATACCAACCCGGAAGGCATTGATTACATTATCCCAGGTAACGACGATGCAGCGCGAGCTATACGTCTTTACGCTGCGGCGGCGGCTGATGCTTGTTTAGCTGCTAAGCAAGGCGGCTTGAGTGGTGCGAACAGTCCTGACGAGTTTGTCGAAGTAACGGAAATTACTGAGCAAGCTAACGAAGAGAAATAATTTTATTATTTTGTCGATAAATCAGCTCGGATAAAGTCTGGGCTGATGTTTATTTAAATGAGTTTGGAGGAAATGACATGACAGTAACAGCCGCGTTAGTAAAACAACTACGTGAAATGACAGGCGCTGGCATGATGGAATGCAAGAAAGCTTTAACAGAAACTGCTGGTGATATGGATAAAGCAGTTGAGTTAATGCGTAAGAAAGGTCAGGCCAAAGCAGCTAAGAAATCAGGCCGAATTGCTGCGGAAGGGTTAGTAACAATTGCTGTTAGCGGAGATAAAAAATCTGCAGCGATTGTTGAGGTTAACTGTGAAACTGATTTTGTTGGTCGTGAGCAAGAGTTTGCGAGCTTTGCCAATCAGGTTGCCCAAGCTGAGTTGGTTCATCGTACTAATGACGTGGCTAAGCTAGCTGAGCTTAATCTTGTTGACGGTAACCCTGAGACAGTAGAAGAAAAGCGTAAAACCTTGGTTGCTAAATTGGGTGAAAATATCCAAGTACGTCGTGTTAAAACTATTGATGCTGAAGGCATGATTGGTACTTATACACACGGTAATCGTATCGGTGTCGTTGTTGATGTAACAACAACTGATGATGAGTTAGCTCGTGACTTAGCGATGCATATTGCTGCTTCTAAACCTGACTTTGTAAAACCAGAGCACGTCTCAGAAGATGTGGTTAACCGTGAAAAAGAAATTTTCAAAGCGCAAGCACTTGAATCAGGCAAGCCTGCTGAGATCGTTGAAAAAATGATTGGCGGTCGTATTAAGAAATTCTTAGCTGAAATTACGCTTTATGGCCAAGCTTTTGTGAAAGACTTAAACCAAACCGTTGAGGCGTTTCTAAAAAGTAAATCTGCTGAAGTAAAACACTTTGTGCGCTTTGAAGTGGGTGAAGGGATTGAGAAAAAAGCTGACAACTTTGCTGAAGAGGTGCGTGCACAAGCAAAAGCTGCAGCAGGAGAGTAAGGATAGACTATGCAGGCTAAAGCAAAACTTGCTTATCCGCGAGTGCTGATCAAGTTAAGTGGTGAAGCGCTCGCAGATAGTTCTGGACAGGGATTGAATCTAGAGGCTTTGGCCTATTATGTTGCGCAGTTGCAACAAGTCGTCGAGCTTGGTGCAAGTGTTATTGTTGTTATTGGTGCTGGTAACTATTTGCGAGGTGCGCAGCTATCACAGCAAGGCTTTGATCGTGTGACGGCTGATCAAATGGGGATGTTGTTTACCGTTGCTAATGGTTTAGCTTTACAAGAAGCTTTAACGAAGGCCGGTGTTTTATCCGCTTTATATTCATCACTTGCTATCCCTGGTATTGCTAAAGGTTATCAGCGTAATGATGCAGCGCAGGCGCTCGCAGTCGGTAAAGTTGTTATTAGTGTTGGTGGTACAGGTTCGCCGTTGTTTTCAACGGATACTACGGCTGCGTTGCGTGCAGTAGAATTGCAGGCTGATGTTATTTTAAAGGCGAGTACGATTGATGGTGTTTACTCGGCTGACCCTAAGCTTGATAGCACAGCAAAACGTTTTGAACAACTAAGCTATGACGAAGTGCTAAGACAAAAACTGCGCGTGATGGATTTGCCTGCAATCTGTTTGTGTCAGGATCACAATATTCCCTTGAGAGTCTTTTCAATGACTAAACCTGAAGTTTTAAAAGCAATCGTCTTAGGAGCAGATGAAGGCACCTTAATTGCTAACTAGGAGAAAATGTAATGATCAATGAAATTAGCCAAGATGCTGAACAACGTATGAAAAAAAGTATCGAGGTGCTGCAAAATGAATTGGCTAAGCTGCGCACGGGGCGCGCTCACCCTAGTTTGCTTGAGCATATTCGAGTTGATTACTACGGCTCGTCAACACCGCTTAACCAAGTTGCTAACGTGAGTGTTTTGGATGCACGTACTTTGTCAGTTCAACCCTGGGAAAAAACCATGGTGGGGGCGATTGAGAAGGCAATACTTGAGTCTGATTTGGGTTTAAACCCTGCTACTACAGGTGAGTTGATTCGTATTCCTTTGCCTGCCCTTACTGAGGAGCGTCGTAAGGAATTAGTAAAAGTGTTGCGTAGCGAGGCAGAAAAAGCACGGGTTGCTATTCGTAATATTCGTCGTGATTCTAATGGTGATTTTAAAGATCTATTGAAAGAGAAAGAAATTACTGAAGATGATGAGCGTCGTGCTCAGGATCGTATCCAAAAAATAACAGATAAATATGTCGCTGAGGTCGATACAATCTTATCGGAAAAAGAAGCCGATTTAATGGCTGTTTAATTTCAAGGGTCGGGCTTGATGCGAATCGTACCACAGCATGTAACAATTATTATGGATGGCAATGGACGTTGGGCTAAAGAGAGAAGCCTGCCTCGTTTAGCTGGCCATAAAGCAGGTGTTGAAGCAATCCGCCGTGTGGTTGAAGCCGCTGTCGTCAATCAGGTCAAATTTCTAAGCTTATTTGCCTTTAGTACTGAGAACTGGTCGCGTCCGGAGGAGGAAGTGAATGGTTTGATGGCGCTGTTAGCTGGTGTGTTAGAGACAGAGGTTGATAAGTTACATGAACGAAATATTCGGCTTAAGTTGGCTGGTGAGATCTCAGCTTTTTCGGAACAAATACAGGTTGCTATTGAAGCTGCTGAAGAGTTAACTGCAAATAATACCGGGATGACTTTAATTATTGCTGCCAATTATGGGGGGCGCTGGGATATTGCTCAAGCTGCGCGCCAATTAGCGCAAGCTGTACAGGACGGTAAAATACAGGCTGATGAATTAAGTGAGGAATTGCTCGCGAGCAAGCTTGCTTTAGCAGGGCTCCCTGACCCGGATTTGTTTATTCGTACCAGTGGTGAATTGCGTATCAGTAACTTTTTTCTTTGGCAGATAGCTTACTCGGAGCTGTACTTTACTTCAGTTTATTGGCCTGATTTTGACAAGCTTGAATTTGAAAAAGCATTGACTGCTTTTGCTGAGCGTGAGCGCCGCTATGGATTGACTAAATCAGGAGGGGAGGAGTGAGCTTTCTGTCAGGTATTATCTCTTTACGCCGTCATTCCGGAAGTTTTAGGCAGGCAAGCCTAAAACTATCCGGAATCCAGTATAAAGCCAGGGATGGGGGCAGGTTGATAGCTCAATCAACCTTAGTGTCTGTTACAAAACAAATTATAAGTTGGTGGATAGCATGCTGAAACAACGCGTTATTACTGGAGTGATTTTAGTTGCAGTTGTATTAGCCTTCTTGTTCTGGTTGTCTCCAGCTTGGTTTATGGGGGGTACAGTGGCGTTGGTGCTGTTGGCTGCTTGGGAGTGGGCGACGTTAGCAAGCATTGAGCGCCCAGTGTCAAAGCTTATTTTTATGGTGATGATTTTAGTTTGTCTGTGGTTATCGCTATTCTTACCTTTAATTCCTACTCTTGCTATTTCTGCAGTGTGGTGGTTGTGTGCTTTAGTTTTGGTGCTTTGCTATCCAGGAGCTAAGTTTCTTTGGCAGTCGCGTGAAGTAAGGATTATCTTGGGTATATTGGTTTTAATTCCTTTTTGGTTAGCTATTAATGTATTGCGCACAAGTGTGACACATGGCGCTATTTTAATTTTATTTTTATTTTGTTTGGTTTGGGCTGCAGACACTGGAGCGTACTTTGCTGGGAGATGGTGGGGAAGTGTCAAGTTGATGCCAAAAGTTAGTCCAGGAAAAACATGGCAAGGTTTTTTTGGTGGCTTGCTGCTATCGCTATTGGTTGGTGTGATAGGGCTAAGCTGGTTAAAAATTGACTTTTCCGAGTGGTGGGCAGTTCTTTTAATGATCACCCTATTGAATATTTTTACGGTTGTTGGTGATTTGTTTGAGAGTATGTTAAAACGTCATTGCCAAATGAAGGACAGTGGTTCAATTTTGCCCGGGCATGGTGGTATTTTGGATCGTATTGATAGTTTGGTTGCAGCAACGCCATTGTTTTTACTTGGCTTTTTGCTGTTACACCAATTAGCTTAATTTACAAAGAGCACTCATGAAAAAACTAATCGTTATCGTTACTTTTATTACTTTATTAACTGTACAAGTTGTCGCCCAAGCCTTTGTTGCGAGCAAGATTGAGTTTGTTGGTTTGCAACGTATTCCTAGTGATACTGCAATGAGCTATTTGCCAATTCGTCCTGGGGCAAAAGTAACAGCGCAAACTAGTGACAGCATTATCCGTGCCTTATATAAGACAGGTTTTTTTAGCAACGTGGCACTGGATAAGCGTGGTAGCACTTTGGTTATTCATGTGCAAGAGCGCCCTGTAATTAGCAAGTTGACTCTTTCAGGTAACAAGGTGGTTTCTTCAAAGGAACTTCTAAAAGTGCTGAAAAAAATGAGCGTGGCTAATGGTTACGAATATAATCGCTCTACTTTACAAACAATTAAATCCGCATTGCTTAACGAATACTACTCTCATGGTAAATATAATGCGCGAGTTAATATTCAAGTTACCAAGCAGCCTCACAATGAAGTAGCCGTTTCTATTTTGATTTCAGAAGGGTTAACAGCAACGGTTAAGCAAATTCATATTATCGGTAATAAAGCTTTTTCTGAAAGTAAGTTGCTTGACCAATTTCAGTTAACAACGCCTGGTTTATTAAGCTTTTTTAATCATGATGATCAGTATTCTAGTCAGAAGCTTGCTGCTGATTTGCATAGCCTGACAGCCTATTATATGAATCGTGGTTATTTGAAGTTTAGAATCCTTGGCACCCAGGTTTCGTTATCGCCTGATCGTAAGCATGTTTATATTACTGTTAAAGTGCATGAAGGAAATCAATACCATTTCTCTGGTTTTAGTTTGGCGGGGCGCTTGATCCTGCCGCGTGCTCAATTGCGTATGCTTTCTGAGGTGCAAAAAGGTGCTATTTTCTCTAATCAAGCCATTATCAATACCGAGACGAACATCGGTAATGCCTTGGGTGCAAAAGGTTATTATGAGACCAAAGTTAGTGCTAAAACGCGAGTGAATGAAGCTAAGAAAACAATCTTTATTACCTTTGAAGTTAGCCCTGGGCAACGTATTTACGTGCGCCGTATTTACTTCTCGGGTAATAGCGGTACTAATGATCAAGCTTTTCGTCGTGAACTAACCCAGATGGAAGGTGGATTGATTTCTACTGTCGCAGTTCAAAATTCCAAGCGTCGTTTATTACAACTTCCTTTTGTGCGTAACGTTGATGTAAGCACTACTCCAGTGCCTAGTCATAGCAATGAAGTTGATGTTGGTTATAAAGTAGCGACGATGCCAGCAGGACAAGTTAGAGCTGGGGTGGGTTATTCTGATGTAGATGGGCCAATGTTTAACGTGGGTTTGAACCAGCAAAATGTTTTTGGTACTGGTAACTCATTTGGTTTTAATGCAGCTTATAGCGCATCAATGTTGTCAGCAATGGTTAGCTACTTTAACCCTTACTATACCAAGTGGGGGATTGGGCGTGGTTTTAGTCTTTATGCTAGTCACTATAATGCTAGTGAGGCTAATACAGCAGACTATGAAACTGATAACTACGGTGGTGCGATTAACTACAGTATTCCAATTTCGCAATATGATAGTGCGCAGTTCTCTGTAGGGCTTAACTACATGTACTTGGATACGAATTCTAATCCGGCCACAATTATTCAAGACTTTGTTAATGAGCATGGTAAAAACTTCACACAAATTCCGATTAATATTGGCTGGACCCACAATAGCTTAGACCAAGCTAATTTCCCAACTTCAGGTCTGTTACAGAACTTGAACTTTACCTTTTCAGCACCTGCGGGTAGTAATGCGCTTGAGTATTACAAGGCCACTTACAACTTGGCCTACTACCATCCGATTTATGCTTCTTTTGTTGGTAAACTACGTGGTGGCGTGGGTTATGGTGATGGTTACGGTTCTTATAGTACCTTGCCTTTTATGAAGAACTTTTACTTAGGTGGTATGGGTTCGGTGCGTGGTTACGAGGCTAACACTATTGGTCCAATTGATTCCGCAGGTGATACGATAGGTGGTAACCTTTATTTTGACACGAGTGCTGAGCTAATTGTGCCCAACCCATTGAGCCGTTCAGTAAGAACAGCTCTTTTTGTCGATGCGGGTAACGTTTATGCAACACATATGAGCGCTTCTGAAAAAACACTTAACCCAGATCGTAATCGAATCCGCTATTCGGCTGGTTTAGAGGTAGATTGGTTAAGCCCTATAGGCTTGCTGAACTTTAGTTTAGCTAAAGCAATCAACCCGGCTAAGAATGATGATACACAAGTGTTCCAGTTCAATATCGGAGCCTCAGTATAAGGGGTAGGTAGTTTTTGCTGGCTGTAAGTGTTACAGTTCTGGCCTAAAGATTTTTAGTTGTTTAACTGAGGAGATAAGATATGAAAATTCGTTACCTAATCGCATCTGCCGTAGCAGCTTGCGTCTTAACAACAGGTGCTTACGCTGCAACTCAATCAAGTATTGGTGTGGTTGATGTTAAAGCTGTATTCGCTAATGCTAAATCAGTATTGGCTGATAAAACTAAATTGCGCGCAGAGTTTAAAAGCAAGCATGAAAAGTTGGTAGCAGACAAAAAGTCGCTTGATAACTTGATGGCAAAGTATAAGCGTAATCAATCAGTCATGAATAAAAGCGACAAGCAAAAAATGCAAACTCAAATTGTTGCGCAGCAAACTAAAATTTTCCACTTAAGTCAATTGTATGCGCAACAGGCTGATCAAGCACAAGCAAAAGCAATGCAAACATTTGTTGGTGAGTTAGAAGTAGCTGCTAAAAAAGTAGCTAAAGCAAAACATTTAACATTAGTGTTGCCTAATACAAGTGTTATTTATTCTTCATCTACTAATGACGTTACTAGCGCTGTTGAAAAAGCAATTAATGCTTAGAGGTAGATGATAGGCTGATGCGAATTAAACTTGCTGAGCTTGCTAAACAGCTTGAAGTGGAATTAAAGGGTGATCCGGCGCTGGAAATATCGGGCGTTGCTACTTTGACGGCAGCTAAAGCAGGAGAGGCGAGTTTTTTTCACAACAGTAAATACCGTGCGGAACTAGAGAAGACAGCAGCCTCTGCGGTGATTGTGCCGCCAGAGGCTGTTGCATTTTGTCCTTGTGCAGCACTTGTTTCTACTAATCCTTATTTAACTTATGCAAAGCTAGCTAGTTACTTTGCCTATCAGCCAGCCTACCAACCAGGGGTTCACCCTAGCGCAGTTGTTGACACTTCTTGTCAGTTTGATGAGTCAGTCGTTATTGGTGCTCAGGTTGTGATTGAAGCTGGCGTGGTTTTGGGACGTGATGTGGTTATTGGTCCTGGGAGTTTTATCGGCGAAGGCGTTGTGATAGGAGATGGTAGCAGGCTTGATGCAAAGGTAAGTCTCTATCATCATGTTGAGCTGGGAAAACGAGTGCAATTAGCAAGTGGAGTTGTTGTTGGTTCTGATGGGTTTGGTAATGCCATGCAGCAAGGGCGTTGGCATTCAGTGCCTCAGCTTGGTCGTGTGGTGATAGAAGATGATGTGGTTATTGGTGCTAATACAACTATTGATCGTGGTGCGCTAGGTGATACCCGTATTGGTGAAGGAGTGCGATTGGATAACCAAATTCAGATTGGGCACAACGTGGAAGTTGGCGCGCATACTGCTATTGCTGCTTGCGTTGGCATTGCGGGCAGTACTAAGATTGGGCGTCACTGTCTTATAGGTGGTGCTGCAGGTATTAGTGGGCATTTAACAATTGCTGACAAGGTGATTGTTACTGGTATGGCAATGATTACTAATTCAATTGCTCAGCCTGGGATGTATTCATCGGGAACAGGTTTTATGCCAAATAGTGAATGGCGTAAGAGCGCAGTGCGTTTTAGACAGTTGGACAAATTGGCGCGGCAGGTTAAAGTGCTTATAAAGAAATCTAACTAGAGTAGCAAAGGCGCAGGCCCTATCGCTAACGGGTAGATATAACGCTTTTCAAGTTTAATTAAGAAAAAAGAGGAGAAGGTTCGGTGGGTAAGACACTGCTTGATATTAACCAGATTTTTGATTGTTTGCCGCATCGACCACCTTTTCTGCTAATTGACCGTGTGGTTGCTGTTGAAGAAAAAAAATCTATGACCGCATTAAAGAATGTAACGATTAATGAGCCTTTCTTTGGAGGGCATTTCCCCGAGCAACCGATTATGCCTGGTGTGCTAATCCTTGAGGCTTTGGCACAAACTGCCGTAGTTTTCGCTTTTTACTCAACGGGAGAGTCGACGAAAGACTCGTTATTCTTTTTTGCAGGGATTGATAATGCTCGTTTTAAGCGTCCAGTTGTACCAGGTGATCAGCTGGAATTAAAGGTTGAGTTAATAAAGATCCGTCATGATGTTTGGAAGGTGCTAGGGACAGCTACGGTAGAGGGTGAGTTAGCCTGTACTGCTGAGCTAATGAGCGTTAAAAAAAGGATTGAAAAAAATGATTCATGAAACGGCAATAATTGATCCTAAGGCTAAGCTAGGAGTAAATGTTAGTGTCGGTGCTTATTCTATTGTTGAGGCTGATGTAGAAATAGGGGATAATTGTTCGATTGCTTCGCACGTTGTGATTAAAGGGCATACGCGTATTGGCTGCGACAATAGCATTGCACAGTTTTGCTCAGTCGGTGAAGATCCACAAGATTTAAAATATAGCGGCTCAGAAACTTGGTTAGAGATAGGTGATCGAAATACTATTCGTGAGTTTTGTACTTTAAACCGTGGTACTGAGCACGGTGGTGGCTTAACTAAAATTGGTAGCGATAATTTTTTAATGGCTTATGTGCATGTGGCGCATGATTGTATCGTTGGTAATCATATTATTTTAGCTAATAATGCTTCTTTGGCAGGGCATGTACAAATTGATGATCATGCTATTTTGGGAGGCTTGAGTGGGACTCACCAGTTTTGTCGTATCGGAGCCTATAGCTTTGCTGCAGGTGGTTCGATGATTGCTAAAGATGTGCCACCATTTACAAAAGTGTCTGGTTATTATGCAAAGCCGTTCGGTTTAAATACTGAAGGATTACGTCGCCACGGTTTTTCACCTGGGCGTATTAATGGAATTAAGCGATTATATAAAGTTATTTATCGTCAGGGGCTTAGTTTGAGTGAAGCGGTAGAACAGCTCCAAGCTGAAGATGAGTGTTGCACTGATGCAAAATTATTTTTAGAAATAATCGAATCTAGTAAGCGAGGTTTGGTGCGCTAATGCTAGTTGCTGGCGTTGATGAGGTTGGTCGTGGTCCCTTAGCTGGTCCCGTTGTTGCTGCAGCTGTTATTCTTGATCCTGCAAAGCCAATTGAAGGTTTAGCAGATTGCAAAAAGCTTTCTGAAAAGAAACGCGAAGCATTGTTCGAGGTTATTAAGGAGCGGTCGCTAGCTTATGCTATCGCTCGTTGTGATGCGCAAGAGATTGATTCAATTAATATTTTACAGGCAAGTTTGTTAGCAATGCAGCGTGCTGTTGAAACCCTTAGGCAGCAACCCACTAAGGTTGTGGTAGATGGAATTCACTGTCCCAAGCTCTCAATTCCAATGGAGGCAATTGTAAAAGGCGATGAAAAAGTTGCTGAGATTAGCGCTGCTTCAATTCTAGCTAAAGTAACAAGAGATCGTGAGATGGTGGCTTTGCATGATTGCTTTCCTCAATATGGCTTTGCTCAACACAAAGGTTACCCAACAAAGCTTCATTTGGCTGCTCTAGCTGAGCATGGCCCTACCATGTATCATCGTCGTTCTTTTGGTCCGGTTAAGCGACTTCTCCAGGCGTAACGCCTGGGATAAGGCTTTGTAGCCGATTTCTTTTTTCCACGTATCTTGAAAGTTTGTAACTTGGCGAATGGTTGACCGCTTCTTTGCCGATAAGATAGACTCAGCTAATTGAGGTCCTCTTTCAGGATGTGTGGACAAGTAAGTAGTCAATGAGTTTTGTATTTTTGTTGTTCAGTGCTGCAGAACGGGTGGTACGAATCGAGGGCTCCCAGCAATGCTGCTTGCGAGCATGCTGGGAAACGATCCGTGACAGAACCCGTTAGCCGTAAAGCGTTTGAAAAATACAAAACTCATTTTGTCCATAGGCCCTGAAATTGAACCGTAATTGATAAGGAGATCAGGGCATGAGTAATCGAGCTAAAAGCTCAGAGTTGTCTAGCAACTCGCCTCGATATTAAGGAATTTCAATGTGTCAATTGGTAAAAATACCACCAATTAAAATGAGTAATTTTAGCACAGGTATTTTTTATAAAATCGATTTAGTGGTGGGGCAGGGTTAGTTATGACAAACAATAGCCAAAACTAGCTGTTATTTGTTGTTTTGGACGGACTACCCCCCTAGGAAGTTATTAGATTTTTTTCAGTAAGGCGAGTTCACGATGCTTTGATAGCAATTTGTAACGGTTAGGTTGTCTATACCAGCAGTTAGCTAAAAACATTTGGCTACCGCATAGAACACATTCATAGGGGTCAATGTTAAAATTATTTTGCATTAAGGTGCGGTAATTGACCTGGGGTGTGTTTGGATCAGTTTCACCTAATAGGAGTCTGACTTTGGGTAGCATCTCACCTCGCACCCGGTTAGCAAGAAACCCATAATAACGCACCATACGAAAGCCAACATCAGGAATGTGTTGAATAAATCGAGCAATAAACTCTTCCGCGGTTAATTTAAATTGCTTGTAGGTTTTAGAGACGTGATCAAGATAATTAAAACTGAGGCTGCTCCCATCAAAGTTTTTAATTTTTGACTCAGCAATAGGAGGACGTTTGGTGTATCGACCTAAGTATTTAACGTTTTGTTTGTGATTCTTTGAGGGCTTTGCGCAATGTACTACCCATCGTTTTTGGTAAAGCTGATCAAGCAGTTGATTAAAGTTGAAAGTGTGGTTCAGTGTAGAGGCTAACTGATTTGGCAGAATAAGCCCTTTGTCCTGGTGGTGGTTTCTAAAAAGGTTAATGACCTCATAACGCCACATGGACATTAGTGTAGGTTGATGGAAGTAGAGGCTTTTCCATTGTGTTAACTCTTTGTTGATACCACCCAGAGTGATTGACGCATGAAGATGCACATTGCGCTTTAGATCTCTGCCAAAGGTGTGAAGCGCGATAAATACACCGGGTTTAACCCTCTTGTTTTTAGCAAGCTTGAGTAACACCTTTGCTGCTAATGGTGGGAGTAAATTAAGAAGCTCTCTGTTTGTCCAAAAGCAGTCCCAAAGAGTAGAGGGCATGGTGAATGTGATGTGTTGCCATGTAGTGTTGGGTAAGATTGCCATCTGTTGTTGTATCCATACTTCTGTGGCTTTTTTACCACACGATGAACAGCTTTTAGCTTTGCAGGTATGGCGGATGTATTTGACGTGTGAACAGTTTGGATTACTGCAATGATACTCTTTATGGCCACGCATAGGATGTTTGCAGCTAAGCAGCTTAACAATGCCAATGACAATAGCTTCTCTGATTTTATCTTTGTACTTGGTGTGAAAGTTCCACCAGTTCTGATTGGTTACCAAGATTTGTTTGATACTAAAGCGTTTCATTATTCATAGAGTAAAATGAGAAGCGCGTATAGTAGGTGAGTTATTGCTCAGCTACCTGAAGCAATTTCTATAGCAGGTGTGTTATTTTTATTCGTTATTATTCCATGGGCAGGTTTGACTAGTTTGAGACTTAATAATACTCGTGGCTTTGTAAAGACTAAACTCTTAGAGGCTTAGAAAGTTGCCGGCGAAGCCGGCCTGACTTGACAAAGTTTAAAGCGAAAGTTATTTGCCTCTCATGTTTTAATTGCTTTGCTTGGTGTGGTGTTGTTGGTTTTTAGTTTATTGTCAAGTATTTGGTTAAAAGACCGCTTGCTTTATTGTTACCAGCAAAACGTTTCCGTTGTTGAAACTATAGAAAATGCTCAGTCTCAGCTGCACATAAAACCAATGGCGCACCAGTCACCTCAAGCGCTTAAAGCTCTACTAGGTACTGAAACCCTTAAACAAGAACAGGTTGCTAGTCGAACTCTTACTTTGGTTAATTTAATTATCTATATAACGCTATTTTTTATTTTTTTATTGCTCATTGTCTCATTATGGCTTGCTAGGATGAGCGTTAGCAAAGTTTTAAAGCCGGTTAAGATACTGCTACTTGCGACCAAGAAGCTTGCTTCTGGTCGGCTTGACAAGGGTATTCCTATAGTAGCTCAAGATGAAATGGGGTAGCTAACACAGGCCTTTAATGAGATGTTGCATTTGCGCCAATTGGCAGAAGAAAAAATGCAACAAACTGTTGAGACTGCTGTTGATCCTATTATTACGATTAACGATAAAGGTATTGTCCAAACGGCTAATTCGGCAACAACTCGTTTGCTCGGTTATGCAGCAGAAGAAATGGTTGGGGTTAATATTACTTTAATTATGCCAGAACCTCATCCCTCTAATCATGATAACTATATAAAAAATTATATTAGAACTAAAACTAAAAAAATTATTGGTAATTCTCGAGAAGTAAGTGCGCGGACTAAGTCTGGAGAGCTGATTCCGGTGGTATTATCGGTGAGCGAAATACTGGTTGGAGGGGAGAGACTTTTTACTGGAATTCTTCATGATCTGAGGGCAGAAAAAGAAAAAATGTTAGAAGTAGAGGGTTTAAATACTCGTTTAGAAAAAGAGAACCAACAAAGAACCATTAAGTCAGAATTAGAAGATGGTTTGCGTGGTTTAGATGACGTAAAAGAGTTTTCTGAGGCGGTTTTACAGTTTTTTGCTAAACAATTTAATGCGTTATTATCAATGTTTTACTTGGTTGATTCAGAGAAGAAAATTATTAGCTTAATATCTGGTTATGGTTTTAAAGATCGTCGTAAGCGTGCTACGAAATTTAAATGGGGTGAGGGTTTAGTTGGTGAGTGTATTAAGTCTAGGCAGCCTATTGTTATAAAAGAGCCTGAGAAAGATTATGTTAAGGTCTCCTCTGGGCTTGGAGGGATGCTGCCAAAACAAATTTTACTGGTTCCATTGTTGCATGATAATGAGGTTGTTGGTGCAATTGAGCTTTGCTTTACTCAAGCTATTAGCCAAGAACTTGTTAATTATATTAATAAACTTTGTAGTGATGTGGTAATGGGGCTTAAGGTGGCGCTTGCTAAGCAGAACCTTCAGCAGTTATTGACTAAAACGGAGTCGCAGCGCCAAAGCTTGCAGCAACAAGAAGAAGAGCTGCGAGTTTCAAATGAGGAGCTGGAGTCACAAACTCAGGCTTTAAAGCAATCTGAGGAGGAGTTGCGTTCAACGAATGAAGAACTGCACGTGCAGCTTTCTTTAATTGAAAAATAAAAAGAAGAGCTTCGTCAAAAAAACAAATGAGATAAGTCGTTCAAGCCAGTATAAAGCAGAATTTCTAGCAAATATGTCTCATGAGTTACGTACGCCGTTAAATAGCTTGTTGATTTTGGCTCAAAGTTTTATGGCGAACAAGAAGGGTAATTTAACTGTTGAGCAACAAGAAGAAGCAAAAATTATTTATGAGGCAGGCAGTGACTTGCTTAGCTTGATTAATGATATTCTTGATATCTCTAAAGTTGAGGCGGGTAAACTAACTATTGAAGTAGGGGTTGTAACTATTAGTGAGGTTGTTGCTGTATTGGTTAAGCAGTTTAAACCACTTGCTGATAAAAAGTCATTACAGCTTTTGGTTGATTTCGATGAGAAAACATTGGTGCCTGACTTTGAAACAGATCAGATGAGATTGTTGCAAATTTTAAAAAATCTATTATCCAATGCGATTAAATTTACTGCTAAGGGTAGTGTTACTTTGCGAATCACTCAAAGTGATGGGGTCGTTTCATTTCACGTTACCGATACGGGCATTGGTATTCCAAAAGATAAGCAAAAGCTCGTGTTTGCTGAGTTTCAGCAGGCAGATGGCTCGACGAGTCGTCAGTATGGTGGTACTGGTCTTGGTTTGTCTATTTCGAGAAAACTTGCAGAGCTGATGCAAGGAAGCCTTAGCCTTGTCAGTAAAGAGGGCAAGGGAAGCACCTTTATTTTGACGCTTCCTGTTGCTTTGTCGTCGTATAGACCTGATGAGAAAATACAATCAAAAGCAGGGCAACCTGTAGAATTGACGCAGCTGATAGTTTTGCCTGACGATATTAATAAGATTGCTCAGCCAGTGGCTGATGATCGTACTAAGTTTGATAAGGACTTGCCAAGTATTTTAATTATTGATGATGATAGAAAGTTTGCTAACGCGCTTGCAAAAACCATTAAAGCAGATGGTTTTCAGGTTTTGATTGCACTCGAAGGTAAGGTGGGCTTGATGTTAGCTGCAGCTTATAAGCCAACAGGAGTTATTCTTGATCTGGGTTTGCCTGATATTAACGGTGAAGACGTTTTGCGAGCATTAAAGCAAGATGGTCGCAAGGCTAGGATTCCTGTGCATGTTGTTTCAGCTCAAGATAAATCTAATAAGCCTTTGAGCCTAGGAGCGTTAAGTTTCTTGCAAAAGCCGGTGAAAGAGGAAGACATTAAAAGCTTATTAGAGAAAGTGTCGTTCAAGCAATTAAATCGTTTGCTGATCGTCGAAGATGATCAGGTTGCTAAAAAGGGTTTAAAAGAAATTTTTTCTGAATTATCAGAGTCAGTTGAAATTGAGTTTGCAGAGACCGCTGCTCAGGCTATAGCCAAATTAGGTGAAAGAGTCTATGCATGTATAGTGGTTGATCTGGGTTTGCCTGATACTTCGGGTGTTAGCTTGATTCAAACTTTAGTTGATGAAATGAATATTATGATTCCAATAGTAGTTTATACAGCTAGAGAACTTACTGAGGCTGAATATAAGCAAATCAATAAGTACACTAACAAAGTTGTTGTGAAAGGTGGGGAAGCAACAGAGCGTTTATTTGATGAAGTGTAATTATTTTTACACCATATAGAAGATAGCTCTGAGCCAAAGCATAAAGTGAGTTTATCTATGCCTGAGCAGCATAAGCGTTTTAATGACCAAACTGTGCTTTTGGTTGATGATGACTTGCGTAATAGCTTTGCCTTATCTCGTACCCTAGAAGGGGAGGGGTTGAAGGTAGTTATTGCTGATAATGGTGAATTAGCCATTGAAAAGCTGATGCAAATGGAAAAAATTAATTTGGTATTGATGGATATGATGATGCCTATTATGGATGGTTACGAGGCAATACGAAAGATTAGAAGTATGGAGCAGTTTAAAGGTTTGCCTATCATTGCCCTAACAGCTAGGGCGACTCAGCAAGATCGTGAGCAATGTATCCAAGCTGGTGCGAGCGACTATATGAGCAAGCCCATTAACGTTGAGGCTTTATTAGAATTGCTGTCAGTTTGGTTAGGAAATGGTGAGGTTGGCCGTGCATAGATCAGAACAGTTGGCGGTAGAGCTTATTATTGAAGCTATACAGAAGCTTTATGGCTACGACTTTAGTCATTATTCTCGTGCTTCGTTAAAACGTCGTTTGGTTTATCATCAAAATAAATTAGGTTTGGCTAGTTTGGCTGATATGTTACCCGTTCTATTGCAGGACTCAAGCGCTAGTGCGCCATCCTTTCTGTAAATTCCATTGACTTGCTGAAAATAAGCAGGCGACTCAGTCAGATTAGAAATTCCTTTTAAGGTAAACTTAACCAAAAAAGAGGAATGACAATGAGCTGCTATAAAAATGAGAACTTAATCGAAGAAGCCATACATGTTTTAGCGATGGAGGGGTTTGAAGCTTTACCTAAGCTTGTCTCCAGGTTGATGAATGAGGCTATGTTAATAGAAAGGGAGCGCCATTTAAATGCCGGTCCTTATGAGCGAACTGGCGATAGAAACGGATATGCGAACGGCTTTAAACCAAGGTTAATTAACACAGGTCAAGGTCAGCTTGAGCTACAGATACCGCAGGTTAGAGACTCCAATGAAGCCTTCTATCCATCAGTCTTAGAGCGAGGTGTACGCTCTGATAGAGCACTTAAGCTGGCTGTCGCTGAAATGTATGTGCATGGGGTTTCCACGCGCAAAGTTGAAAAGGTGCTAAAGCAACTCTGTGGAACAGATATTTCAAGCACAGAGGTAAGCCGTTGCGCTAAATTGTTGGATGAAGATTTAAAGAAATGGCGAAATAAGCCGTTAGGAAAGATAAAATATCTTTGGCTAGATGCACGTTATGAGAAGGTGCGCACTAGCGGCACAGTACAAGACTGTGCGGTATTGATAGCCTATGGCTTTGATGAATCAACCGGCAAGAGAACAGTGCTAGGTGTTTCTGTTGCGTTATCAGAGGCTGAGGTACATTGGCGTGATTTTCTTCAGCAGTTGGTTGAGCGAGGTATACATGGTATTGAGTTGATTACTAGCGACGCTCATACTGGCCTAAAAGCCGCTAGAAGAGCTGTGTTCCCCAGTGTTCCTTGGCAACGCTGCCAATTTCATTTGCAGCAAAATGCTCAGGCTCACATACCAAAGCGCTCAATGAAGGAACCAGTAGCTGAGGAGATTACAGCTATATTTAGTGCCTCAAACATTCATGAGTCGGAAAGACTATTGGCTATGGCGGTAGATAAATATCAGCAAACAGCACCAGAGCTTTCTTCTTGGTTGGAAGTGAATATACCGGAGGGCTTAGTAGTGATGAACTTTGACAGGCCGCATCAAAAAAGATTAAGAACCAGTAACATAGCTGAGCGCGTAAACAGAGAGGTAAAAAGAAGGACGCATACAGTTGGAATTTTCCCTAATACTGAATTGTGCCTAAGGCTCGTATCAGCTGTTTTAGTGGAAATTGATGACCAGTGGAGCGGATCACCTAGATACTTAAGTTGAAGTGAATAATAAGGCTTCATAGGGTTTTAGGATAGATCATTCTTGTTCTTATTAACGAGATATAATTGCTATTACCTAAAAGTTAATAATTTATTTTGAGAGGAGAAAAATTTGAGGTATAAATAATTTTTTAGATTGATTAGCATAATTAATTTAAGATATTATGCGATGAGACAGGTACAATAGAGTGCCATTTAGAATTTTAAAGGTTTTTCTAAGTACTGAAGTTGGTTTTTACAGACAAAATAACGCTCTATCACTCAAGCTCATTTGGTGAGCTATTATCTGACTTATCGATAACGGTAACCGAGCTATTCCGTGATCCTCTATTCTACAAGGCCTTTGCCAAAAAAGTTGTTCCAAAGTTAAAAACTTACCCTTATTTGAAAATTTGGCATGCTGGTTGTGCAACGGGTGAAGAAGTCTACTCAATGGCTATTCTATTGCATGAAAATGAATATTTAGCTCGAACACAGTTGTATGGTACAGACTTTAACCCTGGTGCACTAAAGGTTGCTAAAAAAGGAATTTATTCGGCAGAAAACTGTAAGGCATATTCGGCTAATTATAAAAAAGCGGGTGGCCATTCGGAGTTAATAGATTACTTTATTGAAAAGTATGAGGCGCTTAAGGTAAAGCGTTTTCTGCAGGATAAGATTACTTTCTCTCAGCATAATTTGGCTACAGATCATAGTTTTGGTGAAATGGAGGTTATCGTTTGTCGTAATGTAATGATTTATTTTGATGATGAATTAAAACAACGAGCATTGAAACTATTTGACGAAAGCTTGGTCGATTATGGTTTTCTTTGTTTGGGTGACAAGGAGCGGCTTGATTACCCTAGTTTTAAGGTAGTTGATGAACCTGCTTCAATTTATCAAAAGGTACCAAAGTGAGTCGGCCTTGCTATGAGGTGATTGTTATTGGTGCTTCCTTTGGTGGAGTAGCGGCTTTAAGTGGCTTATTGCCTGGGCTCTCAAAAATAACTGACTTACCTATTGTTGTTGTTCAACATACTAAAGCGTCAGTTGGTAATTCTTTTGCAGATCAGTTGGACCTGCTTTGTTGTGCCAAAGTTAAAGAGGCTCAGGAGCGTGAATGCTTGCAGAAAGGGGTGATTTATATTGCTCCAGGCGATTACCATTTGTTAATTGATATTGATGGTGTGTTGCAACTTCCTAAAGACAATCCAGTGCAGTATGCAAGGCCTTCGATCGATGTTTTATTTGAGAGTGCCGTTGATGCTTATGGTGAGGCAGTTATTGGTGTTTTGCTCACTGGAGCTAATGAGGATGGTGTGGCAGGTATTGTTGCAATACATCAGGCTGGTGGTCTGACAATTGTTCAAGATCCTAAAGAGGCAGAGATAGCCATTATGCCTGCTGCAGCCATTAAAACTGGGAAGGTAGATTATATATCGAGCTTATCTGATATACCTACTTTTATAGGGGAAAAGCTTGATGGTGGAGGAAGTTGATGGATAGTACGCGAGAAACTACTGCTGAGCTTGCTAAGGTGTTAATTGTCGATGATAACCCTAAAAACATTTTTGCGATGAAAAACGTTTTGTCAACATTGCCTGTAGCGTTATTTACAGCTTCTTCAGGAGAGGAGGTGCTGCAGTTAGTATTGCGTTATAGTTTTGCAGTGATTTATTTGGACGTCCAGATGCCTGATATGGATGGGTATGAGGTGGCGCGTTGTTTAGCAAAAAATGAAACGACAGCAACGATCCCTATTGTCTTTGTTAGTGCAATTTATAATGAGCAAGCGAGCGTGATAGCCGGCTATGAATCTGGTGCTATCGACTATTTGACTAAGCCCGTTGATCCTAAGGTGTTACTGGCTAAAACAAAAATTTTTATCAGGCTTTATGAGCAACAAGAACAGCTAACTAGGCTTGTTCAGCAATTAGATCAGTTGGCTAATAACGACCCGTTGACAGGGTTGGCAAATCGCCATCAGTTTAATATTTATTTTGATGCCTTAGTTAAAAGTAGTGAGCGTTATCAGCGTGAGTTTGCTTTATTGTTGCTAGATCTTGATAACTTCAAAGCGGTTAATGATAGCTTTAGCCATGATGTTGGAGATGAGTTGTTAAAGCAAGTTGCTGATCGGTTGCGTAATGAGCTACGCCACTCTGATCATATTTCAAGGCTGGGTGGTGATGAGTTTGCTGTGTTGCTTTCTGAGCTTAAGTCCGCTATTGATGCAAGTCGAGTAGCGTCGAATTTAATTGCGGCGCTTGTCGAGCCATTTATAGTCAAGCGACATCAGTTTAACATTACAACAAGTATTGGTATTGCAACTTATCCTTTTGCGAGCACTGATATTCAGGGTTTATTTAAATCGGCAGACATTGCTCTTTATCGTGCTAAAGATAAAGGTAAAAACGCTTTTAAATTTTTTAGTGAGTCTCTTAATGAGGCCTATGCTAGACGGGCTAGCATTGAACAGGCTATGCAAACAGCTATCGAAAACAAAGCTATTAAGTTGCTTTACCAGCCTCGAGTTGATATGCGCTCACAAAAGATCATTGGTTTAGAGGCTTTGGCACGCTGGCATGATGATAAGCTAGGTGACGTGCCGCCACTAGAATTTATCCATGTGGCTGAAGAGGTGGGATATATTGCTGACTTGGGACATTATTTGGTGGCAGAAGCATTTAGGCAGTTTAAGAGTTGGCAAGCTAAGTATCAGGATTTATCTTTTAGTTTGGCAATCAACCTTTCCCCTTATCAGTTTATCAGCCCTACTTTTTTGAAAGAGCTTAAACAGTTAATTAGTGAATATGCGATTGATCCAGTGCGTATTGAATTTGAATTAACAGAGTCAGTTTTTAAGGGAGGTGATGAGGAGTTAGAAGTCGCCTTGAGACAGGTTTGTGAAATGGGGATACAGTTTTCTATTGATGATTTTGGTACGGGTTATTCTTCTTTGTCACGGCTAAAACTACTGCCTATTAAGATATTGAAAATTGACCAATCGTTCGTGAGGGATATTGCCTCTGATCAAAACGATGCGGCAATCGTCAAGGCGATTATTGCTTTAGCTGATGCGTTGCAGCTGGAGGTTGTTGCTGAAGGGGTGGAGGATCAAGCGCAGGTTGATTTTTTACTTGAGAACGGCTGTGTGCAAGCGCAAGGGTTTTACTTCTCAAGGCCAGCCGATCCTGCAGCTATTGATAAGCTTTTGAGTTGAATAAGGGTTTGCGCAGCGAGCGGGGGATTTAAAGGGTGGTTAGGTTGTAGCCTGGATTGAGAGCACAGAGTGCTCGAAAATCCAGGGTTGAGTTTGCCTTATCCTTGGATTATCAAACGCTTCGCGTTTTCAATCCAGGCTACAAGTTTAGACGTACTATCGATTTGACAGAGAGGAGAACAAAGATGCGTTTATCTTAGAAGTTATCTCGAGCTCGTTGACCTAGCTCGTGGTTCAAGATAAAGTGCTCGAACTCGCCCGAGTAATTTTCCTTCTTTTTTCTAGTTTATTTTTAGAACTTTTTAAGTTATAGTGTGGCCAGTTTTGCCGAGCGGAATAACAACTATAAAATCGGTTGATCCCTTTTAGCCTGCTACGCCATGCTGAAGGGGCACTTGGGCTGATATTCTTTAATTGTTTCCAAGCTAAGGGCTGTGACTTGGTTGCTGTAGTATTTTGCCGTTATTAATAGGCTTAACCGCCTTAATGCGTCAAAGTTTCTTCATATAAAACTAATCGCAGTAATTCCTTGGGCTGAGTTTTTATTAACTATTTTAATGATAAGAGGTTGCGATGAAACAGAGTAAATTAAGCAAAGCACTACTTGCTTTAGGTCTATCGAGTTTAGTAGGCGTGGCCAGCGCGATGGGCTCGCAAATGTTTTACCAAGACGCTGCTCAGTTAGGCGATAACTTTGCCGGCGCTGTTTCCCATGCAACCGATGCCAGTATTGGCTGGTACAACCCAGCAGGGTTAACCCAAATCAAAAAAGCCCAAATGAGCTTTGGTACTATAGCAGAGGACACGGATTTGCCATTTAAAGGCACGGTTGCAACTTATGCTATTAATACTAACGCTAATGGTATCCGTCTTATTTCAGCATGATGCTCATGCTGCGCTCTCTTTAGTTTACTGCGCCTGTGATGAGCGGATGGTAATTAATTCCGCTAGCGAAGGCATAGAATAGTTTTTTGTAATTCTGTCATATATATAATCGAAGACATTAACTGCTAGCTTTTTACATGTCTCAGTAATTGTAACCATTGTATCCTTAGCTTTCGTTCCTTCTTCACTCATAGTATGAAGGTGTACATCGCGCATTCTAGCCTGCTTCCGAGCCATCAACTCTGCTGGATTGTTATGTAGAGGAAGCTCTGGCTTTTCCAGCACTAACAATAGCTGCCTTTTCTTTTTTAAGGTGAGCTCAATTTGTTTATCTAGTTTCTCGTAGCCAGTGATTGTTGAGAATAACTCAGTAAACTCATTGGATAGCTTATCTATCTCATCTTGCCCTGGGTTCTTTTTATATTCAATGAGCTTATGATAATAATCCCAAAACCTATCCAAGAAGCTGTCAACAGAGTCTTGGTGCTTCTTAAAAATTGGCGTCAGCTTTTTATAATGCCTACCCTCATGAACCCAGCACAAGGCGAGTGATTCAGTAATGAGCTTAAACTGTGGCGCATCATCGGTAATGAGTGTTTCTATCGCATAAGGACTCTTTCTATATGTTGAGATAGCTGCCGCATCAGTAATCAGCTTTCTATATTTTGGAAATTTTTTATCACCTAATACCTTATCAAGAATAACTTCCAGCTCCTTACTGTTTAAGATAGTCGATGAGTGAAATACCTTTAAGCTTTCGATTACCTTGTGGGGTAAGTTCATAGTAGCCAGTAAATTAAAAGCGGCCTCATTTAATGTGAACCCAAAGTGGTCTTTGCTTAACATTTCAATGACGCTTAATCGACTTTTACTGGTCAGCGTAAAGTAAGCTGAATAATACTCATTACCCAATACATTAACATAACGGTTTTTCCCATCCTCTCTAGCGTTGGTGTCATCTAGGTGCTGGTAGTTCGTGGATTGTAAACCTGCCTTCACAACTTCTACCTTCTCGGGCTCAAGTATCGTAGGTGTTTTAATTGTGAAGCTATGGATGGTTGATTTACTAATATCTATGTTGGCGGTTTTATAAAATGTCTCAAGGCTTTCTAGCGTCATACCACCTTGAGTATTTAGGAAGCTTGTCCAGCTTTTAATAGTAGGGCCGAACTGGCCCTCATAACCAGTTGGCAGAGGTGCTGTATAGTGTTTGTTTTCAGAAGGGGAGTAATATTGTTGGCGCAAAAAAAGAGTGTTATTAGCAGCAATTTTTATATCCTGGATAAGTGTTTTCTTAGAGCCATTTGGCACAGCATCGCTGGGCAACGAATCTGGATTAATTGTTAGTGTCACTGTATTAGAGACTTCGAGATTTTTTTTACTAGATTTTGGCTTTCTAGTTTTATTGGTTTTATTTCCTTTTCTATCCTTCTCGGAGGAATGATCCTTGTCCTTGTTAGCGCGCGTTTGCTTTCTAACATTAGGCTTTCCTTGCTCACCTTTATATTTATTTAATGCGTTATTTAACGATTGCACCTTGTCTTCTAGCTTTATGATTTTCTCAGCCTGACTTTCACATACATTGCTAAAATCTGTTTCTAGTGCTGTTGGTGTAACAGTATTATTAAATCTCTCAATGAGATCGGCTAAAACTGATTTGTCAGGTTGTTTTTTCATAGGAAGAGTATACCACGGGTTTGAAAAGGTAAATTTTCCCCACACAGATGGCCGTACTGCTGAAATTATTTTTAAGCCATGAACCTGATCGATGAAAAAATAATCCGAGCATACAGCGTTGTTATAGAGCGCACATCATGCTTTTATGACACACGATGATTCCAATATAAAATTTCCAAATTTGCACGAAAAAGCTGTCAAGAACTTTTTGAATTATTTTCAAATCATGCTGATATTGAACGGATACCGCTAATGTTTCTCCCTTTGAAACTCGAGTTAATGGTGGTGTTTTAAGTTGGATTCCTAATTTTCATGTAGCTATTCCGATTAACCCGCGTTGGGTGTTTGGTTTAAGTGTGGTGGAGCCTTTCTATGGTAAAACAAATTATGGTGATAATACGGCTATGCGCTATGCAGCGACTAAAAGCTCGGTACAAACAGCGGATGTGAGTTTTGATATCGGTCACCAGCTTAACAGGGTGATGTCGATTGGTGCAGGTCTAGACGTGCAATATATGCACTTAACGCTTAATTATTATGATGGTTATAAAAATCCTTTCACACCTTCCACGCCTTATAGCCACTTTGATACTCAAAGTCTTAATAGTATGGACAGTTGGGCATTAGGCTATCACCTGGGGATGTTGTTTCAATTTAGTCCTAGCACCCATGTTGGTATTGCTTATCATTCTCCTGTGCATTATGGGCTTACAGGGCGCAGTAAATATAGTGGGCGGTTGGCCAATTTTCCTCAATATGGAGAGCAGACTTCTCCTAACTTACAAACTCAGGTGACCTTGCCTGGTTATGCTACGGCTTCTTTATTTCAACGCTTGAACTCACGGTGGGCGGTGATGGGGGCGGCAACCTATACTTGGTGGCACGTTATGCAAGATGCCCTCTTAAAAGGCCTTGTTACTGCTGCTAACCCTACTCCAGGTAATACGACGACAGGAGATCTTGTTCAAAATTATCATAATACTTGGAATTTTGCCTTAGGCATTAATTATCAACCAATGCAAAATCTAATTTTAAAAGCGGGGGCGGGTTATAATCAAACTCCTGTGCCTAATAAGTTTTTACGTTCACCTACTTTTCCTGGTGCTGATAGTTACTCAGCTTCTTTCGGTTTGCATTATCAATTCTTGAAAACTATGGGTATTGACCTAGGTTATATGCACCTATTTATGAAAAAGGTACGGCTTGATAACGAGGCTAACTATGGTGGAATCCACTTGGCGTCTACTGATGGTCAAATTGATGGTGGTGCTAATCTTTATGGTATGCAGTTTACTTGGACATTTGGTAAGTAGCCTCCTTTTTTAAGGCGTTTGCATAAATAGGATATGCCTTTTAGAAAAACAGCCCCTTTTGATTCAAAGGGGGCAGCTCGCGCAGCGAGCGGGGGATTTAAAAATGGTTGGTTTCCCGAAAAGGAATTGATTATTTTTATAATCCACCCTAACCCTCCTTATTCTAAGGAGGGGACGCACTTGCCAGGTGTCAGTTGGTGGGGAGCAGTGACTATCAGGCTTAAACAAACAACTCTTTTTTATCCCAAGGACGGAATGATTAATAAACTTTGCTCTTAACGCAAAGAAGTGAAAACTTTTTTCAAAAAAAAGCAATGGTTAAAACTTGCTCTATAGTGTGGGTTTGTTATTATGGCGCCCGGTTAGACCACTTCAATAAAAACAACAACAGGTCCTAAAGCTAAAGCAAATCATCTATAAGCCCGGGGAGGCTTGTGGCAGTTGGAAGTAGTAATTTAATTTCTAAAGGATCAAAGTCTTAATAAATATCTTAAGATTTCCTTAAGCATCTGCGCATAAAATACTCCAAAATTTTAATTAAAATGATAAGCGGCTGATCACTCAATGAAAAAATTCTTCAACTTGTTACTGTTTGTGCTTATTTGTCCAACACTTTCTGCACTTGGTGCACAGGGTTTACCTGCTGCATGCAGCAATGCTCAAACCAGCTATAATCCTGATATCCCTTTCGGCCACTATGCATCCACACAACAAGATAGTTCGTTGAGTTTAAACAGCGGCTTGTTTGGCATGAATGGTCCACTTTCTATCGGTACTGAATACAGTGAAGATTATGGGGTGACGTTAAATGCGCAGTACACTCAAAAACTGGGTAATGAAAATGCTGTTTCATTGTTGCTAAGCGGTGGTGCTAAGCAACGTCGTATTAATGCCACTTGGGCGCATATCCTAACGCAGAATCAGCGTATTAAAGTCTCTTTTGATCGCTTATCTCAAAAGATGCAGTTTGACTTTGATAGTGGTGACAGCAATCAATGGGTGGATCAAAATGCTTATGGGGTTAGTTACCAATACATTTTTCCTAAAGGCTGGTTGAATGACATTAACCTGAATGCTTTCTATAGCCAGGCAGATAGTAAAAACCTTTCTTCTGTGTTCTTTACTCAAAACGGTGCTACTTACGAGAACTTCCGTCGTATTGCTGGTGGTACGGAGAAAAGTTTTACCGCCGGTATTGATTTGTTACCCACTTCGACAACGGAGTTAGGTTTGAATTTAAACTATAGCGATATTCATTATGATATGAAGTACTCAGAGCATAGTGATAACAGTAGTGGTTTAGGTTATTCAATTACTTTGAATCAACTGATTAATAAAAAAATCAAATTAAACTTAGTCACCAGCGACGAAGAAGCAGCTCGTACTTACGGCGGTGGCATTAGCTTGTTGCTGCCAAGTGAACCGGGTACTTCGTTAGAGTTAGATTTAAGCGCACAACGTAGCCTGGGTGGCTCTGGCTTGCCGAATAATACCACTGACGGTGCTAACGTCGACTTTAGCTGGGGTGGTAATGATAATACGCCGAACGTCTTTACCTTGCAGCGTAGTTCTGCTGGCGATGACCTTGCTGCTTGGGCTGCTACGCCAGCAGTGAAAATGGCACAAGTATTAGCAGTTGCTGATCAAAAGTCAGTGTTGGTTAACTCAAGCTTAGTAAGCAGTAGTGGCAAACCTATTGCGCTAGCTGCTGGCAATACGCTTAATTACGTCGTTTACGTTAACCCTGATAATCCAGTAGCGATTAATACGCAGCAATATACGCATGTTAATACTTCTGACTCAGCAAGCAGTCAGCCTGATAATGATTATGCTTATAAGGCAGAGGGCTTGCCGGGTTCATTGCAGTTTAGTTCAGCCAAACAAACCATTACCGGTTCGCTTAATAAGGGCTTTTCTAGTTTTGTAGTGGTATTAGCGCCGCAAGTGACTAACACGACGGCTTAAGTACGTGGTGGACAGTTATTACTGCGCAGTGATAAGCAAAAGCAAACCAGTAGCGATGATGAAGAGGGGGGTAGTCAAGCCCAGCCTACCATCACCTTGCACGTTGAAAACAGTCTAATTCCACATCTTAACCCTAATTTCTCGTATTCCCATCTGTTAATTAATAAAGGCAAAGCCGTTAACTACACGCTGCAATTAAGCTCTAGCGATAGCAAAAGTACACAAGCTTTATTTATTAACCTTAATAACAAAACGGCCCCTATCGATAAAGTGTCTGGCCTGTCGACATTAAGTAGCATTGGGCTTAGTTACCAATTTAATCAAGCAGCGCAGACATTAACTATCTCGGGTACACCGACTAGCGATCAGGCTATTAACTTATCCGTTACGGCACAAAACTCAGTTATGCGCAGCGATAGCAGTTTACTGTGGACTCAAGCGCAAGTGCTGGCGTTATCCTCTTCAGCAAAACCAGTGCCAAAAACCATTTCGCCTTTAGAGCTTGGTGCTGGTAAGTCGTTTACGCCATTAACTAAAGCAGACTTTTTTAGCTACCCAGTAGGCGCTAGCTCGATTACGTTGAGTACGCCTAAAGTATTCAATAAGCAAGGCAAGCAGGTACCACTAAGTGTATTAGGCTTAGAGTGGACTAGTCAGCAAAGCTTGGTGAAAGCAAAATCGGTTGCTGATGTTGCGATGAGTACCAATGGCAGCCCTTATACGATTGAGCTAACTGCAACTGATGCTGCTGGTAGTGCAAGTAATAGTTTTCATGCTTACTTTTTTGGTGGCAAGCCTTTTGCAAATGACATCCTGCCGCAAACTATAAGCACTGGAAATAAAATTGTAGCTGTTAGTGCGGTAGAAAGTTTCTTCTCATTTTCACCGCTAACCTATGGAGTGCCTACTATTAAGAATGCACGTGGCAATTCAGTATCGCTTAGCAGTCTTAATTTAGCCTGGTCTAATAATACGTTATCTAGTGGTGCGGGTGGTTTGCCTAGTAATAGCTATATCAATCAACCCTATACTGTTACTTTCTATGCTACAAATAGTAGTGGAACTACCCCTAATAATTTCACCCTAAACGTCACCTCCCGCCCAGTACCCAAAACGCTTAGCAACGAACACTTGCAGCCTGGGGTTAATATTACCCCGGTTTCTGGTGCTGATGCCTTTATTGCGCCTAGCAATTCAGGTGCTATCAGTTATCAAACACCAACCATTATCAATGAGAGTGGTGCTTCAGTTAGTTTGTCGGCGTTAAACCTGACTTGGAGTAATAACACTTTATCGAGTAGCGCGGTGCTACCTAATAGCGGCTTAGCAAATAGCCCTTACACGATTACTTTCCATGCCAGTAATAGCATTGGTTCACAGACTAATTCTTTCCAACTACATCTAGAAGCAGATAAGCCAATCTTTTCAGGCCTGCCTACTTCACTAACAGTGAAAGAAGGTCAGGTTTATAATACGACCACGCCGCTGATTAACTTAGCTTCACATATCAGTCCAGCGGATGGCACTTTAACTAATGTAACTGTTGCACTCGACTCAGGCACGTTGGCAAAAAGTGGTTTAAGCCTCGTTCATAATAGTTCTTATTCAGAAATGGCTATTGTTGGCACACCTAATCATGAGTATGCCGGCGAAACTAAAACCTTAACTATTACAGCGACTAACTCATTCGGTTTAACTAACACAGCAACTATACCATTAACTTATGCGGGTTTGCCGCGTCGTAATGGTACCCAAGACTTAACCTACTCTTATGAGCATGGTATGACTATTACGTCGATTAACTTGGCTAATTTTTTCAATAACCCACCTAACAGCGGCAGCTTAACGTTTGATGGCACTCTTAAAGAATCTATCCAAGTCACAGCGCCTAATGGTGATACGTCAAGTTTTGCTGACTCAGCATTAGCAACTGCTGGTAGTGGTGGTAATAAGCTTACTTTGCAAAATAATATAATTTCTGGTTCGATCTCTGATAAGGCCACTGGGACTTATCTGATTACCGTACATGCTAAGAACGGGACCGGTTACTCTCAAGGGGCGTTTATTACGACATTAAATATTAGCGCCACCGGTTCACCAGAGTTTGTTAACTTGCCGAGCCAGCTTAATCCAACTGAAGGCACACAGTACACAACAAGTTCGCCATTAATTGATTTAACCAGTCATGTAGTTCCAGGTAGTGGTCATGTGACAGTTATTACAGCAAGTTTAACAAGTGGTACTTTAAATGCGGCAGGGTTGAGCTACTCGACAGAGACTCATGAAATTACTGGTACGTATAATGGTACTTACGCAGGCACTCAAACAACACTGAGTATTACAGCGACTAACTCAATTGGTAATAGCACAACGACGACTGTTCCAGTTGTCTTTAGCGGTCTACCTGTTCGTAATAGCGATGCCAATGTCACTGTGCCTTATAACCCTGGGCAAAGTATTACAGCAGTTAATTTAGCGAGCTTCTTTACTAACCCAGCCAATAGCGGTGCGCTAAGTTTTTCAGCTTCAGATAAGAGCTCAATTGTTGTTTATGGTCCTGGTAATAGCGAGACCAGCTTGGCTGATTCGGTATTAGGTAAGTCAGGTGGTTTGCAGCTAGCTAGCAATATTTTATGTGGAGCCATTCCCTCTGATACACCAACGGGTACTTATATTATTGACTGCTTTGCTAAAAACTCAGTCGGTTATGCTACGCAAAAAGCAGTTATCACGTTAAATATTAATCAAGCTGATGAGCCGCAGTTTAGTTTGCCTAGTACCTTGCAGGTAGTGTACTTGCACAGCTATTCACAAAGCTTACCATTAGTGAATATCGGTGGCCAAGTCGAAGCGGGTAGCGGCACGATTCAATCAATCACTGCTGCGCTTAAAACAGGTCAGCTTAGTGATATTGGTTTGAGCTATGTTTACAACAGCCCAAGTAGTGCTTACATCGAAGGTAGCTTTACTCAGTCAACATTAAGAGGAACAACTCGTACTTTAGTGGTTAGTGCGACTAATCAGCCAGCTAATAAAACCGCAACCAAGGATATTACCCTGCAGCTTGTTGCTGCGCCTGAGTACAATAGTACTTCACCTTCGGCGCAAACAGTTGAGCGTGGTAGTACGATGACAGCAGTCAACTTGGCTAGCTCATTTACTAATTTTACTAACTCAGGTGACTTAAGCTTTGCAGCAGACAATAGCGCCTCGATTCAGGTTACTGATCCTAGTGGTAACACGAAAACGCTAGCCGCTTCTGTGTTGGGTGGAAGCTCGGGGCTTCAAGTTAGTGGTAGCAGTCTAACTGGTACCGTGCCAAGTTATGCCGAAGGGGGTGTTTACACCTTTAGTATCCATGCTAAGAATAGTATTGGTTATTCGGTTAATGCAGCGACCTTTAAGCTTACCGTGACAGGTAAGCCGGTCCGTAATGCCACTGCAAACCAAACCCTTTCGCTTAAGCAAGGTCAAACTTTCACAGCGGTGGATTTGGCAAGCTTCTTTGATAATCCGAATGGTAGTAGTGACGCAATGACCTTTGTGGCTAATAATAAAGCCTCTATTGAAGTTACAGGCCCTAGTGGCAGCACTGACCTAGCCAGCTCTGCCTTAGGTGGCAGTGGTGGGTTAAGCTTAACAGGTACTAGTCTAAGCGGTGCGATTCCTAGTACCACCCTAACGGGTACGTATGTGATTGCTTTCTTTGCGCATAATAGTTCGGGTTATGCCGGTCAAAGCGGTACCATTACCTTAAATATTAACGATGCTAATGCGCCACAGTTCACTACTTTGCCAACTAGCTTAACAGTGAAGCAAGGCCAAATTTTTGGTAAAGATGGTAACCCAAGCCTGCTAGAGATTGCTAATCACGTGGTTGCCGGTGATGGCACAATTACTAGTATTAATGCTGAGTTAACAAGTGGTAGTACTTTAGGTGCTGCAGGTTTGAGTTTTAACCATAACCCTGACTATTCTTCGGCAACTATTGACGGTACCGTTAACGGTGTTTATGCCGGTATGACTAAGACTTTGCAAATTACTGCAACTAACTCGAATAATAAAACAGCCACTACAACATTAAGTCTGGTTTTCAAAGGCTTGCCAACTCGCAACAGTACTAGCGTTGCACCAATAAGTTACCAACGCGGTGCTAGCATTACGGCGATTAACTTAGCTAACTACTTCACCAATCCGAACCCGGGTGGTAGTTTAAGTTTTGCTGCTGATAATTCGAGTTCAATTGAAGTAACTAACCCTGATGGTTCACAAACCACTCTTGCTAACTCGCCATTGGGTGCTAGTGGTGGTTTAACTGTTAGCCAGACTAATTTAACGGGTTCTATTCTTAACTCTGCGCCTGAAGGAACCTATAAGATTATATTCCATGCGCAAAATAGCGTTGGTTTTGCTGCTAACAGTGCTACCTTGCTGTTAACAGTTAACTCCCCTGATTCGCCAGTCTTTACTAATGTACCAGCGACGTTAACTGCGGATCAAGGCCATGCCTATACCAGTGCTGCACCATTACTTGATTTGGCGAGCCATGTTACAGCGGGGTCTGGCACATTGTCGAATATCAGTGCTAGCTTCGCAGATGGTTCCACACTTGCTGAAGCTGGGTTGACGTTTACTTTTGCCACTTCACCGAGTCTAATAGCGCAAATCACTGGTACGCCTAAAGCAACGTTTGCTGGACAAACAAAAACTTTGCATATCGTTGCTACTAACTCAAATAATCAAACAGCTACCTTTAATATTGCACTGACCTTCCGTGGCCTACCTGGGCGCAACGGTTCGGCCAACTTCTCTCGTGACTTAAATACGGGTGATAGCTTTACTTCAGTAACTCTTGCTAACTACTTTACTAATCCAGCTAATAGCGGTGCGCTGACCTTTAGCGCAACTAATAAACAGTCAATCGAAGTGGCGGCACCTGATGGCAATAAAACTTCACTTAATGCTTCGCCATTGGGTAGTGCGAGTGGGCAAAGTGCTTATTTAAGCTTAAGTAATGGCGAGCTTGTTGGCACTATTCCGAGTAACGCACCTACAGGCGATTATACGATTACAGTTAATGGTCAAAACAGCGTGGGCTATTCTGAGAGTCCGCTTACTATTAGCTTGAAGATCAATACTGTCGCTGTACCTAGCTTTAGTTTTAACCCAACTGCTGCAACCGTTGGAGCCAACCAAGCTTACACGTTAACTAATTTGGCGCAGTTCTTTACGGGCACAGGCCCGTTAACTTTTGATACTGATCCAAGCGATACCACTAACGCTCGTGTCATTATGCCAGATGGTAGTACGAGTTCACTAGCTAACTCAGGTTTGGGTCTAACGATTTATCACCAGGGTTCAAGTAATACTTATAATCTGGGTACTAAGGTGAGCGACAATGCGGTAGAGGGTGTTTATAAGATTGAATTTAAAGCACATAATTCGGCAGGTTGGTCAACTAAGTTCGCTCAGTTAACATTGACTGTTACTGTGAATGGCCCAAGTTTTGGTAGCTTGCCTGCTTCAATTAATGTTGATGAAGGGACGGCCTATACGACGGCTAGCCCACTAATTAACCTTGGGCCACTTGTTCAGCCAGGTAATGGTTCACTGACTAATGTTACTGTTGAGCTGGCGAGTGGTGAAGGGACAGTCTCTTCCAATGCAAGATGAGCCTGAAATAGCCCCCACTTTCCAATGCAAAGTGGGCCTGAAGTTGTTGCGTGATCGTTCATCCTATATGGATGAATATCAATATGAACGACATAGAATTAAACACACTTGCCCAGATTGAGCAATTTCTATCCTCATCAACCCAGCTTACCTTTGAACTGAGAACTACCCAAAATTGTTATCTCCCTACCTGAACTGAATTCGATAATTCTTTTTGTTCTTCTTGAGAAACACTATTTTCTTTAAAAAATTGCTCTACTAAGTGATACGTTAGAAGTTTTCTAATACCCTTCGCAATAAAGTGTCGTGTCACCTTGCCCTTACCATCTCCTAATTTAGCTAGCATAATTGCGTAATCGTCATAAGCTTTTTCCTTACCTATCTCATACAAATATGAGGCCACATAAAAACATACAGCCAGTAGATTTTGTATCCCTTTAAAATTTTTTATCTGCATATTTTCCCAGCCTAGTCCTTCCTTGAGAAATTTAAAAACATATTCAATTTTCGCACGAGATAGATAGGCTATGTATACCTCATACGCCTCATCAAAAGTCGTTACTTTTTTATTAGTTAATAGCAGCATGTCATTCTTAAAAATTCTCCTACCATCTCTGCCTGTAATTTGGATTTTAATTGCATTGATGTTCTCAAACTCTCCAAAATAAATAGTTATTTTTCCGTCTTGTACGCAATTCTTTCCAACTGTTAACTTTTGGAATTGCTTTTCGCCTTGAGCATCAAAATCAGCGTTAATCAGCTTAAGCTTTTTACCATCATCACCTCTACCTTCTATTGTTCTTGTTATTTTTGAGCGAATAATAAAGTCTTGATCTAGGTTTGTATCAATTAGTGAGAGATAGTCATTATCATCAAACTCTCTATCTAGAATATGGGTAATGGTTGCATCTTCATTCTTTGATTTTAGGCAGATTCCTATTTTTTCTATTTCACGAATAGACAGCAGCTTTTTATTAAAGTAATCACCAGATTCATAAAGACTCTTGGCCTCTTTATCTCCCTCAAATGGCTTTCCAGCCTCTATTTTCTTAATATGCTCAGCTTTTAAAAACTTAGGGTCTTTATTGCTGTAGCTTACATGCGATAGTAGATGCACAGCCTTATCACCAGGTACTAATGCAACTGCGTTATGCGTGCTGTAACCATTGATAATATCCCCGTCCAGACTCCTTACTTTACCTAGATTTTCAGTTTGCTTGCTATGTGGCTTTCTAATATCAGAAGGATCATGAAGAACATCAATTTTACTGGCGTGTGAAAGTTTTTCACAGCTCTGTTCTAGCAATACATCATTTGTTTTTATTGGATCTAAATCGGTGCTTTTATTTTCACCGGTAAGTGTACGAATCATCTTTTTATACTCATTGTTATCTTTTGATGAACTGAACAACTTACAACTACCTTCAGTTAATAGCTTTCCTACAATCGTCGATAGATTTTTTTAAAACAACTTTCCCAGTTAATTTTGAAAAAAGAGGGGCAGCGTAATCGGCGAAGTTTAACATTTATACTCATCTCGTTAGTCTTGTTAAAAAGACAAAGCATAGTCATTTTTACACAATATTTCAGCATTATTTTGCTGATTTAAATTTTGGGTAGTTTTCAGTTTGAAGCTACATCACGAGCAGAATCTTACCTATGGGTTACGAACACATTAAAAAAATTTGCTTATTGCGGTATGTGCAAAAAGGACAAAGGATTGATTCGTGATTACCTGCAACGAATGACTGGTTACTCACGTTCACAAATTACTAGGCTAATTGCTCAGTATCAAAAGTCAGGAAAAGTTGTTGTTAAGCAACGATCACCTAGAAATAAGTTTAGCTTAATCTATACGCATGAGGATACTTGGTTGTTAGCTGAAACGGATCAGGTTCATCAAACGCTTAGCGGGCCTACCACAAAAAAACTTTGCGAGAGAGCCTTTCATTTGTTTGGAGATAAGCGTTATGCGCGTCTTGCTTTTATCTCAGTCTCTCATCTTTACAATCTTCGACAAACTGAAACCTACCAGCGCAAACGGCGACACTTTAATAAAACTAAAGCAACGCAGGTTTCTATTGGTGAAAGGCGAAAACCAACTCCAGAGGGTAGGCCTGGCTTTATACGTATTGATACAGTGCACCAAGGAGATATGGATAAAATCAAGGGTGTTTATCATATTAATGCTGTTGACGAGGTGACACAGATGGAAGTAGTCTGCGCTGTTGAAAAAATTAGTGAGGCTTACTTAATCCCTGTCTTAGAGCAAATAATCGATACCTTTCCATTTAAAGTGTTAGGCCTACATGCTGATAATGGCTCAGAGTACATTAATCAGCATGTAGCTAAACTATTGCAAAAGTTATTTATTGAACTCACTAAATCGAGGCCAAGGCATAGTAATGACAACGGTTTGGTGGAAAGTAAAAATGGCTCGGTTGTTAGAAAGCATTTTGGCTACATACATATTCAACAACGTTTTGCCCCGCAAATTAATGAATTCTATAACCAGCATTTTAACGACTATATTAATTTTCACAGACCCTGTTACTTCCCTGTAACCAGCATTAATTGCAAGGGTAAGCAAACTAAACTTTACCCATACGAGGCCATTATGACCCCTTACGAAAAGTTCAAATCAATTGAAAATGCTAAGCAGTATTTAAAGGAAAATGAAACCTTTGAACGACTAGATAAATTAGCGTATTCTCTGACTGATCATGAATCTGCACAAAAGATGCAGGAAGCAAAGAAGACGTTATTTGAGAAAATAACAAAAGAGCAAATAGCTGATACTATCAGCACTGAAGACTAACCGATGGACCATCATGGTGACATCTGTTCAGATGCTGCTTCAGGCTCATCTTACGATTGGAATATACTGGGACGTTGGCCGCCAGTGGTTTAACGGTAAATCATAATAGTGATTTCTCTACTATTACCATAACAGGTACACCTAATCATACCTATGCTGGCTTGACTAAGAAGTTACATATCGTTGCCACTAATTCGCATAACAAAAGTAACGATGCTTATATCAACTTAGTTTATCGTGGCCTACCATTACGTAATAACACGACGGGTGTTACCCAGTCGCTTGAACAAGGCCAGGCGATAACAGCGGTCAACCTTGCTAATTACTTTAGCAATCCAGCTAATAGCGGCTCGTTGATTTTCTCTGATAGTGAGCAAGGCTCTATTACTGTTACCGCGCCTGGTAGTTCAACGTCAACGTTCGCTAATTCGGCATTGGCAAAAGCAGGTTCTGCTGGTAATAAGTTAAGTTTACGTGCTGGCTTTATTAGCGGTACTTTGCCTAATAATTTAGCCAAAGGAACCTATGTGATTGCTGTGCATGGTGAAAATACTTTAGGGTTTTCAACAGGACAGCTGCTAATCACACTTAACGTGAGCTCTGCTGGCTCGCCAGCCTTTACTGGCTTACCACAACAGTTGCTACTTAAGCAAGGTACGCTTTATTCGGCTTCTACACCGGCTATTGATTTAACTCAGTATGTGACTCCGGGTAGTGGTACAGTTACTAGCATTACTGCTAGTTTAGCCAGCGGTAGTTTGGCAGCTGCTGGTTTAAGTTACTCGGATACTACCCATGAGATCACAGGGACTTATAACGGCACTTATGCGGGTACACAGAAAACCTTAACCATTACGGCTACCAACTCTAAAGGTAATAGCACCACAGCTAATTTGCCTATTCAGTTTGCTGGCCTGCCGGTGCGAAACCAGGCCACTACCGATAAGCTAGAAAACTTAGAGCAGGGGCAGACTATGCCAGCTGTTGATCTAAGTACGTTCTTTACTAATCCAGCTAATTACAATGGTAGTATTAGCTTTAATGCTAGTAATCAAAGCTCAATTAAGGTTGTGCTGCCTAATGATACGGTAACAACGTTAGCTGCTTCACCGCTTGCAGCTAACAGTGATGTTACCCTTACTGGTACTAGCATTGCGGGTAAGATTCCTAACAATCTTCCAGGCGGTACTTACTCAATTGATTTCTTTGCTAAAAATGACGTGGGTTATGCTGTCCAGAAAGGTACGATTATCTTAAATATTAATCATGCTGATCAACCAGCGATTGATTTACCTAGTACTGTGAACGTGGTTTATAACCATGCTTACACTACCAGCTCGCCATTACTTAATATCGCCAGTAATTTACAACCTGGAAATACAGGTGGCTCGATTACTTCTTCCTCTGCCAAATTAAAAACTGGTAGCTTGAGTGATATTGGTTTGCAAACTAATCCAGCTAGTGGTGATACGGTTACTTCTATTATTGGTACCTTTAACCAAGCAAGCGAACGTGGTACTACGCGCACCTTGGTTGTCTCAGCAGGTAATAATGCGGACAAGTTTGTTACGAAGGACATTACCTTACAACTAGTTGCAGCACCTGCTTACAACGATACTGCGCCTAGTGCTCAAACACATACGCAGGGTAGTGCTATTACAGATGTTAATTTGGCTAGCTCCTTTACTAACTTTGCTAACTCAGGTGATTTGAGCTTTAATGCAGCGGATAGTGGCTCTATCTCTGTTAAAGCACCTGATGGTAACGTTGAGCCGCTATCGCTTTCGCCACTAGGTGGTTTGTCAAATAGTTTGCATTTAAGCGGCAATACACTAACCGGAACCATTCCAACTTCAGCCACGCCGGGGGCTTACACCATTAGTTTTAAAGCGAAGAACAGTATTGGTTTTGCTGCGACTGCAGCCAGCTTTACGCTTACAGTAACTGCTTCGCAAGCACCAAGCTTTAGTGCTAGTGTGCCTGCGACTCTGAGTGCTGATCAGGGCCACAGCTATACGTCTAGTAGTCCATTGCTTAATTTAACGCTAGTGCGCCATCCTTTCTGTAAATTCCATTGACTTGCTGAAAATAAGCAGGCGACTCAGTCAGATTAGAAATTCCTTTTAAGGTAAACTTAACCAAAAAAGAGGAATGACAATGAGCTGCTATAAAAATGAGAACTTAATCGAAGAAGCCATACATGTTTTAGCGATGGAGGGGTTTGAAGCTTTACCTAAGCTTGTCTCCAGGTTGATGAATGAGGCTATGTTAATAGAAAGGGAGCGCCATTTAAATGCCAGTCCTTATGAGCGAACTGGCGATAGAAACGGATATGCGAACGGCTTTAAACCAAGGTTAATTAACACAGGTCAAGGTCAGCTTGAGCTACAGATACCGCAGGTTAGAGACTCCAATGAAGCCTTCTATCCATCAGTCTTAGAGCGAGGTGTACGCTCTGATAGAGCACTTAAGCTGGCTGTCGCTGAAATGTATGTGCATGGGGTTTCCACGCGCAAAGTTGAAAAGGTGCTAAAGCAACTCTGTGGAACAGATATTTCAAGCACAGAGGTAAGCCGTTGCGCTAAATTGTTGGATGAAGATTTAAAGAAATGGCGAAATAAGCCGTTAGGAAAGATAAAATATCTTTGGCTAGATGCACGTTATGAGAAGGTGCGCACTAGCGGCACAGTACAAGACTGTGCGGTATTGATAGCCTATGGCTTTGATGAATCAACCGGCAAGAGAACAGTGCTAGGTGTTTCTGTTGCGTTATCAGAGGCTGAGGTACATTGGCGTGATTTTCTTCAGCAGTTGGTTGAGCGAGGTATACATGGTATTGAGTTGATTACTAGCGACGCTCATACTGGCCTAAAAGCCGCTAGAAGAGCTGTGTTCCCCAGTGTTCCTTGGCAACGCTGCCAATTTCATTTGCAGCAAAATGCTCAGGCTCACATACCAAAGCGCTCAATGAAGGAACCAGTAGCTGAGGAGATTACAGCTATATTTAATCCCTCAAACATTCATGAGTCGGAAAGACTATTGGCTATGGCGGTAGATAAATATCAGCAAACAGCACCAGAGCTTTCTTCTTGGTTGGAAGTGAATATACCGGAGGGCTTAGTAGTGATGAACTTTGACAGGCCGCATCAAAAAAGATTAAGAACCAGTAACATAGCTGAGCGCGTAAACAGAGAGGTAAAAAGAAGGACGCATACAGTTGGAATTTTCCCTAATACTGAATCGTGCCTAAGGCTCGTATCAGCTGTTTTAGTGGAAATTGATGACCAGTGGAGCGGATCACCTAGATACTTAAGTTGAAGTGAATAATAAGGCTTCATAGGGTTTTAGGATAGATCATTCTTGTTCTTATTAACGAGATATAATTGCTATTACCTAAAAGTTAATAATTTATTTTGAGAGGAGAAAAATTTGAGGTATAAATAATTTTTTAGATTGATTAGCATAATTAATTTAAGATATTATGCGATGAGACAGGTACAATGCTAGTGCGCCATCCTTTCTGTAAATTCCATTGACTTGCTGAAAATAAGCAGGCGACTCAGTCAGATTAGAAATTCCTTTTAAGGTAAACTTAACCAAAAAAGAGGAATGACAATGAGCTGCTATAAAAATGAGAACTTAATCGAAGAAGCCATACATGTTTTAGCGATGGAGGGGTTTGAAGCTTTACCTAAGCTTGTCTCCAGGTTGATGAATGAGGCTATGTTAATAGAAAGGGAGCGCCATTTAAATGCCAGTCCTTATGAGCGAACTGGCGATAGAAACGGATATGCGAACGGCTTTAAACCAAGGTTAATTAACACAGGTCAAGGTCAGCTTGAGCTACAGATACCGCAGGTTAGAGACTCCAATGAAGCCTTCTATCCATCAGTCTTAGAGCGAGGTGTACGCTCTGATAGAGCACTTAAGCTGGCTGTCGCTGAAATGTATGTGCATGGGGTTTCCACGCGCAAAGTTGAAAAGGTGCTAAAGCAACTCTGTGGAACAGATATTTCAAGCACAGAGGTAAGCCGTTGCGCTAAATTGTTGGATGAAGATTTAAAGAAATGGCGAAATAAGCCGTTAGGAAAGATAAAATATCTTTGGCTAGATGCACGTTATGAGAAGGTGCGCACTAGCGGCACAGTACAAGACTGTGCGGTATTGATAGCCTATGGCTTTGATGAATCAACCGGCAAGAGAACAGTGCTAGGTGTTTCTGTTGCGTTATCAGAGGCTGAGGTACATTGGCGTGATTTTCTTCAGCAGTTGGTTGAGCGAGGTATACATGGTATTGAGTTGATTACTAGCGACGCTCATACTGGCCTAAAAGCCGCTAGAAGAGCTGTGTTCCCCCAGTGTTCCTTGGCAACGCTGCCAATTTCATTTGCAGCAAAATGCTCAGGCTCACATACCAAAGCGCTCAATGAAGGAACCAGTAGCTGAGGAGATTACAGCTATATTTAATGCCTCAAACATTCATGAGTCGGAAAGACTATTGGCTATGGCGGTAGATAAATATCAGCAAACAGCACCAGAGCTTTCTTCTTGGTTGGAAGTGAATATACCGGAGGGCTTAGTAGTGATGAACTTTGACAGGCCGCATCAAAAAAGATTAAGAACCAGTAACATAGCTGAGCGCGTAAACAGAGAGGTAAAAAGAAGGACGCATACAGTTGGAATTTTCCCTAATACTGAATCGTGCCTAAGGCTCGTATCAGCTGTTTTAGTGGAAATTGATGACCAGTGGAGCGGATCACCTAGATACTTAAGTTGAAGTGAATAATAAGGCTTCATAGGGTTTTAGGATAGATCATTCTTGTTCTTATTAACGAGATATAATTGCTATTACCTAAAAGTTAATAATTTATTTTGAGAGGAGAAAAATTTGAGGTATAAATAATTTTTTAGATTGATTAGCATAATTAATTTAAGATATTATGCGATGAGACAGGTACAATAGAGTGCCATTTAGAATTTTAAAGGTTTTTCTAAGTACTGAAGTTGGTTTTTACAGACAAAATAACGCTCTATCGGTACAATAGAGTGCCATTTAGAATTTTAAAGGTTTTTCTAAGTACTGAAGTTGGTTTTTACAGACAAAATAACGCTCTATCAATTTAACTGGTCAGGTTAACGCGGGTACTGGTTCACTAACTAAGGTTAGTGCGCAGTTGCTCAACGGTGATAGCCTGATTGATAGTGGTTTAAGCCTGGTTACCAATAGTGACTTTAGTAGTATTTACCTTGCTGGTACTGTTAACAGCACCTACGCAGGACAACAAAAAACCTTGCAGATTAGTGCTACTAACAGTGCAGGGTTAACAGCTACGAAAGATATTACGATTAATTACCTTGGGTTACCTACTCGTAATAGTGAAGCAAACTTAGTTCTTAATGAAAATAAAGGCCAATCAATTTCGGTTGATTTAGCAAGTTACTTTAATAGTATTGCAAATAGTGGCAGTAATACATTTGCTAATGACAATGCTAGCTCGATTCAGATTACTGGCCCTGATGGTACAAATACCTTAACAGGTTCTTCCTTAGGTAAAACAGGAGGACTAATACTTACTGGTAGCACTTTGTCAGGTAGCATTTTATCTGCGGTTACTAGTGATACTTATGTTATTGCTATTCATGCCAAAAATAATGTAGGTTATGCAGTGTGTAACGTCCCACAATAATTTAGAGAAACCATCTCAACCTATTTTGCGTGAGATGGTGTCAAATAGTTAACCTTTTAGCTCATGAATTGCCTGATTAATGACATCATCCGGTATATGGTTTAAATTCATATTAGCGGCGATTAGCAACGCATGTCGCATGAGCCTATCAACATAACGAAGCCTACCTTTTGTGGCCATGTGTACTGCACGAATACCTGTTTCAGTGAATAAGCTGCTGCTCATTCCTGCCTTCTCAAAAGCAGCGTGAATAATGCTCTCAAAATCCCTGCTATCTTCAATTGCATGCCACCTAATAAAGCACTGAATTCTAGAGTTGATAGGTTCATAGGCTGGTCTCTGCAATGTTGCTAGAAGTGATGGGAGTCCACATAAGATAATCGTCATGACGTCTTTGCTGTCAAAACTGAAATTAAGGAAGTCAGGTAATCGTAGAATGAAATCATTACTAAGCTGATGCGCCTCGTCTAGGATCCAAATAGGCTGAACGTTTTTATCATGGTAGAGCGCGATCAAGCTCTGCTTCAAGTCTCTCCAAAGTTTAGAGAATCGGTAATAGTTTTCTAAACCTAGATTTTCGGCAAGCTGAGAGTACACATCAAATGACCGAAAGTGAGTGTCTGATTGATAAATGACTTGATGGGTCAGCGGGTTGAGTTTATTGCTCCAGTATCTTAGCGCCGTGGTCTTTCCTGTCCCTGAGTCGCCAGTAATCACTGCTAAGCCGCGTGTTTCTAGCAAACCATTAAGTTGCTGTTCTAGTCGCTTTGACTGCGCCAATTCAATAATGTTTGATTTACCCAATGGATCAAATTTCAAGCCAAAATGTTGAAGATACATCTTACTCATCCTTGTATCTTAAATAACTGTAGAGATATGACAATATTGCTACAATCCCAAGGATGCTTGGGTAGGCGGAAGGTGAAGCCGTGTTCGTCCTTAGGATTTAATCCTGTTGAGGAGATTTAGCTCCCTTCCACCCTCATAAGTTCATGAGATCGAACGGTATCTTAGGCCATTGTGAGCCTGTATTTGCAAGGTTGATCCGAACTATGATTTCCCAAGTTTGTTAGTGTAATAAAATTTAAGAGGCTCTAGCAAATGAAAAAAAATTGTGTTGGTATTGATATTGCAAAATCTGATTTTGTTGCTGCTATCACCACTAGCGGAAAAGATCACGTTAAACATTTTAATAATAATCCTGAGGGCTTTTCTGAGTTATTAGAATGGACGCAATCTTTATCTGATCAGTCACTTCATTTTTGCATGGAATCAACAGGTAAATACGGTAATGCATTGGCTCTTTATTTACATAGTGAGAAGTGTGATGTCAGTATAATTAATCCTGCACGAATAAAGTTTTTTATGAAAGGACAGCTAATACGAAACAAGACCGACAAGGCCGATGCGGTCAGTATTAAGGACTATTCAAATCATTTTACTCCAACGCTATGGCAGCCTTTGCCAGCTAATATAGAGGCTCTAAGAGCTTTGATACAGAGATCTGAAGTATTAACCTCCCAAGTCAGCAATGAACAAAACAGGCTGGAGCTAGCGGAAGAAACAATTATTAGCTCTATACAAAATCATATCGATTATATGGAAAAAGAAATTTTACGACTGCAGGAAGAAATTAGTAAGCTGATCGCGAGTGATGATGATCTGAAGAATAACACAGAGCTGCTTAAAAGCATCCCAGGCATTGGTGATAAAACCGCTCAAACACTAACTGCTTTTTTTAATAATATTGAAAGATTTTCTGGCGCAAAACAATTGGCTGCTCATATTGGTTTAAATCCCAGCCAGTCACAATCAGGCACTTCATTGAATTCATCACGGCTCTCAAAGGTTGGTAGTGCTTGGTTGCGAAAGGCGCTTTACATGCCGGCATTAGTGGCTATAAGGCATAATCCTATTTTGAAGAAATTTTATGAAAAGCTGCTCAAAAAAGGCAAGCCAAAGAAGCTAGCCATTTGTGCTGTTATGAGAAAAATGGTGCATATGATTTATGGCATCCTAAAAACACAGCAGCCATTTTCAGCGGATGCCTAGTAAAAATTTTACAATTTATTGTTGACGTTTAAGACGGTATCTCCTCAGTGATATCCAAATCCTCTTTAACTTGGTTATAAACAATCTCAACTAGCGAGGTTTTTCTTGCTGGTTGTTCCGGCATCTGAGGTCTAGCTCGGGTTCTAGAAAGGTTGTTATGTTTGTCCAGCTCTCCCACTGCACCAAGGTATTGATATTCCAATGATTCGACGTGACGGGCGGAGTCACTATGCGGATCAACCACTAAATAAACCTCTTGTTGAGCCAGTTCAAATGGAACTTCAAAGAGTCGATTATTCCAGCTTACCGTGCCATCCTTCCTGACTCGGCGCTTAATGCGATGCAGGAAGTAATCATCTAGCTTATCGGCCAAACAACCTAACGGCTGAATTTTAGTGAGGTCTTGCTGATAGCGTTGTAACGGGGTCATCTTGTCAGGCAGGGCGCTTTGCGAGGCTTGATGATAAACACGCTCAACCCAAGCCCAAAATCGATCATTCAGCGCATTGAAACTATGAATGGAATCCAGGTTGCATTCAGCTAGGAATTGCTCGCGTACTGTTCTATGCCAACGCTCTAGTTTGCCTTTGCTTTGCGGTTCATAGGGCCTGCCGTAAATCAATTGAATTTTCAAACGAGCACAAATGGTTTGCAACGTTTTAGCACGGTAGGCAGGGCCGTTGTCAATGATGAGCTTAACAGGAAGCCCACGTTTGAGTAATGCCTCTTTCAACACATGCTCAATAGTAATGGCACTCTCATCAGTACAAAATTTACTGTGACAGACCAACCTTGAGGCATCATCAAAAATACTCACCAAATAGCTTTTAACTCTTCTTTGGCCATCGTAAATCGTTGGACCATGCATGACATCGCCATACCAAATATCACAAGCTGTGAGCGCCTCAAATGAGCGGCGCTCAATTTGGTTAGAAGGTGTGACTGTTCTTTTAGACAGGCCGTGTTTTACTAATAAGCGGTGAACTGTTGCGTGAGATAATTCACCTCGTGCTACCTTCCCTTGAGTTTCTAAGAGTTTAATCACGGTCGGAATTGATCTTGAAGGGCTTTCCTGTTTAGTGGAAATAATTAACTCTTGTAGCTCTGGATTGGGTGCTGCCTCTATATAATGTAGGCTATATTGCTGCTGGCACGCCAAAATCATTGACCTTCTCCCAAAACTGATCCCATCTGCCTTTAGTCTTTACTAGCGTTCTCAAGCATAAAACGATTTTCATTCCCTTGTCTTTCCAGCGCATTCCTGATCCGCCTAATCTTTGTTTAACAATTGTTTTACATGCTGCTTCAGTGACGCCAGAGCCAATTGGTGCATTCTGCTTAATCAAATTATGATACGACATTCGCTTTTCTTTAATATTATTTTCAAAATACGTAATTGTTCCTTCTAGCTTTTCTCTAAGCGATTTATTCAGGTTTTTATTTAGATGCTCTTTAAGCTCAGCAAGTATTCTACCTGCCGCACCTTTCTTGTGCTTTAAGTCATGACATCTCTCTTCGAGCCAAACATCACGCTCATCTCTTTCAGATTTTTTGGTAAATACTGCCTTTGATGCTTCGCCGAGATATTCAGTTGCATGCCAAAAATCTAAAATTTGCGTATCAGTATGTTTTTTTAGAAATGGCCAATTATTTTTTGCTCCATCAGCAACGCCAATTGTTTTAGCATCAGGGTAATATTTCTTTTTCAGCTTTATTTCCTTTTCAAGCCTATTAAAGAATTCATCTTTTCCATATTCTGGTGATGCTGCAACGTAGGTTGTGTGCAGGCGTGCACCATGCTTATCATACATGGAAATAGTTCCAACCATGCTCTCTCTATAACCATCATCAACGGTGAGAACATATGCACCATCTAAGCTAATACTTAGCATCTCAATGCCTGCATCAAGCTTTGGCTCTTCATATTCCCACTCAGCCTCTTTGGCTTGTGCAATACCGCCAACAAAATCAGTTGCCCGTTGCAAGTATGAATGTGAGATTTTACGGTTATGATTGACCTTGAGATCATCAATAACACTAGGAGCAGGTAAGTTTGAGTATTTATGTGAGATTATTTTTGCAAATCGCGGTGTTGATCCTTGGATAATTCTAGCCTTATCTTCTAAAGGACAAAAGATCTTCCCGCCTTTAGAGGTTTGATAAACATAACGCTTAACTCGAGCAACTCCATAAGGCGTTTGGTAATTTGCTTCATCTCTACTTCGTGCTGTTAGCTTTATTTTTCCAACATGGATAGGAGAGCCATCTGCATCAAACTTACTTAAAGCTTTTTCAGTGGCTAATGTTCCAACCTCATTAAGGCCGTCAAGAATTGCATCCTCACATTCAAGCATGGATCCTTTTAGTGGAAGCTTGAGTTCAATAGTTAATTCATTATTTTCATCAGAGATAATTCTAGCTGACATCCAAACACCATCCGTAATCAAGTTAAAGTGTATATTATGCTATATTTTCTACATTATATAAAGGCAGCACCCTCTGGATTGATGTGACACTGGCCTTTGTCTCGTCGAGTTTTAGGAACTAATCCATCAATACCCTGCTTTAACCAGGCGTAATACCAATTCTCAATTGTTTTAGCACTGAGGTGAACACGCTTACTACCTGGAATGTTGTAGGTTTGCTGGGACAACCTTTTAATAATGCTCTTGAGCTCACCATGCTCAAAACTATTTCGGCTACATAGCTCACCTAAAACACTTAGGCGAAACAGTGCTGTTGGGTGAATGGGCTTGGTCATTTTGCAATTCCTGTGTGATTTAACTACTTGCAATGAGTTAATCACAACTTGAGTTGAGAATGCTACGCTCAAACTGTGTGGGGTCGTGAGGTTTACAGAAAATATCCATCTCAACTTTTTTTCACGTTAATTAATTATGGGATGCTCACTCCTGTGTTGTTAAGAAAAAGCATGATGCTCGATAAATCATGCTCACCAAGGCAGGCCAACCAAAACGCTTGTGGATCACTATGTCGCCCAAGCTGTAACCACAACGGATGTGCTTTGATATGGAAGGAGTAATCAACGAAGTGGTCAACCAACCAGTGAAACCACCTAGCAACGGTGTGTCGACTAACACCTTGCTCCTGACCTGATGAGCTAATACTTTTCCCAGGAGCACGCTCATTAACACTGCCTGCTGAACTGACCAGCAATACCAACGCTTTGGAGAAAGTATCTCAGGTAGGGTTGAACAAGTACGTTTACATTGATGACAATAAAATCTCAAAACAGGGGTGGGATTTAAAGAGCGTCCTTTACCTGGGTTCCTATCTGGTTTTCGATCATATGATCCATGTGACCATAGTCCACCTGCACCGCAATGGCTGCACTGCTCTGGCCTTAGTAGCTCTGGATTTTTTTTCAGCAGGATCAGGTAATCACTCAGGCTTTTAATCGCTTTTATGATTCTGCGCATGACTAATTTCACTATAGTTTTTATATCAAGTTATTTTACCTTGATAGGTTACTAAAAACCTTGTTTATTATGAGATAAAACTAGCTCAATTCCCCTAAATAAAGATAGACGTAACAGCTGTGGTTCCTTTGTTGATTACATTAAATGTTGCCTTAACACAGGGTAAGCCACAATTCACTGAAATGCCTTCTGCACTGACTGTTAATCAAGGACAAAATTACACAACGACCCCTTTGCTTGATATTGCCAAACATCTTGTTCCGGGTAGTGGTAGCATTAAGAGTATTACGGCTGAACTAACTGATGGTAATACGCTAAGTGCGAGCGGCTTAAGCTTTACTCATAATACAGATTATTCAACGGCTGAGATTACTGGTACGGCAAATGCTGCCTACGCGGGTACTACTAAGACTTTACAAATCACAGTAACCAATAGTAACGATGAATCAAATACGACCAACGTTACTTTAACTTACACGGGCTTGCCGGTTGTTAATAGTGGAGTTGATGAAACGTTTGCTTTGTCACAAGGCCAGTCACTTAGTCAGCCTATTGATTTGAGTAGTTTCTTTACTAATCCAGCGTTAAGTGGTTCGTTAAGTTTTGATGCTGCTGAGCAAAATTCGATTGAAGTGATTGACCCTGATAATAAGCGCCAGCCGTTAACAAGTTCGGCTTTAGGGACTAATGGCATAACGCTTTCTGGTAGCAGTTTGACGGGTAAAATCCCTAATAGCTTAACCGCTGGTACTTATCAGATTATTATTCATGGTAAAAATACCACGGGTTACTCAACTGGTGAGGCTTCATTAACCTTTAATGTTGCTAAGACGGGTGCGCCAACGTTTGATGATATCCCAACGACTATTGTTGCTAAACAAGGCCAAAGTTATACGAGTAGTGCACCGTTGCTTAACTTAGCGAGTCATATTGCCGCAGGTGCTAGCCATGCAACTTTATCTAGCGTTACTGCTGAGCTAGTAAGTCCTGATACCTTGGCACAAAGCGGGCTTGCTTATAGTCATAATGGCACCTTTTCTACCGATGAAATTATTGGTGTTCCAAATGCTGTTTATGCAGGGCAATCAAAAACACTTAAGGTCACAGCGACTAACTCAGTAGGTAACTCAAATTCAGTCGATGTTACGATTAATTATGCTGGACTACCTGCCCGTAATGGGACTGCTTCACCAGTGGCACAAACTGCTGGTACCGCAGCAGCTATTACACCTGTTGATCTAAGTCATTACTTTACTAACCCGAACTTCAGCGGTGAGTTGACTTTCTCAGCAACGGATATTAACTCAATCAAAGTTACTACACCGAGTGGTGGGAGCTTTGATTTGGCGAATTCACCATTAGGGCAAGTAGGTAGCAATGACTCAACTTATCACCTCACTTTAGATGGCAGTATATTGACAGGTTCTATTCCTGAAACGAGTGTTGTTAAGCCAGGGACTTATGCCATTACCTTCTATGCCCATAATGACCTTGGCCAATCGAAACAAGCTGTTAGTTTGAGCTTGACTGTTAATAAAGCGGTGGGACCACCTGAGTTTACCCAAAATCCAGCAGCACAGAGTACTAAGAAGCCTGGTGATGCCTTGAACCCAACGGTTAACCTGAATGCATCGTTTAGCTCTGCTGCGCCGATTAGCTTTTCTGCGGATAACACGACTTCAATTGAGGTAACTCATAATGGCGATTCAACAACTTTTGCTAACTCACCACTAGCGGTTAGCGGAGGTTTACGACTTGATGCAGCGGGTGGTGTTACCACTTTAGCAGGTAATATTCCTAGCTCATTAAGCGTCGCTAACCTAGGTGCTTATACAATTAGCTTTACCGCTAAGAATGATTCAAGTGTAAATAATGGTTATGCGCAAAAGGCTGCTTCATTAACACTTAATATTGGTAACGTGCCACAAACCTCGGGTAATCCAAATGCTCAAACAGTTAATCCTGGTGCGGCGATTACAGCAGTTACCTTAAACAACTACTTTACAGACCTTGTGCCTAGTATTAGTGGTGACTTTACTGATATCACCAGTAAAACTGATGACCCAGATTACATTAAGGTGAGCTATAACGGCGCGACGGCTACTTCATTGCAGGGATCAGCATTAAGTGGTTTAACAGTTGCTGATAATGGTGGTAATTATGTGTTAAGCGGAAGTTTGCCTAATAACATTGCTCCAGGTACTTATGCTATCAGTTTCCGTTTTACTAATACTTTGGGTTTGGCGAGTAGTTATGCGACATTTAACCTTAATGTGCCTTTGCCACCTAAGCCGGTTTGGAATAATACTAACCCTAGCAACCAAGCTAACTTAAAACCGGGTGCAACGGTTGCTAGTGCGCCATCCTTTCTGTAAATTCCATTGACTTGCTGAAAATAAGCAGGCGACTCAGTCAGATTAGAAATTCCTTTTAAGGTAAACTTAACCAAAAAAGAGGAATGACAATGAGCTGCTATAAAAATGAGAACTTAATCGAAGAAGCCATACATGTTTTAGCGATGGAGGGGTTTGAAGCTTTACCTAAGCTTGTCTCCAGGTTGATGAATGAGGCTATGTTAATAGAAAGGGAGCGCCATTTAAATGCCAGTCCTTATGAGCGAACTGGCGATAAAAACGGATATGCGAACGGCTTTAAACCAAGGTTAATTAACACAGGTCAAGGTCAGCTTGAGCTACAGATACCGCAGGTTAGAGACTCCAATGAAGCCTTCTATCCATCAGTCTTAGAGCGAGGTGTACGCTCTGATAGAGCACTTAAGCTGGCTGTCGCTGAAATGTATGTGCATGGGGTTTCCACGCGCAAAGTTGAAAAGGTGCTAAAGCAACTCTGTGGAACAGATATTTCAAGCACAGAGGTAAGCCGTTGCGCTAAATTGTTGGATGAAGATTTAAAGAAATGGCGAAATAAGCCGTTAGGAAAGATAAAATATCTTTGGCTAGATGCACGTTATGAGAAGGTGCGCACTAGCGGCACAGTACAAGACTGTGCGGTATTGATAGCCTATGGCTTTGATGAATCAACCGGCAAGAGAACAGTGCTAGGTGTTTCTGTTGCGTTATCAGAGGCTGAGGTACATTGGCGTGATTTTCTTCAGCAGTTGGTTGAGCGAGGTATACATGGTATTGAGTTGATTACTAGCGACGCTCATACCGGCCTAAAAGCCGCTAGAAGAGCTGTGTTCCCCAGTGTTCCTTGGCAACGCTGCCAATTTCATTTGCAGCAAAATGCTCAGGCTCACATACCAAAGCGCTCAATGAAGGAACCAGTAGCTGAGGAGATTACAGCTATATTTAATGCCTCAAACATTCATGAGTCGGAAAGACTATTGGCTATGGCGGTAGATAAATATCAGCAAACAGCACCAGAGCTTTCTTCTTGGTTGGAAGTGAATATACCGGAGGGCTTAGTAGTGATGAACTTTGACAGGCCGCATCAAAAAAGATTAAGAACCAGTAACATAGCTGAGCGCGTAAACAGAGAGGTAAAAAGAAGGACGCATACAGTTGGAATTTTCCCTAATACTGAATCGTGCCTAAGGCTCGTATCAGCTGTTTTAGTGGAAATTGATGACCAGTGGAGCGGATCACCTAGATACTTAAGTTGAAGTGAATAATAAGGCTTCATAGGGTTTTAGGATAGATCATTCTTGTTCTTATTAACGAGATATAATTGCTATTACCTAAAAGTTAATAATTTATTTTGAGAGGAGAAAAATTTGAGGTATAAATAATTTTTTAGATTGATTAGCATAATTAATTTAAGATATTATGCGATGAGACAGGTACAATAGAGTGCCATGCTAGTGCGCCATCCTTTCTGTAAATTCCATTGACTTGCTGAAAATAAGCAGGCGACTCAGTCAGATTAGAAATTCCTTTTAAGGTAAACTTAACCAAAAAAGAGGAATGACAATGAGCTGCTATAAAAATGAGAACTTAATCGAAGAAGCCATACATGTTTTAGCGATGGAGGGGTTTGAAGCTTTACCTAAGCTTGTCTCCAGGTTGATGAATGAGGCTATGTTAATAGAAAGGGAGCGCCATTTAAATGCCAGTCCTTATGAGCGAACTGGCGATAGAAACGGATATGCGAACGGCTTTAAACCAAGGTTAATTAACACAGGTCAAGGTCAGCTTGAGCTACAGATACCGCAGGTTAGAGACTCCAATGAAGCCTTCTATCCATCAGTCTTAGAGCGAGGTGTACGCTCTGATAGAGCACTTAAGCTGGCTGTCGCTGAAATGTATGTGCATGGGGTTTCCACGCGCAAAGTTGAAAAGGTGCTAAAGCAACTCTGTGGAACAGATATTTCAAGCACAGAGGTAAGCCGTTGCGCTAAATTGTTGGATGAAGATTTAAAGAAATGGCGAAATAAGCCGTTAGGAAAGATAAAATATCTTTGGCTAGATGCACGTTATGAGAAGGTGCGCACTAGCGGCACAGTACAAGACTGTGCGGTATTGATAGCCTATGGCTTTGATGAATCAACCGGCAAGAGAACAGTGCTAGGTGTTTCTGTTGCGTTATCAGAGGCTGAGGTACATTGGCGTGATTTTCTTCAGCAGTTGGTTGAGCGAGGTATACATGGTATTGAGTTGATTACTAGCGACGCTCATACTGGCCTAAAAGCCGCTAGAAGAGCTGTGTTCCCCAGTGTTCCTTGGCAACGCTGCCAATTTCATTTGCAGCAAAATGCTCAGGCTCACATACCAAAGCGCTCAATGAAGGAACCAGTAGCTGAGGAGATTACAGCTATATTTAATGCCTCAAACATTCATGAGTCGGAAAGACTATTGGCTATGGCGGTAGATAAATATCAGCAAACAGCACCAGAGCTTTCTTCTTGGTTGGAAGTGAATATACCGGAGGGCTTAGTAGTGATGAACTTTGACAGGCCGCATCAAAAAAGATTAAGAACCAGTAACATAGCTGAGCGCGTAAACAGAGAGGTAAAAAGAAGGACGCATACAGTTGGAATTTTCCCTAATACTGAATCGTGCCTAAGGCTCGTATCAGCTGTTTTAGTGGAAATTGATGACCAGTGGAGCGGATCACCTAGATACTTAAGTTGAAGTGAATAATAAGGCTTCATAGGGTTTTAGGATAGATCATTCTTGTTCTTATTAACGAGATATAATTGCTATTACCTAAAAGTTAATAATTTATTTTGAGAGGAGAAAAATTTGAGGTATAAATAATTTTTTAGATTGATTAGCATAATTAATTTAAGATATTATGCGATGAGACAGGTACAATAGAGTGCCATTTAGAATTTTAAAGGTTTTTCTAAGTACTGAAGTTGGTTTTTACAGACAAAATAACGCTCTATCCAACGGTTACGACAGTGACGTTAAATAGTTACTTTAACGATCCTGATGTTAACTATCCGTTAGATTTTAATGATAGTAATCAAAGCTCTATCCAAGTAACAACGCCAACAGGCACAACCACCTTAAAGGGTTCAAACTTGGGACTTGCCTTGACTGATACCAAAGGTGTTTATACCTTGGGTGGGACCTTGGGTAGTACCGTGCCGTTGGGAATTTATACCATTAAAATCTATGCGCATAACGATGGTGGCTATTCAGCTTCACCGGCGACCTATCAGTTAACGATTGGTAATATTCCAACGAAAACAACTGATCCAAGTGCACTTACGCTTAATCTAGGGCAGGCGCTTAGTAATCCACTTACTCTATCAAATTCCTTTGCTAGCCCAACACCTAGCGCGAGTGGTCCGCTAACTATGCCATTACCGCCTACTACTGACTATGTTGAGGTGGTTCAGCCAGGTAGCGCAACACCCGTTAGTCTTGCTGATTCAGCGCTTGGTGGTGCGAATGGTTTAAGTATTACTAAGGTTTCCGATGGTGTTTATAACCTTATTGGTGGAGTACCAGCGACAGCGGCGGATGGTACTTATCAGTTGAAATTTAAATTTGCTAATAATATTGGCCCTGCTGCTGACTTTGCGACTTTGACGATTAATGTTGCTGGTTTACCGCCAGCCCCTGTGCCAGGCCCAGCAGTCAATCCAGCCGTTACAGGGAATAATGCTAGCTTTGCGTTAACTAACTTAGCGAGCCACTTTAGTGAGTCAGCTACAGTTGATCAGATGCGTATTAACCGAATAGTTGGCCAGAGCGGTACTTTCGGTTTAAGTATTGTTAAAGATAACGGTGAGTATTCACTAGCAGCTAACCCGCTTGCCTTGCCGACTGGTGTTGAGGCGGGTACTTATCAAGTCCAAGTTGCAGCGCATAACGCAGGTGGTTGGTCTGTTAATCCACTTGATGTTAATCTGACTATTGCGCGCATACCGACGCATAACAGTGGTCAGAACCCAGGAACGCAGTCGCTTCATACTGGGACAGCAATTACCACGGTTGATATGGCGCAATACTTTAGTGAACAGAATAATATTGGTACTTTGAACTTTAATGCGAGTAACTTTACGGTGACGGATTATCAGGGTAATCCGACTACTTTAGCTGCGCTAGGTTTGAGCGTTAGTGGTGATAATTTAGAAGGAACTTTAGCGAGTGGTCTGCACTACGGTAACTACACAATTCAGTTCAAGCCAAGTAACGAAGCCGGTCTTGCTGATAACTTTGCTAGTTTAACCATAGATGTGTTGCCGGCTGTGCCTAGTAGCAAGAGCAACTTACCTAATGCAATAGCGGGTAATGGACAAAGTTACACTTCACCAGATTTAACGACATTCTTTAATTCTGCTACGCCTATAACGGCTTACCGTATTGATAGCGTTACAAGGGCGAATGGCAGTGTTCCTGATGGTGAAAAATTAGGACTCAGTTTTAATAATAACACGCTTACTGGTACGGTTAATCTGGGTACGCTACCAGGTGATGTTTATACTCTTAAAATTGCAGCAGAGAATAGTGGTGGTTGGTCTAGTGAGGCTGATGATACAACTCTGGAAATCAGTATCCCGACATTGCCAACTAAGACAGGTGATGCAGCTTCTCAAAACGTTACCTCAGGCGCAGACATTACTTCAGTTAATTTGACTCATTCTTTTACTGAGTCAAATGGCGTTGGTTATTTGAAAGTTGAGCCTAATAATATCACCGTCAGTGGTCCAGATGGCTCAGTAAACTTTAGTAATTTGGGTCTTAGCCTTGATGTGCAACCAGCTGCGACAACGCTATCTGGTAAATTCAGTACGGCTCTGCCAGGAGGCGTTTATACGATCAACTTTAAGGCAAGCAACCAGGCTGGTACGGCGGCTCAAAGTGCGCAGTTGGTGTTGAACGTTACTCGTGTTGTTACGATTGAGTGTCCTAATATAACTAGCATAGGTAATACTGCTGTGGGTAGCTATACCGATCCGACTACTGGTCAGGTCTACTCGTTCACTGGTTTCGGGTCTTTTCCAAACCCTGGCGATAGTCACCCTATCGCATTAGTAGGGGTGGCCCTTGAAGATAATTCTGGAAAAGTGACATGTAAATACTTTGGTACCCATAACCAGGGTGTTTATGCTTATTTATCGTTGACACCTGGGCATGGCATGCATTTCACAAGCACTTCTGGCGCTTACTGCTCTGCTAATGGTGCCCCTGGTAACTGTAAGTTCAGTTGGACTGAGGCACCACCGTCTTAGGGTCAGAAGACAGAGGACAGAAATTTGATAATGTGAGCCTCTGCTGACTTATCGACTTAGAAAAGCGCGCTTGCTGCGCCAGTTTTTATCGGCTAACCAGGTCAGGACGACCTGGTTAGCAAAATCAAATAGGAAGTTTGTTTTTTGCGACCCGATAAAAACCAGCAGCAAGCGAGTTAAGCTTTTCCAGGAGATAAGTCAGCAGAGGCGATAGTGGGGCAGCTCGCGAAGCAAGCGGGGGATTCGTTGTTAAGGAAGTTGCTTGATTTTATAATCCATCCTAATCTTCCTTATTCTAAGGAAGGGACGTGCTAATCAGGCTTAACTAATTAATATCCTGCCTGTTGATTTGCGCATTGCTTTTGCTCCATGGCTCGCTACGCTGCGCTTTACTTACGCAAAAGCAATGCGCAAATCAGGAAAGGATTTATGCACTAATCTCCGTTTTGAAAGAGGACTGCTTTTAACCCTGTTCTCTGCCCGCTGTCTTCGGTATTATCTACAGCCAGCAACAAGGGAAGTCTTAATGAATTTCGTTCATCTCCATGTGCACACAGAATACTCATTAATCGATGGGGTGGTGCGTATTAAGCCATTGCTTGATCAAGCAATGGCTAATAAGATGCCGGCTGTGGCGATTACTGACCATGCTAATGTGTTTGGGATGGTGAAATTTTATCAAGCTGCATTGAGCAAAGGGGTGAAGCCTCTGATTGGCGCTGAATTAGCCATCGTGAACGAAGCAGACCACGACAAGCCTTTCGCTTTAGTTGTGCTGTGTCAAAACCAAACTGGCTATAACCACCTTTGTGTGTTGTTATCACGGGCTTATCAAGAAGGTCAACACCATGGTAAGCCGATGATTCGCAAAGAATGGTTAACTAATCATACCGAAGGTTTGATTGCCTTATCTGGCGCGGTGCGGGGTGATATTGGTGGTGCCTTATTGGCTGGTGATGAGGGTAAGGCAGGGCAATTGCTGCAAGCATGGCAGCAACTTTTCCCTAACCGTTTTTATTTAGAACTCCAGCGAACTGGGCGCGCTCAGGAAGAAACCTACGTTCAAGCCGCCTTGGACTTGGCTGAAAAGGTTGGTGTGCCAGTTGTTGCGACTAATGATGTGCGTTTTCTTGAAGCTGAAGAATTTGAAGCACATGAGGCGCGGGTGTGCATCCATGATGGTTATGTATTGAGCGATAATAGGCGGCCACGTGCTTATAGCCAGGAGCAATACTTTCGCTCAGCACAAGAGATGTGGCAGTTGTTTGCTGATGTGCCATCAGCGCTAACTAATACAGTAGAAATTGCCAAGCGTTGTAATCTAGAACTAACTATTGGTGAAAACTTTTTGCCTAATTTCCCAGTGCCCGAAGGGATGACGGTTGAGTCCTATTTAGAAACTGTATCAAAACAGGGTTTGGATGAACGCTTAAGTATTATCTTACCTGAGGTAAGCAGCGAGCAGCGCAAACCTTACGATGATCGCTTGGCCATTGAGCTGCAGGTGATTAACCAAATGGGGTTTCCAGGTTATTTTTTGATTGTGGCAGACTTTATTCAGTGGGCTAAAGATAATGGTATTCCTGTTGGGCCTGGTCGTGGTTCAGGTGCGGGCTCCTTGGTTGCTTATGCGCTGAAGATCACTGACCTTGACCCTTTACAGTTTGACTTGCTTTTTGAGCGATTCTTAAATCCAGAACGGGTATCCATGCCGGATTTTGATATCGATTTTTGTATGGATGGTCGTGATCGAGTCATTGATTATGTGGCGCAAAAGTATGGCCGAGGGAGTGTTTCACAAATTATTACCTTTGGTACCATGGCGGCAAAGGCGGTGGTGCGTGATGTGGGTCGTGTGCTTGATTTTCCTTATGGCTTTGTTGATAAGGTTGCTAAGTTAATTCCCTTCGAGTTAGGCATGACGTTGACCAAGGCTTTGCAAGAACCGGCCTTGCAAGAGCGTTATGAAAATGACGAAGAAGTTAGAACTATTATTGATTTGGCAATGGAGCTAGAAGGCTTGTCGCGTAATGCAGGTAAACACGCTGGTGGTGTAGTTATTGCGCCAGGTAAACTCACTGATTTTACGCCGCTTTATTGTGAAGAAGGTTCTGACCACCCTGTTACCCAGTTTGATAAAGATGATGTCGAAGCGATTGGTTTGGTGAAGTTTGATTTTCTTGGCTTGCGGACTTTAACCATTATCGATTGGGCCGTACAAGCGATTAATGAACGTCTGCCAGCTGATAAAGAAAAAATCGATATTTCCTTAATTCCTTTTACTGATGAAGCAAGTTTTAAATTACTAAAATCTTGTCAAACGACAGCAGTATTCCAGCTTGAATCACGCGGCATGAAGGACCTTATCAAGCGCTTGCAGCCGGATTGTTTTGAAGATATTGTCGCTTTGGTTGCACTGTTTCGACCAGGGCCGCTGCAATCTGGAATGGTAGATGATTTTATTGATCGTAAACACGGTCGTGCCAAAGTGGTGTACCCACATCCTAAGCTTGAACCTATTTTGAAGCCTACCTATGGGGTAATTCTTTATCAAGAACAGGTTATGCAGATTGCTCAGGTGTTAGCGGGTTATTCGCTGGGTGCTGCGGATATTTTGCGACGAGCCATGGGTAAGAAAAAGCCTGAAGAAATGGCTAAGCAACGTAAGATTTTTACCGAAGGTGCTGTGGCTAATCAGGTTGATGAAAAAACTGCGACGCTAATTTTTGATTTGATGGAAAAATTTGCTGGTTATGGTTTTAATAAGTCACATTCGGCAGCTTATGCCTTAGTAGCCTATCAAACAGCCTGGTTAAAAGCGCATTATCAAGCTGAGTTTATGGCAGCGGTATTGTCATCCGACATGGATAATACCGATAAGGTGGTGATATTTATTGAGGAATGTAAAGCACTAGGTCTTGAAGTGCTGCCGCCGGATATTAATGCAGGGCAAATTAAATTTACTGTTAATGAGGCAGGGCAAATTGTTTTTGGTTTAGGTGCTATTAAAGGTGTGGGTGAGTCAGCGTTAGCTTGTGTAATCGCTGAACGCGAAGAAGGTGGTGCTTATCAAGGCTTGTTTGACTTTTGTCGTCGGGTTGATTCGCGAAAAGTGACTAAACGGGTATTAGAAGCATTAATTAAATCAGGTGCGCTAGATCAGTTGGGGCCTTATCGCGCTGCAATGATGGCCTCTTTACCTAACTTCCAACAAGCTGCAGAGCAACACCTGGAGAACGAAGCGCGTAACCAAAATGATCTGTTCGCGGTAGCGGATGAACAGGAAGCACATAACGCTTTAGCACCTGAGTTTTTGAAGATTGATCGTTGGACGGCTCGTAGCCGATTGCAATATGAAAAAGAAACGCTTGGCTTTTACTTAACAGGACACCCCTTTGATCTTTATGCTGCTGAGATTCGACAGTTTGTTGCTACACCTCTCGTTGAACTTAAGCGTCATGTTGATAGCACTATGTCTTTAGCCGGGTTGATTACAGGGGTTCGTAAATTAAAAACCAAACGTGGTAAGTTGATTGTTATCGTTACTTTAGATGATTGTAGCGCTCGAGTGGAAGCCACTTTCTTTTCGGAAATTTATGAGCAGTCACAGCAAGCCATTGAAGTAGGGCAAGTGCTAATCGTTGAGGGAGAGGTGAGTCATGATGACTTTAGCGGTGGGGTGCGTGTTGTGGCTAAACGTTGCTGGGGGATTGATCAAGCTCGTGCTTTGTTTGCAAAGCGGATACGACTGCGATTATCAGCCGATGCTATAGAAAAAGGTTTTGCTAAGCGTTTGGCGCAGTTATTAGCGCCTTACCAGGGTGGTAATTGTCCGGTGTTCGTGCAGTATGATCATGGTAAAGGTAAGGCTTTATTGCCGCTTGGTAGTAACTGGTGTATTACGCCGCAGGATAATTTATTGCAAGCTTTACGCAATTTACTGCCTGGTGAGAAAACGGTACAGTTAGAGTATTAGAAAAAGAGAGTAAGCGTATGGATTTAAATTACTTAGAATTTGAGCAGCCGATTGCTGAATTAAAAGCAAAGATCAAAGAGTTACGTCAGCTTGATACTGAGGCTGAAATTGATATTAACGAAGAGATTGCTAAGTTAGAGGGTAAGTGTGAAGACTTAACAAAATCGATTTTTTCTGACTTAAGCACCATGCAAGTCGTGCAAGTGGCAAGACACCCTTGCCGCCCATATACATTAGATTATGTTAAAGCGTTATTTACTGACTTTGATGAGTTAAGCGGTGATCGCTGTTTTGCAGCAGGGCATCCAATCGTGGCAGGGATTGGTCGTTTTGAAAATCAGCCAGTGATGGTAATGGGGCATCAAAAGGGACGCAAGACTTCAGAAAAGCTAAAGCGTAACTTTGGTATGCCGCGTCCTGAGGATTATCGTCGTACACAGCGCTTATTTACTATGGCTGAGCGTTACAAAATGCCAGTAATTACCTTTATTGATACGGCTGGTGCCTATCCTGGAATTGGTGCTGAAGAACGTAACCAAAGTGAGGCAATTGCGCGTAACTTATTCCAGCTTTCTGATTTAAAAACTCCCATTGTCAGTGTTGTTACAGGTGAGGGTGGCTCAGGTGGTGCATTAGCACTTGGGGTTTGTGATCGTATTGCGATGTTGCAATACAGTATTTACTCAGTTATTTCACCGGAAGGGTGTGCGTCAATCTTATGGAAGAGCACAGAAAAAGCCGCTGAAGCGGCAGAAGCTTTAGGTGTTAACGCACAAAAGATTCTTGAGCTAGGTTTGATTGATGAGATAATTGAAGAGCCTTTAGGTGGCGCACATCGTGATTACGGCTTAATAGCTAGCCGAGTTAAAGCTTTTATCACTAAAAGCCTTGCCGAGTTGCAAGCTTTGCCAGTTGAGCAATTAACAGAAGCGCGTTATCAGCGTCTGATGCAGTATGGACTCGATTGAGGGGGCAGTTACTAAATTTCTTGCCGCTAATCCGTGTATGAAGTTATGGGTAGCATACAGTGGCGGCTTAGATTCAACGGTTTTGCTTTATGCGTTACGCCAGTGCTTAAATGACTTTCCTGAAGTTTCTTTACAAGCTGTGCACATTCATCATGGGATTAACATTGAAGCTGATCAATGGCTGCTTCAATGTGAGGAGTTTTGCCAGCAGTTAGGTATTGACTTAAAAACCCACTATTTAACTGAGCCTGTTGGGAATAGTAATATTGAAGCTAAAGCGCGGGCGTTGCGTTATGATTTTTTTGCTGAGTTATTGCCGGAGAAAGGGGTTTTAGTGACGGCACATCATCGTGACGATCAAGCTGAAACTTTATTGCTACATTTATGTAGAGGGGCTGGTGTGAAAGGTTTAGCCGCGATGCCAGAGGAAAAGTCTTTTGCTAAAGGTATGCATGCGCGACCTTTGTTGACTGTACCAAGAACTGAGCTGGAGGCTTATGCGACTAAGCATAAACTCAGTTGGGTTGAAGACCCTAGTAACAAATCTCTGGATTTTTCTAGGAATTTATTGCGACACCAAGTGATGCCACTGTTACAACAACGTTGGCCAACTCTGTCAAAGCAGCTTGCTCGTACCGCTGAATTAATGCAGGAGCAACTGGTCTTGTTAAATGAGGTTGGCGAGGCTGATTTTGAAAAGGTAGCAAATGGTCAACTAGTCGAAGGGTTATCAATCGCCAAGCTACAGACTTTGCCAGAAAGTCGACTATTAAATTTGTTACGGTATTGGATTGCAGAGCAAGGTTTTTTGTTGCCTGACCAGTGTAAGCTGCAATTAATTGTTAGTGAGATAATTAATTCAAGGCTTGATAGTCGTGCCTGCATTGTGTGGGAAGGTGCTGAGTGCCGACGTTGGCGTGATAACCTTCTATTAATGCCAGCCTTATCTGCTTTTGATAATACAGTGCGCTTGCCTTGGATAGATACTGCTAGCCCATTAGTATTGCCGTTTGAGCTGGGGCAATTAGTAATAGAACAGCAGTTTGGTAAAGGTGGTGTTAAGCTTACTGCTGAAGATCAAGTTGAAATACGTTTTCGCCAAGGGGGCGAGCGTTTGGCTTTGTCAGGAAGGGCGGGGCATCATACTTTGAAGAACCTTTTCCAGGAATGGCATGTGCCTTATTGGTTGCGTGATCGAGTACCACTGATTTTTGTCAATGGTCAATTAGCTGTTGTAGTGGGCTATGCGGTGAGTGCTGAGCAAGCTGTATCTACCGATGAGCTAGGAGCTGTTTTTCAGTTGATCAATAGGTAGCATTAAGCACCAAAAACACTTTCCATTCTTTATTTAAACTGGATCTCTTTCAGAAGCTATGGGTGGCTAAGTCGTTAATAAATGCTTAGGGGCAGCTCCTCAGTGGTGGTTTCACATTTTTGTTGTTCAATGCTGCAGAGCGGGTGGCGCGAATCGAGGGCTCCCAGCAATACTGCCTGCGAGCACGCTGGGAAACGATTCGTGACAGGACCCGTTGGTCGTAAAGAGCTTAAAAATGCGAAACTTATTTATCTATAGATTCTGAAAGAGAACTTGATTTTAGGGTATTGTCCGGCTTGTCGCAAATAGTCGGGATTGAAATCGCAAATAGTCGGGATTGAAATCGCAAATAGTCGGAGATATAATCGCAAATAGTCGGAACGATTGAAGAAAAGGGGGAGGGATGCCAAGTCCTCAGCGCTATAAGCGATATTCAAGCAAGCTCATTAAAACAGCACTGTTAGATACGCCAGTTAATCTTTGTTATGGGTGCTCGGCAAAGTGGTAAAACCACCTTGGTTACTGAAAACTACCCAAAATTTAAATCAGCAAAATAATGCTGAAATATTGTGTAAAAATGACTATGCTTTGTCTTTTTAACAAGACTAACGAGATGAGTATAAATGTTAAACTTCGCCGATTACGCTGCCCCTCTTTTTTCAAAATTAACTGGGAAAGTTGTTTTAAAAAAAATCTATCGACGATTGTAGGAAAGCTATTAACTGAAGGTAGTTGTAAGTTGTTCAGTTCATCAAAAGATAACAATGAGTATAAAAAGATGATTCGTACACTTACCGGTGAAAATAAAAGCACCGATTTAGATCCAATAAAAACAAATGATGTATTGCTAGAACAGAGCTGTGAAAAACTTTCACACGCCAGTAAAATTGATGTTCTTCATGATCCTTCTGATATTTAGAAAGCCACATAGCAAGCAAACTGAAAATCTAGGTAAAGTAAGGAGTCTGGACGGGGATATTATCAATGGTTACAGCACGCATAACGCAGTTGCATTAGTACCTGGTGATAAGGCTGTGCATCTACTATCGCATGTAAGCTACAGCAATAAGGACCCTAAGTTTTTAAAAGCTGAGCATATTAAGAAAATAGAGGCTGGAAAGCCATTTGAGGGAGATAAAGAGGCCAAGAGTCTTTATGAATCTGGTGATTACTTTAATAAAAAGCTGCTGTCTATTCGTGAAATAGCAAAAATAGGAATCTGCCTAAATCAAAGAATGAAGATGCAACCATTACCCATATTCTAGATAGAGAGTTTGATGATAATGACTATCTCTCACTAATTGATACAAACCTAGATCAAGACTTTATATTCGCTCAAAAATAACAAGAACAATAGAAGGTAGAGGTGATGATGGTAAAAAGCTTAAGCTGATTAACGCTGATTTTGATGCTCAAGGCGAAAAGCAATTCCAAAAGTTAACAGTTGGAAAGAATTGCGTACAAGACGGAAAAATAACTATTATTTTGGAGAGTTTGAGAACATCAATGCAATGAAAATCCAAATTACAGGCAGAGATGG
>CBDALO010000149.1:0-19753 GCA_965196985.1 Gammaproteobacteria bacterium | reverse complement strand
AATTTTTAAAGAGCAGTAGTTATTATACTTTAATTGGGTAGGTATTTCTATGCGCCCTGATACCTAAAATACACCGTAATTGAACCAAGCCGTTTTATTTTAAGCCCATCAATTACACTCGGTATGACATCAACACCAATGGAAGATAGTGGAAATTCAATGGGTATTATTGGAACCTGTCATAATTTGGGTGGTGCCGTTGGTTTAGCTATATCAGTTTTACTTTTTGACTATGCGACCAAACAATATAGCCCTTTATTTGTAAGCGATCCACGGGCGTCCTTGCTTCCGTAGCTAACACGTGCTAGGTGCTATCCGGCGGCACATTCCATGGCAGCAGTGCCTCAATATCTTCTAATGTTTTGCAATGTGGTAGGCGCTCATAAAGATAGGTGAAGTATCGACAGACATTGTGATGATGCAGTTCAGCAGTTAGAGCTAGACTTGCATGCATTGCTAGTGCGTTAGCGCCTGGCATTGTGTCGCAAAATAGAAAGTTCTTCCTTGCAAGCACTAAGAGCTTAATGTCTCTCTCTGTGTGATTGTTATCAATCTCACATCTACCATCATCAAGAAACCGAGTCATGTTTTCCCAATGCTTGATGACATATTCCATTGCCCTGCCAAGATGAGATTGTGGTAGAACCTTTGGATAATACTCCTCTAGCCACTCCTTGTGGTTCTGTCGAAAAATTTACACCTAGATGAGGTAGCCTATTTTTGGGCGCAACTAGTCTGCGAGCGTGTAGAACTGCTGCCAGGCTGGCATCATGCTATTGCCTCGCATCTGCCCTTTTTTTAGCATATGGCATAACTCAATACCAGCTATTGTTGCCTTAGCTGAATTGAACTTTTTAAAACCCAGTGTATATTTCGTGATACGCTTTATCGATCGATGGTCTTGCTCGACCAAATTATTGAGGTATTTAATGCGCCTAACCTCGACCATCGCAAACCAGAATCCAGATAAAAATAATAAGGTATTGAGTCTTTCCAACGCTGCTGTATTTGCACCACTTTTATCAATGTTAACCTTTTTGGGTAACCCGCTTGATCCAATCGCTTTATTAAAAAAGCTAGCACTGCCTTACGATCACGCTTCTCTGACAGCATAAAATCAACGGTGTTACCGTACTTATCAACTGCACGATAAAGATAAACTTGCTTGCCATTGACCTTAATATAAGTCTCATCCATCTTCCAACTATCAGCAAGTTTGCGCTTGCTTTTACGAAACTCTTGCTCAAGCTGGGGCGCATAGCGAACCACCCATTTTTGTACTGTAGAGTGATCAACGCTAACACCACGTTCTTCCATGAGCTCTTCAATATTTCGGTAACTTAATGGGTACGCAAGCTTCCAGCGTACTGCTGTTAAAATAATCTCTTTGGGGAAATGTCTTCCTTTAAAACTAATCGCCATAATAACTCCATTATTATTCAATGCTAAATTTGGTCGGTATTATATCAAATAACCATTAATTTGCGACAGAACCCTCGGCTTTCCTGCCTCGCGCGTTGGCTCTCCAGTTGCTAGTGCGCCATCCTTTCTGTAAATTCCATTGACTTGCTGAAAATAAGCAGGCGACTCAGTCAGATTAGAAATTCCTTTTAAGGTAAACTTAACCAAAAAAGAGGAATGACAATGAGCTGCTATAAAAATGAGAACTTAATCGAAGAAGCCATACATGTTTTAGCGATGGAGGGGTTTGAAGCTTTACCTAAGCTTGTCTCCAGGTTGATGAATGAGGCTATGTTAATAGAAAGGGAGCGCCATTTAAATGCCAGTCCTTATGAGCGAACTGGCGATAGAAACGGATATGCGAACGGCTTTAAACCAAGGTTAATTAACACAGGTCAAGGTCAGCTTGAGCTACAGATACCGCAGGTTAGAGACTCCAATGAAGCCTTCTATCCATCAGTCTTAGAGCGAGGTGTACGCTCTGATAGAGCACTTAAGCTGGCTGTCGCTGAAATGTATGTGCATGGGGTTTCCACGCGCAAAGTTGAAAAGGTGCTAAAGCAACTCTGTGGAACAGATATTTCAAGCACAGAGGTAAGCCGTTGCGCTAAATTGTTGGATGAAGATTTAAAGAAATGGCGAAATAAGCCGTTAGGAAAGATAAAATATCTTTGGCTAGATGCACGTTATGAGAAGGTGCGCACTAGCGGCACAGTACAAGACTGTGCGGTATTGATAGCCTATGGCTTTGATGAATCAACCGGCAAGAGAACAGTGCTAGGTGTTTCTGTTGCGTTATCAGAGGCTGAGGTACATTGGCGTGATTTTCTTCAGCAGTTGGTTGAGCGAGGTATACATGGTATTGAGTTGATTACTAGCGACGCTCATACTGGCCTAAAAGCCGCTAGAAGAGCTGTGTTCCCCAGTGTTCCTTGGCAACGCTGCCAATTTCATTTGCAGCAAAATGCTCAGGCTCACATACCAAAGCGCTCAATGAAGGAACCAGTAGCTGAGGAGATTACAGCTATATTTAATGCCTCAAACATTCATGAGTCGGAAAGACTATTGGCTATGGCGGTAGATAAATATCAGCAAACAGCACCAGAGCTTTCTTCTTGGTTGGAAGTGAATATACCGGAGGGCTTAGTAGTGATGAACTTTGACAGGCCGCATCAAAAAAGATTAAGAACCAGTAACATAGCTGAGCGCGTAAACAGAGAGGTAAAAAGAAGGACGCATACAGTTGGAATTTTCCCTAATACTGAATCGTGCCTAAGGCTCGTATCAGCTGTTTTAGTGGAAATTGATGACCAGTGGAGCGGATCACCTAGATACTTAAGTTGAAGTGAATAATAAGGCTTCATAGGGTTTTAGGATAGATCATTCTTGTTCTTATTAACGAGATATAATTGCTATTACCTAAAAGTTAATAATTTATTTTGAGAGGAGAAAAATTTGAGGTATAAATAATTTTTTAGATTGATTAGCATAATTAATTTAAGATATTATGCGATGAGACAGGTACAATAGAGTGCCATTTAGAATTTTAAAGGTTTTTCTAAGTACTGAAGTTGGTTTTTACAGACAAAATAACGCTCTATCCTCCAGTTGCTTGGATTTTAGAAGCAACTAGAGTAGTTTTAAGTTAAAAGGCTGTCACACCAACTCACCGGAACTATATAATAAAACCCAAGAGAGCCTTCTCTTTTCCAGGTAGGCTCTTACAATCCTGCATCTGTAATACTATTAAAAACCGACCCATATCCTTCACAATCATCTACAGCATCTCTTGGTTCGCAACAGGTATCAACTTTAGCAGTAGAAGCATTCGTAAAAAAAGACGCTGAACTGTTAGACATAAATTTACCTGCGTCATATACAGGAAGGTTAAGATTTGTAGCAAGCTCATCATGTTTTATTCTAAGCTGTCCTAAATTTGATTTTGGCTTATCCACGCTCACAGGTGTAAACCCAGTCTTTTTGTAAAATATTTTATATAAAACATGGTCCTGATCAGTAAGTGCAGAATGAATTACTTTATACTTTGCTGTATCATCATCCTCGCCAACTAAAATCTGTTTCAGTAACTCTTTTTTATGCCTTATTAACCACTGATAAATAGAAGTAGAAACCGTTTCTCCAGTTTTCAATCGTGGAAGAAGAGCATTTATTAAGTTATTCGGCGTAAAGAATTGACTACCAGTGCTCAGAAGATCGCTTATTTCGCGATCTAGGAAGTTGCTGAACGATACAGCCGCTCGATCGTAAAGCACTATTGCCGCCACGTAATCTTTTGAGCCACCCAGGCCGTGTTGATGCATATATGCGCGGTCATTCATCGCATAGGCATTACCCAGCTTAATCGCTTGCTCGTAAAGCACTATTGCCGCCGCGTAATCTTTTGAGCCACCCAGGCCGTGTTGATGCATATATGCGCGATTACGCATCGCAGTGGCATCACCCAGCTTAATCGCTTGCTCGTAAAGCACTATTGCCGCCGCGTAATCTTTTGAGCCACCCAGGCCGTGTTCATGCATATATGCGCGATTACGCATCGCAGTGGCATTACCCAGCTTAATCGCTTTCTCGTAAAGCGCTATTGCCGCCGCGCAATCTTTTGAGCCACCCAGGCCGTGTTGATGCATATATGCGCGATTACACATCGCACAGGCATCACCCAGCTCAATCGCTTTCTCGTAAAGCGCTATTGCCGCCGCGTAATCTTTTGAGCCACCCAGGCCGTGTTGATGCATATATGCGCGATTACGCATCGCAGTGGCATTACCCAGCTTAATCGCTTTCTCGTAAAGCGCTATTGCCGCCGCGGAATCTTTTGAGCCACCCAGGCCGTGTTCATGCATATATGCGCGGTCATTCATCGCACAGGCATCACCCAGCTCAATCGCTTTCTCGTAAAGCACTATTGCCGCCGCGTAATCTTTTGAGCCACCCAGGCCGTGTTCATGCATATATGCGCGATTACGCATCGCAGTGGCATCACCCAGCTTAATCGCTTGCTCGTAAAGCACTATTGCCGCCGCGTAATCTTTTGAGCCACCCAGGCCGTGTTCATGCATATATGCGCGATTACGCATCGCAGTGGCATTACCCAGCTTAATCGCTTTCTCGTAAAGCGCTATTGCCGCCGCGCAATCTTTTGAGCCACCCAGGCCGTGTTGATGCATATATGCGCGATTACACATCGCACAGGCATCACCCAGCTCAATCGCTTTCTCGTAAAGCGCTATTGCCGCCGCGTAATCTTTTGAGCCACCCAGGCCGTGTTGATGCATATATGCGCGATTACGCATCGCAGTGGCATTACCCAGCTTAATCGCTTTCTCGTAAAGCGCTATTGCCGCCGCGCAATCTTTTGAGCCACCCAGGCCGTGTTCATGCATATATGCGCGGTCACTCATCGCAGTGGCATTACCCAGCTTAATCGCTTTCTCGTAAAGCGCTATTGCCGCCGCGTAATCTTTTGAGCCACCCAGGCCGTGTTGATGCATATATGCGCGATTACACATCGCAGTGGCATCACCCAGCTCAATCGCTTGCTCGTAAAGCGCTATTGCCGCCGCGTAATCTTTTGAGCCACCCAGGCCGTGTTGATGCATATATGCGCGGTCATTCATCGCAGTGGCATCACCCAGCTCAATCGCTTGCTCGTAAAGCGCTATTGCCGCCGCGTAATCTTTTGAGCCACCCAGGCCGTGTTCATGCATATATGCGCGATTACGCATCGCAGTGGCATCACCCAGCTTAATCGCTTGCTCGTAAAGCACTATTGCCGCCGCGTAATCTTTTGAGCCACCCAGGCCGTGTTGATGCATATATGCGCGTTCACTCATCGCAGTGGCATCACCCAGCTTAATCGCTTGCTCGTAAAGCACTATTGCCGCCGCGGAATCTTTTGAGCCACCCAGGCCGTATTGATGCATATATGCGCGATTACACATCGCACAGGTATCACCCAGCTCAATCGCTTTCTCGTAAAGCGCTATTGCCGCCGCGTAATCTTTTGAGTCACCCAGGCCGTGTTGATGCATATATGCGCGATTACGCATCGCACAGGCATCACCCAGCTCAATCGCTAGCTCGTAAAGCACTATTGCCGCCGCGTAATCTTTTGAGCCACCCAGGCCGTGTTGATGCATATATGCGCGGTCACTCATCGCAGTGGTATTACCCAGCTTAATCGCTTTCTCGTAAAGCGCTATTGCCGTCGCGTAATCTTTTGAGCCACCCAGGCCTTGTTCATGCATATATGCGCGATTACACATCGCAGTGGCATCACCCAGCTTAATCGCTTTCTCGTAAAGCGCTATTGCCGTCGCGTAATCTTTTGAGCCACCCAGGCCTTGTTCATGCATATATGCGCGGTCACTCATCGCAGTGGCATTACCCAGCTTAATCGCTTGCTCGTAAAGCACTATTGCCGCCGCGTAATCTTTTGAGCCACCCAGGCCGTGTTGATGCATATATGCGCGGTCATTCATCGCAGTGGCATCACCCAGCTCAATCGCTTGCTCGTAAAGCGCTATTGCCGCCGCGTAATCTTTTGAGCCACCCAGGCCGTGTTGATGCATATATGCGCGATTACGCATCGCAGTGGCATTACCCAGCTTAATCGCTTTCTCGTAAAGCGCTATTGCCGCCGCGCAATCTTTTGAGCCACCCAGGCCGTGTTCATGCATATATGCGCGGTCATTCATCGCATAGGCATTACCCAGTTTAATCGCTTGCTCGTAAAGCGCTATTGCCGTATCGTATAAAGAATTAGCGTGGCTAAGACCCACAACGCCACGTTTATTAAATATAGATAAAACATCTACATCATAAAATGAGTCTTTACTAGGATCATCATGTAATTTTTTAAGGCCCTCTTGATTGATGCTGTTACTTTGCGCTCCTGCTATAGAGTTCATCATACTTTGAAAACTTTGACTTTGGTTTGATAACCATCTCAGCTGGTCATGACTTATCATACCGTTATTACCATTAGCTACAGCAATAATGCTGTCATAGTATCGACTAGCTCTGTCTTCCCGATAGCCACTAGCTTGTATATCCATTACTACCATGTTATATAAGGCGTCAAGATCATTATTTCTTGCTACTAACAATAAGCAAGTGAAATAATCTGGGCGTGAAGATACAATAATATCCCTAATCAATTTTAAATCTGTATTATTTGAAATTGAAATATGTTTGGATTGAACCATTGAAGTAAGGTAATTTAGTACTTGTTTGTCGCTAGCTAAATTTACCGCTATGTCAAACGGTATAGTTTCTCTACCATTCTGAGAAATAGATAACAACCAACTCTTTATTTGATTGGTTTCATCTGTTAATAAGTCATAAAGTTTGTTAGCGTCTTCAACCTCATAATCAGTAATTTTATATACTGTAATTCCTGTATCACGTTTAATTTTATCTTTTAAATCAGAGCCAGCACCCATAACTAAGTTTCCTCAAAACAATCAACAATATGTTTCATGATAATCGCTCATCGTTAATATAATAAGATAAAATCATGGTTGTTTATGTGGTATTTCTTACGCATAGTTCGGGTATCTCCATAACCCGGGACAGTGAAACATCTTAGGATTCTTTCCATGTGTCATTCATTTTTTTGACCATGTCACGCTTCGCAAGTTGAAATTCTTTTTTATAAAGATAGATTTATTCTGATTATGTTTGCAGTGTGATACGGTTTTGTTCATTTTAGTCGAACGTCATTGCTTGCTCTTTAACAATTAACTGTGCCTCATGGAATCTGAAACTACTATGCTATAGCTACTACTTTCTGCCTAGGCCTTGCATCAGGCATAGCAGGCATATTGGTTCTGTCGCAAATTAATGGTTATTTGATATAATACCGACCAAATTTAGCATTGAATAATAATGGAGTTATTATGGCGATTAGTTTTAAAGGAAGACATTTCCCCAAAGAGATTATTTTAACAGCAGTACGCTGGAAGCTTGCGTACCCATTAAGTTACCGAAATATTGAAGAGCTCATGGAAGAACGTGGTGTTAGCTTTGATCACTCTACAGTACAAAAATGGGTGGTTCGCTATGCGCCCCAGCTTGAGCAAGAGTTTCGTAAAAGCAAGCGCAAGCTTGCTGATAGTTGGAAGATGGATGAGACTTATATTAAGGTCAATGGCAAGCAAGTTTATCTTTATCGTGCAGTTGATAAGTACGGTAACACCGTTGATTTTATGCTGTCAGAGAAGCGTGATCGTAAGGCAGTGCGCTAGTGCGCCATCCTTTCTGTAAATTCCATTGACTTGCTGAAAATAAGCAGGCGACTCAGTCAGATTAGAAATTCCTTTTAAGGTAAACTTAACCAAAAAAGAGGAATGACAATGAGCTGCTATAAAAATGAGAACTTAATCGAAGAAGCCATACATGTTTTAGCGATGGAGGGGTTTGAAGCTGCTAGTGCGCCATCCTTTCTGTAAATTCCATTGACTTGCTGAAAATAAGCAGGCGACTCAGTCAGATTAGAAATTCCTTTTAAGGTAAACTTAACCAAAAAAGAGGAATGACAATGAGCTGCTATAAAAATGAGAACTTAATCGAAGAAGCCATACATGTTTTAGCGATGGAGGGGTTTGAATCTTTACCTAAGCTTGTCTCCAGGTTGATGAATGAGGCTATGTTAATAGAAAGGGAGCGCCATTTAAATGCCAGTCCTTATGAGCGAACTGGCGATAGAAACGGATATGCGAACGGCTTTAAACCAAGGTTAATTAACACAGGTCAAGGTCAGCTTGAGCTACAGATACCGCAGGTTAGAGACTCCAATGAAGCCTTCTATCCATCAGTCTTAGAGCGAGGTGTACGCTCTGATAGAGCACTTAAGCTGGCTGTCGCTGAAATGTATGTGCATGGGGTTTCCACGCGCAAAGTTGAAAAGGTGCTAAAGCAACTCTGTGGAACAGATATTTCAAGCACAGAGGTAAGCCGTTGCGCTAAATTGTTGGATGAAGATTTAAAGAAATGGCGAAATAAGCCGTTAGGAAAGATAAAATATCTTTGGCTAGATGCACGTTATGAGAAGGTGCGCACTAGCGGCACAGTACAAGACTGTGCGGTATTGATAGCCTATGGCTTTGATGAATCAACCGGCAAGAGAACAGTGCTAGGTGTTTCTGTTGCGTTATCAGAGGCTGAGGTACATTGGCGTGATTTTCTTCAGCAGTTGGTTGAGCGAGGTATACATGGTATTGAGTTGATTACTAGCGACGCTCATACTGGCCTAAAAGCCGCTAGAAGAGCTGTGTTCCCCAGTGTTCCTTGGCAACGCTGCCAATTTCATTTGCAGCAAAATGCTCAGGCTCACATACCAAAGCGCTCAATGAAGGAACCAGTAGCTGAGGAGATTACAGCTATATTTAATGCCTCAAACATTCATGAGTCGGAAAGACTATTGGTTATGGCGGTAGATAAATATCAGCAAACAGCACCAGAGCTTTCTTCTTGGTTGGAAGTGAATATACCGGAGGGCTTAGTAGTGATGAACTTTGACAGGCCGCATCAAAAAAGATTAAGAACCAGTAACATAGCTGAGCGCGTAAACAGAGAGGTAAAAAGAAGGACGCATACAGTTGGAATTTTCCCTAATACTGAATCGTGCCTAAGGCTCGTATCAGCTGTTTTAGTGGAAATTGATGACCAGTGGAGCGGATCACCTAGATACTTAAGTTGAAGTGAATAATAAGGCTTCATAGGGTTTTAGGATAGATCATTCTTGTTCTTATTAACGAGATATAATTGCTATTACCTAAAAGTTAATAATTTATTTTGAGAGGAGAAAAATTTGAGGTATAAATAATTTTTTAGATTGATTAGCATAATTAATTTAAGATATTATGCGATGAGACAGGTACAATAGAGTGCCATTTAGAATTTTAAAGGTTTTTCTAAGTACTGAAGTTGGTTTTTACAGACAAAATAACGCTCTATCTTGAAGCTTTACCTAAGCTTGTCTCCAGGTTGATGAATGAGGCTATGTTAATAGAAAGGGAGCGCCATTTAAATGCCAGTCCTTATGAGCGAACTGGCGATAGAAACGGATATGCGAACGGCTTTAAACCAAGGTTAATTAACACAGGTCAAGGTCAGCTTGAGCTACAGATACCGCAGGTTAGAGACTCCAATGAAGCCTTCTATCCATCAGTCTTAGAGCGAGGTGTACGCTCTGATAGAGCACTTAAGCTGGCTGTCGCTGAAATGTATGTGCATGGGGTTTCCACGCGCAAAGTTGAAAAGGTGCTAAAGCAACTCTGTGGAACAGATATTTCAAGCACAGAGGTAAGCCGTTGCGCTAAATTGTTGGATGAAGATTTAAAGAAATGGCGAAATAAGCCGTTAGGAAAGATAAAATATCTTTGGCTAGATGCACGTTATGAGAAGGTGCGCACTAGCGGCACAGTACAAGACTGTGCGGTATTGATAGCCTATGGCTTTGATGAATCAACCGGCAAGAGAACAGTGCTAGGTGTTTCTGTTGCGTTATCAGAGGCTGAGGTACATTGGCGTGATTTTCTTCAGCAGTTGGTTGAGCGAGGTATACATGGTATTGAGTTGATTACTAGCGACGCTCATACTGGCCTAAAAGCCGCTAGAAGAGCTGTGTTCCCCAGTGTTCCTTGGCAACGCTGCCAATTTCATTTGCAGCAAAATGCTCAGGCTCACATACCAAAGCGCTCAATGAAGGAACCAGTAGCTGAGGAGATTACAGCTATATTTAATGCCTCAAACATTCATGAGTCGGAAAGACTATTGGCTATGGCGGTAGATAAATATCAGCAAACAGCACCAGAGCTTTCTTCTTGGTTGGAAGTGAATATACCGGAGGGCTTAGTAGTGATGAACTTTGACAGGCCGCATCAAAAAAGATTAAGAACCAGTAACATAGCTGAGCGCGTAAACAGAGAGGTAAAAAGAAGGACGCATACAGTTGGAATTTTCCCTAATACTGAATCGTGCCTAAGGCTCGTATCAGCTGTTTTAGTGGAAATTGATGACCAGTGGAGCGGATCACCTAGATACTTAAATTGAAGTGAATAATAAGGCTTCATAGGGTTTTAGGATAGATCATTCTTGTTCTTATTAACGAGATATAATTGCTATTACCTAAAAGTTAATAATTTATTTTGAGAGGAGAAAAATTTGAGGTATAAATAATTTTTTAGATTGATTAGCATAATTAATTTAAGATATTATGCGATGAGACAGGTACAATAGAGTGCCATTTAGAATTTTAAAGGTTTTTCTAAGTACTGAAGTTGGTTTTTACAGACAAAATAACGCTCTATCCATTTACAGTATGTGGGAGTACCGATATACTGCGAGCGCCAATCACACATAATGCTAGTTATTAGAGAGAGAGGCATTGAATGAATTTTATTAAAAGAGATTAATATGTCAATGAATACTGGTATCGTTAAGTTCTACAATCATGAAAAAGGTTTTGGTTTTATTACTCCTGACGGAGGAGGTAAAGATATTTTTGTCCATGCAAGTGGTTTTAAAAATGGTGAGTTAATTGAGGGCGCTAAGGTTGAGTTTGCAACTGAGTCAACGGCAAGAGGGTTAAGTGCGATTAATGTTGCGGTAATTGATTAAGCCTATTTCTTATTGCAACTTCTATTTGCCGGTGATCAAATGAAAAATGTGCCTGAGAATAATAATATTATTGTGGCTCTTAATAGTGAGAGCCAGTTATACCAGCCAGTAAGGCTTTATTATAGAATCTACGATATTGAACAAGTTCGTTCTTATCTTGAGGAAATAAAGAGTATTATTTATCACCCCGTATCTAATGAATGGCTTTGGCTGCAATCTGAGAATACTACTTACACGCCCTGTGAAGATATTGATAAAAAGGTTGAGGATAATAATGTATCCGTCTTATTTCAGCATGATGCTCATGCTGCGCTCTCTTTAGTTTACTGCGCCTGTGATGAGCGGATGGTAATTAATTCCGCTAGCGAAGGCATAGAATAGTTTTTTGTAATTCTGTCATATATATAATCGAAGACATTAACTGCTAGCTTTTTACATGTCTCAGTAATTGTAACCATTGTATCCTTAGCTTTCGTTCCTTCTTCACTCATAGTATGAAGGTGTACATCGCGCATTCTAGCCTGCTTCCGAGCCATCAACTCTGCTGGATTGTTATGTAGAGGAAGCTCTGGCTTTTCCAGCACTAACAATAGCTGCCTTTTCTTTTTTAAGGTGAGCTCAATTTGTTTATCTAGTTTCTCGTAGCCAGTGATTGTTGAGAATAACTCAGTAAACTCATTGGATAGCTTATCTATCTCATCTTGCCCTGGGTTCTTTTTATATTCAATGAGCTTATGATAATAATCCCAAAACCTATCCAAGAAGCTGTCAACAGAGTCTTGGTGCTTCTTAAAAATTGGCGTCAGCTTTTTATAATGCCTACCCTCATGAACCCAGCACAAGGCGAGTGATTCAGTAATGAGCTTAAACTGTGGCGCATCATCGGTAATGAGTGTTTCTATCGCATAAGGACTCTTTCTATATGTTGAGATAGCTGCCGCATCACTAATCAGCTTTCTATATTTTGGAAATTTTTTATCACCTAATACCTTATCAAGAATAACTTCCAGCTCCTTACTGTTTAAGATAGTCGATGAGTGAAATACCTTTAAGCTTTCGATTACCTTGTGGGGTAAGTTCATAGTAGCCAGTAAATTAAAAGCGGCCTCATTTAATGTGAACCCAAAGTGGTCTTTGCTTAACATTTCAATGACGCTTAATCGACTTTTACTGGTCAGCGTAAAGTAAGCTGAATAATACTCATTACCCAATACATTAACATAACGGTTTTTCCCATCCTCTCTAGCGTTGGTGTCATCTAGGTGCTGGTAGTTCGTGGATTGTAAACCTGCCTTCACAACTTCTACCTTCTCGGGCTCAAGTATCGTAGGTGTTTTAATTGTGAAGCTATGGATGGTTGATTTACTAATATCTATGTTGGCGGTTTTATAAAATGTCTCAAGGCTTTCTAGCGTCATACCACCTTGAGTATTTAGGAAGCTTGTCCAGCTTTTAATAGTAGGGCCGAACTGGCCCTCATAACCAGTTGGCAGAGGTGCTGTATAGTGTTTGTTTTCAGAAGGGGAGTAATATTGTTGGCGCAAAAAAAGAGTGTTATTAGCAGCAATTTTTATATCCTGGATAAGTGTTTTCTTAGAGCCATTTGGCACAGCATCGCTGGGCAACGAATCTGGATTAATTGTTAGTGTCACTGTATTAGAGACTTCGAGATTTTTTTTACTAGATTTTGGCTTTCTAGTTTTATTGGTTTTATTTCCTTTTCTATCCTTCTCGGAGGAATGATCCTTGTCCTTGTTAGCGCGCGTTTGCTTTCTAACATTAGGCTTTCCTTGCTCACCTTTATATTTATTTAATGCGTTATTTAACGATTGCACCTTGTCTTCTAGCTTTATGATTTTCTCAGCCTGACTTTCACATACATTGCTAAAATCTGTTTCTAGTGCTGTTGGTGTAACAGTATTATTAAATCTCTCAATGAGATCGGCTAAAACTGATTTGTCAGGTTGTTTTTTCATAGGAAGAGTATACCACGGGTTTGAAAAGGTAAATTTTCCCCACACAGATGGCCGTACTGCTGAAATTATTTTTAAGCCATGAACCTGATCGATGAAAAAATAATCCGAGCATACAGCGTTGTTATAGAGCGCACATCATGCTTTTATGACACACGATGATTCCAATATAAAATTTCCAAATTTGCACGAAAAAGCTGTCAAGAACTTTTTGAATTATTTTCAAATCATGCTGATATTGAACGGATACATAATAATGATCTAAAGGTTCGTGGTGTGATTCAGTTATATGGGCGAGCACATATTAGTATCAGTGTTTCCTCTCATGAATACGCATCGGATGCACTAACATTTTTTGATAAGTATATTCCTCAAGGTGCGATGATGGCGGAGCACATTGATATAATCAACAGGTTATTCCTACCATCAGATATTGCAAAGAATTCTCTTAGTAAAATTCTTGATAATCCTCAAAGTATTACCAGTGATTACAGGCATACCAATAGCGACTTTCCTTTAATAGAGGTTTTACCAATTCATTATTCTAAGGATGGTCCAGAGTCATTAAACGCACAGCTTTCTATGCGTCAGAGAGTAGCTGTTGAGCATCATCGAGGGAATACTGATTTTCGAGTAGAGGATATTTATAAAGGTTTATTCTCGTAGTTGCATTGATTCCCTGAAAACCCACACCTTTAAAAAATTAACCTTATTAATTTCAGGGTAGTTTTTCACAGGCTATTTTCATCAAAAACTTGTTAGTTTTTATATTTTTTAAACAATCTATAGTAGACCTTCTGCGAAACTAAATACTGGGCGAGCTTATGCTCGTTTGTAGTTTTAGAATCCGGCTTGAAGATTGAGAATCCCAGCAATAATATTAAATCTCATATTGTGTTTTCTGCGAAAATTCCTATACACCTCCCCAAGAATGCGGAATTTTTTAAATTTTGAGAATTGATGTTCAACCCTAATACGGATCTTGCTGTGATTACGGTTATCCTCTTTTTGTTGAGTAGTTAATTTGCCGCCTTTGGGCTTTTTATGAGGTAAGTTAACCAAGGGGTCAGTATGTTGAATTCCTTGGTATCCTAGATCAGCATATTTTTCTGCTGGTGGCAGTGGGCTGCCACGTTGTCGGATCTTAATATCATGAACCCTCCCAGGCATTGTTTGAGAGACGTTGATTATTTTTCCGGATGTACTCATTGCTATCTCCACCTTTTGAGTATGTCTTTTCTTTTTACCAGAATAATAATCTTTACGTGGCTTCTTCTTTTTGGGGCGCTGAATAGGCTGCTCCGTTACATCCATTAATATAGCGCAAACCGCATCTTCTGTTAGGGTTCTGTCTTTTTTAATATGAATATGCTTGGCCACTAAGGGTTCTAAGCGTTTAAATAAGCGGCAGACATTACTGTCATCCAAACCAACAAAGTAACCTAAGAATTCATGTGTTACATAAGTGCGATAGTACATCATGAGAAGCAAAAGGCGATCATGGTGCGTGGTGAGTTTCGGGCGCCTTCCCAGCTTACTAAACTCATCATCAAGTGATGACTTCACTTGTTGGTGTATCGTTTCAAAATCATCAAGGGTCAAACCAGTTAACTTTTTAAAAATACGCGGGCGGTTACTGAGTTGCTGATAGCTTAATAGCATATGCCTTTCCATGAATGATTATTAATCAGGCAATTATAAGCAAATTTTAGCTAGTTTCTAGAACTGCCCTTAGTTACGCAGAAGGTCTAGTGAAATCAATGACAAACGAATTTACTTGCCACCCTTTAAGTAAACCGTATAACCAACAATAACAATGAGAAGAAGAATAAAAAAATAACTACAGCGAAAGCCGGAATAATAACAACACTCCGGCTTTTTTAGCTAGTGCGCCATCCTTTCTGTAAATTCCATTGACTTGCTGAAAATAAGCAGGCGACTCAGTCAGATTAGAAATTCCTTTTAAGGTAAACTTAACCAAAAAAGAGGAATGACAATGAGCTGCTATAAAAATGAGAACTTAATCGAAGAAGCCATACATGTTTTAGCGATGGAGGGGTTTGAAGCTTTACCTAAGCTTGTCTCCAGGTTGATGAATGAGGCTATGTTAATAGAAAGGGAGCGCCATTTAAATGCCAGTCCTTATGAGCGAACTGGCGATAGAAACGGATATGCGAACGGCTTTAAACCAAGGTTAATCAACACAGGTCAAGGTCAGCTTGAGCTACAGATACCGCAGGTTAGAGACTCCAATGAAGCCTTCTATCCATCAGTCTTAGAGCGAGGTGTACGCTCTGATAGAGCACTTAAGCTGGCTGTCGCTGAAATGTATGTGCATGGGGTTTCCACGCGCAAAGTTGAAAAGGTGCTAAAGCAACTCTGTGGAACAGATATTTCAAGCACAGAGGTAAGCCGTTGCGCTAAATTGTTGGATGAAGATTTAAAGAAATGGCGAAATAAGCCGTTAGGAAAGATAAAATATCTTTGGCTAGATGCACGTTATGAGAAGGTGCGCACTAGCGGCACAGTACAAGACTGTGCGGTATTGATAGCCTATGGCTTTGATGAATCAACCGGCAAGAGAACAGTGCTAGGTGTTTCTGTTGCGTTATCAGAGGCTGAGGTACATTGGCGTGATTTTCTTCAGCAGTTGGTTGAGCGAGGTATACATGGTATTGAGTTGATTACTAGCGACGCTCATACTGGCCTAAAAGCCGCTAGAAGAGCTGTGTTCCCCAGTGTTCCTTGGCAACGCTGCCAATTTCATTTGCAGCAAAATGCTCAGGCTCACATACCAAAGCGCTCAATGAAGGAACCAGTAGCTGAGGAGATTACAGCTATATTTAATGCCTCAAACATTCATGAGTCGGAAAGACTATTGGCTATGGCGGTAGATAAATATCAGCAAACAGCACCAGAGCTTTCTTCTTGGTTGGAAGTGAATATACCGGAGGGCTTAGTAGTGATGAACTTTGACAGGCCGCATCAAAAAAGATTAAGAACCAGTAACATAGCTGAGCGCGTAAACAGAGAGGTAAAAAGAAGGACGCATACAGTTGGAATTTTCCCTAATACTGAATCGTGCCTAAGGCTCGTATCAGCTGTTTTAGTGGAAATTGATGACCAGTGGAGCGGATCACCTAGATACTTAAGTTGAAGTGAATAATAAGGCTTCATAGGGTTTTAGGATAGATCATTCTTGTTCTTATTAACGAGATATAATTGCTATTACCTAAAAGTTAATAATTTATTTTGAGAGGAGAAAAATTTGAGGTATAAATAATTTTTTAGATTGATTAGCATAATTAATTTAAGATATTATGCGATGAGACAGGTACAATAGAGTGCCATTTAGAATTTTAAAGGTTTTTCTAAGTACTGAAGTTGGTTTTTACAGACAAAATAACGCTCTATCCTTTTTTATATGTTCTTATTTTAATTTAGTCGCATCTATGTTGTGCGTTCCAACGTAATCACCTATTAAATCACCAACTCTATTGCTATACATACGCTTAGCTACCGCTTTGTTATTTAGATCTGATATCGTTATATCACTAAAGACCTTAGTGCTTTTACTGTATTGAAGCATTGCTTCAAAAAATTGTGAGCAGCGATTTTTTGCGCCTGTAATAGGATTATTAAATCTTTCAGGGTGCATGACGCATACAGTATATGTATCAAAACCTGACCTAAATACGCTAGTAGACCTTCTGCGAAACTAAATACTGGGCGAGCTTATGCTCGTTTGTAGTTTTAGAATCCGGCTTGAAGATTGAGAATCCCAGCAATAATATTAAATCTCATATTGTGTTTTCTGCGAAAATTCCTATACACCTCCCCAAGAATGCGGAATTTTTTAAATTTTGAGAATTGATGTTCAACCCTAATACGGATCTTGCTGTGATTACGGTTATCCTCTTTTTGTTGAGTAGTTAATTTGCCGCCTTTGGGCTTTTTATGAGGTAAGTTAACCAAGGGGTCAGTATGTTGAATTCCTTGGTATCCTAGATCAGCATATTTTTCTGCTGGTGGCAGTGGGCTGCCACGTTGTCGGATCTTAATATCATGAACCCTCCCAGGCATTGTTTGAGAGACGTTGATTATTTTTCCGGATGTACTCATTGCTATCTCCACCTTTTGAGTATGTCTTTTCTTTTTACCAGAATAATAATCTTTACGTGGCTTCTTCTTTTTGGGGCGCTGAATAGGCTGCTCCGTTACATCCATTAATATAGCGCAAACCGCATCTTCTGTTAGGGTTCTGTCTTTTTTAATATGAATATGCTTGGCCACTAAGGGTTCTAAGCGTTTAAATAAGCGGCAGACATTACTGTCATCCAAACCAACAAAGTAACCTAAGAATTCATGTGTTATATAAGTGCGATAGTACATCATGAGAAGCAAAAGGCGATCATGGTGCGTGGTGAGTTTCGGGCGCCTTCCCAGCTTACTAAACTCATCATCAAGTGATGACTTCACTTGTTGGTGTATCGTTTCAAAATCATCAAGGGTCAAACCAGTTAACTTTTTAAAAATACGCGGGCGGTTACTGAGTTGCTGATAGCTTAATAGCATATGCCTTTCCATGAATGATTATTAATCAGGCAATTATAAGCAAATTTTAGCTAGTTTCTAGAACTGCCCTTAGTTACGCAGAAGGTCTAGTCTTTTGAGAGGCATATTGTTGAGAGTAAGCTAAAAACTTAATCACATCCTTTTTAGGCTCCTTCAATAATTTATTTTCGCCGTGATGACAGCCAGCGAGTAGGGCGGTAGCCGTAATCACGCCCAGTAATGCAATTGCTTGTTTCTTCATAAGTTACTACTCCCTTTAAAATTAATTGACTTCTGTTTTATCGTAAACAACCCTGAGATTTTGCAGCCCATGCTCTTTAAATTCATTAATGTATTTTTCCCTCAACGCATCAAGTTTATCAATGCGCTCAAACAACGCTAACTTTTCATAACCGATCTCGCCGACTTCATCAAGTAGATCACGCTCACATAATTGCTCTAGCAATTCATCACGGAAAACCGCTTGTTCAAACGGCTCAATAAATCGGCCTTTTGCGCTGTCTGCCAATCGGCTATCAATAAAATAGTCTTCACCATTACTAGAGCGATCCACAAAATCGCCATCAAAAAGATCCGTAGCAAGTGCGAGGATACTTTGTTGTACTTTGGCGTGTTCGGAGCCGGCATCCTTTTTGGTATACGAGTTCATCACCCAATCAGCGATATAGAGCATTTCCAGCAACCGCTGATACTCTTTTCTTGTACAATCAATTTTCATTCAATCCCCTCAGTATGACCAAACCAATCTAGTAAAACCCCACTTTCCATCACCACTAAAAATAGGTAGACTCCCCAGTGATCGTATAAACTATCCCTATGTATACTTAGCCAGCTTCTATCACTCATTGTCAACTTTTGGCTAAGTATACTTTTATCAGCTCGCCCCTTAATCAATATGAAACACTGCCAAGGCCAAACCAATCAAACCCGTTATCATAACGTATTGATAAAAATTGGCCTTGTTCATTTCTGGGTATCAGATTAGATGGTCAGGTATTGAGCATACATACAGTATAGTATTTCACGGATTGGTAATTATGGCTTATCTTGCCATATACTCTCGCATCCAAGTCAATAATGAAAGCAAAAGAGTGAGGCTGATCATGTCAACAACAAACAGTGCCGCTAAGTTAATGAATGCAGACGATAGAAAAGAACTTGCTTTAAAAGCATTAAAAAAAGATAAGTCAGTTTCTAAGCTGGCAGAACAAAATGATGTTAGCCGTAAGTTTGTGCATAAGCAAAAAAATAAATTGGTGAATGCAATTGATAGTGCCTTCTCAGAAACAGACGCGACTAATGATGCACATAAGGTTTTGTACTATATACCAGTAACCAAGCAGTATATTTCTCTTATGGTTGTTTGCTTACTGCTTTTTTCTCGCTGCTCATTTAGGGGTATACGTAGATTTTTAAGTGTTTGTTTAGACTATGAGATCTCTCAAGGTGGAATTCATAACATTGCAGCTGTTGCGATTCAAAGAGCGGAGAAGATTAATTCTCAGGAAGACTTAAGCCAAGCCAAACTAGTAGCTAATGATGAAAAGTTTCACCTTAATAAACCAATTCTTTCTGGAACCGATATTCGTTCTTTATATTGTTATTTGCTTCGCCTAGAAGACACACGTGATGGAGATACGTGGGCAAGAAATTTACTAGAGCTGAAGAAAAAACATTTTTTACCAGAGGCTGTTTATGGTGACGATGGCAGTGGTTTGTATGCTGGACATAAACTTGTAATGCCAGATGTTCCTTACCACAGAGATCATTTTCACATCATCCATGAGTTACTTGAGGTTCGTCGTTACTTTAGAAATAGGAAAAAAAGTTCTATCACATATCTAAACCAACGAGAGAATAAGTATTACAAGACAATTACTAAAGGTAATGAAGCGCTACATGAAGAGCAGTTATTCATGGCGGTAAAAGAGGCAGGACAAGCTGGGCACTTATCAAGCTCTATTGACACGTTAGTAGACTGGTTGTGTTATGATGTTTTAGTAAAAGCAGGCCCAGCACCAGAGCAACGTAGTGAGTTATATGACTTCATTGTTAATGAACTAAAAACCCTTGAGTTAATTCATCGATAGAGCGTTATTTTG
>CBDALO010000148.1:0-7715 GCA_965196985.1 Gammaproteobacteria bacterium | reverse complement strand
AGAAAACACAATATGAGATTTAATATTATTGCTGGGATTCTCAATCTTCAAGCCGGATTCTAAAACTACAAACGAGCATAAGCTCGCCCAGTATTTAGTTTCGCAGAAGGTCTATTGCTATCTCCACCTTTTGAGTATGTCTTTTCTTTTTACCAGAATAATAATCTTTACGTGGCTTCTTCTTTTTGGGGCGCTGAATAGGCTGCTCCGTTACATCCATTAATATAGCGCAAACCGCATCTTCTGTTAGGGTTCTGTCTTTTTTAATATGAATATGCTTGGCCACTAAGGGTTCTAAGCGTTTAAATAAGCGGCAGACATTACTGTCATCCAAACCAACAAAGTAACCTAAGAATTCATGTGTTACATAAGTGCGATAGTACATCATGAGAAGCAAAAGGCGATCATGGTGCGTGGTGAGTTTCGGGCGCCTTCCCAGCTTACTAAACTCATCATCAAGTGATGACTTCACTTGTTGGTGTATCGTTTCAAAATCATCAAGGGTCAAACCAGTTAACTTTTTAAAAATACGCGGGCGGTTACTGAGTTGCTGATAGCTTAATAGCATATGCCTTTCCATGAATGATTATTAATCAGGTAATTATAAGCAAATTTTAGCTAGTTTCTAGAACTGCCCTTAGTTACGCAGAAGGTCTAATTTATTCTTACGGCTTTTAGAGAATAATCGTCTTAGTACGCTAGTGCGCCATCCTTTCTGTAAATTCCATTGACTTGCTGAAAATAAGCAGGCGACTCAGTCAGATTAGAAATTCCTTTTAAGGTAAACTTAACCAAAAAAGAGGAATGACAATGAGCTGCTATAAAAATGAGAACTTAATCGAAGAAGCCATACATGTTTTAGCGATGGAGGGGTTTGAAGCTTTACCTAAGCTTGGATAGATTGACGCCGTATTGTGAGCGTAGTTGTTTTTCTAAATGATAAAAGGGTTGTCTATCCCTGATTTTACTAGACACTAAATGCGCTAGTAATGATTCAGACGCCTCGGCCTTAGGTAGGATATGTAAAGGCTTAGGTGCAACCGTAACACCACCTTGCTGTATCCGTCTTATTTCAGCATGATGCTCATGCTGCGCTCTCTTTAGTTTACTGCGCCTGTGATGAGCGGATGGTAATTAATTCCGCTAGCGAAGGCATAGAATAGGTATCCGTCTTATTTCAGCATGATGCTCATGCTGCGCTCTCTTTAGTTTACTGCGCCTGTGATGAGCGGATGGTAATTAATTCCGCTAGCGAAGGCATAGTGTTACGTCTATCTTTATTTAGGGGAATTGAGCTAGTTTTATCTCATAATAAACAAGGTTTTTAGTAACCTATCAAGGTAAAATAACTTGATATAAAAACTATAGTGAAATTAGTCATGCGCAGAATCATAAAAGCGATTAAAAGCCTGAGTGATTACCTGATCCTGCTGAAAAAAAATCCAGAGCTACTAAGGCCAGAGCAGTGCAGCCATTGCGGTGCAGGTGGACTATGGTCACATGGATCATATGATCGAAAACCAGATAGGAACCCAGGTAAAGGACGCTCTTTAAATCCCACCCCTGTTTTGAGATTTTATTGTCATCAATGTAAACGTACTTGTTCAACCCTACCTGAGATACTTTCTCCAAAGCGTTGGTATTGCTGGTCAGTTCAGCAGGCAGTGTTAATGAGCGTGCTCCTGGGAAAAGTATTAGCTCATCAGGTCAGGAGCAAGGTGTTAGTCGACACACCGTTGCTAGGTGGTTTCACTGGTTGGTTGACCACTTCGTTGATTACTCCTTCCATATCAAAGCACATCCGTTGTGGTTACAGCTTGGGCGACATAGTGATCCACAAGCGTTTTGGTTGGCCTGCCTTGGTGAGCATGATTTATCGAGCATCATGCTTTTTCTTAACAACACAGGAGTGAGCATCCCATAATTAATTAACGTGAAAAAAAGTTGAGATGGATATTTTCTGTAAACCTCACGACCCCACACAGTTTGAGCGTAGCATTCTCAACTCAAGTTGTGATTAACTCATTGCAAGTAGTTAAATCACACAGGAATTGCAAAATGACCAAGCCCATTCACCCAACAGCACTGTTTCGCCTAAGTGTTTTAGGTGAGCTATGTAGCCGAAATAGTTTTGAGCATGGTGAGCTCAAGAGCATTATTAAAAGGTTGTCCCAGCAAACCTACAACATTCCAGGTAGTAAGCGTGTTCACCTCAGTGCTAAAACAATTGAGAATTGGTATTACGCCTGGTTAAAGCAGGGTATTGATGGATTAGTTCCTAAAACTCGACGAGACAAAGGCCAGTGTCACATCAATCCAGAGCTACAAGAGTTAATTATTTCCACTAAACAGGAAAGCCCTTCAAGATCAATTCCGACCGTGATTAAACTCTTAGAAACTCAAGGGAAGGTAGCACGAGGTGAATTATCTCACGCAACAGTTCACCGCTTATTAGTAAAACACGGCCTGTCTAAAAGAACAGTCACACCTTCTAACCAAATTGAGCGCCGCTCATTTGAGGCGCTCACAGCTTGTGATATTTGGTATGGCGATGTCATGCATGGTCCAACGATTTACGATGGCCAAAGAAGAGTTAAAAGCTATTTGGTGAGTATTTTTGATGATGCCTCAAGGTTGGTCTGTCACAGTAAATTTTGTACTGATGAGAGTGCCATTACTATTGAGCATGTGTTGAAAGAGGCATTACTCAAACGTGGGCTTCCTGTTAAGCTCATCATTGACAACGGCCCTGCCTACCGTGCTAAAACGTTGCAAACCATTTGTGCTCGTTTGAAAATTCAATTGATTTACGGCAGGCCCTATGAACCGCAAAGCAAAGGCAAACTAGAGCGTTGGCATAGAACAGTACGCGAGCAATTCCTAGCTGAATGCAACCTGGATTCCATTCATAGTTTCAATGCGCTGAATGATCGATTTTGGGCTTGGGTTGAGCGTGTTTATCATCAAGCCTCGCAAAGCGCCCTGCCTGACAAGATGACCCCGTTACAACGCTATCAGCAAGACCTCACTAAAATTCAGCCGTTAGGTTGTTTGGCCGATAAGCTAGATGATTACTTCCTGCATCGCATTAAGCGCCGAGTCAGGAAGGATGGCACGGTAAGCTGGAATAATCGACTCTTTGAAGTTCCATTTGAACTGGCTCAACAAGAGGTTTATTTAGTGGTTGATCCGCATAGTGACTCCGCCCGTCACGTCGAATCATTGGAATATCAATACCTTGGTGCAGTGGGAGAGCTGGACAAACATAACAACCTTTCTAGAACCCGAGCTAGGCCTCAGATGCCGGAACAACCAGCAAGAAAAACCTCGCTAGTTGAGATTGTTTATAACCAAGTTAAAGAGGATTTGGATATCACTGAGGAGGATGAGTAAGATGTATCTTCAACATTTTGGCTTGAAATTTGATCCATTGGGTAAATCAAACATTATTGAATTGGCGCAGTCAAAGCGACTAGAACAGCAACTTAATGGTTTGCTAGAAACACGCGGCTTAGCAGTGATTACTGGCGACTCAGGGACAGGAAAGACCACGGCGCTAAGATACTGGAGCAATAAACTCAACCCGCTGACCCATCAAGTCATTTATCAATCAGACACTCACTTTCGGTCATTTGATGTGTACTCTCAGCTTGCCGAAAATCTAGGTTTAGAAAACTATTACCGATTCTCTAAACTTTGGAGAGACTTGAAGCAGAGCTTGATCGCGCTCTACCATGATAAAAACGTTCAGCCTATTTGGATCCTAGACGAGGCGCATCAGCTTAGTAATGATTTCATTCTACGATTACCTGACTTCCTTAATTTCAGTTTTGACAGCAAAGACGTCATGACGATTATCTTATGTGGACTCCCATCACTTCTAGCAACATTGCAGAGACCAGCCTATGAACCTATCAACTCTAGAATTCAGTGCTTTATTAGGTGGCATGCAATTGAAGATAGCAGGGATTTTGAGAGCATTATTCACGCTGCTTTTGAGAAGGCAGGAATGAGCAGCAGCTTATTCACTGAAACAGGTATTCGTGCAGTACACATGGCCACAAAAGGTAGGCTTCGTTATGTTGATAGGCTCATGCGACATGCGTTGCTAATCGCCGCTAATATGAATTTAAACCATATACCGGATGATGTCATTAATCAGGCAATTCATGAGCTAAAAGGTTAACTATTTGACACCATCTCACGCAAAATAGGTTGAGATGGTTTCTCTAAATTATTGTGGGACGTTACAGCATAGAATAGTTTTTTGTAATTCTGTCATATATATAATCGAAGACATTAACTGCTAGCTTTTTACATGTCTCAGTAATTGTAACCATTGTATCCTTAGCTTTCGTTCCTTCTTCACTCATAGTATGAAGGTGTACATCGCGCATTCTAGCCTGCTTCCGAGCCATCAACTCTGCTGGATTGTTATGTAGAGGAAGCTCTGGCTTTTCCAGCACTAACAATAGCTGCCTTTTCTTTTTTAAGGTGAGCTCAATTTGTTTATCTAGTTTCTCGTAGCCAGTGATTGTTGAGAATAACTCAGTAAACTCATTGGATAGCTTATCTATCTCATCTTGCCCTGGGTTCTTTTTATATTCAATGAGCTTATGATAATAATCCCAAAACCTATCCAAGAAGCTGTCAACAGAGTCTTGGTGCTTCTTAAAAATTGGCGTCAGCTTTTTATAATGCCTACCCTCATGAACCCAGCACAAGGCGAGTGATTCAGTAATGAGCTTAAACTGTGGCGCATCATCGGTAATGAGTGTTTCTATCGCATAAGGACTCTTTCTATATGTTGAGATAGCTGCCGCATCAGTAATCAGCTTTCTATATTTTGGAAATTTTTTATCACCTAATACCTTATCAAGAATAACTTCCAGCTCCTTACTGTTTAAGATAGTCGATGAGTGAAATACCTTTAAGCTTTCGATTACCTTGTGGGGTAAGTTCATAGTAGCCAGTAAATTAAAAGCGGCCTCATTTAATGTGAACCCAAAGTGGTCTTTGCTTAACATTTCAATGACGCTTAATCGACTTTTACTGGTCAGCGTAAAGTAAGCTGAATAATACTCATTACCCAATACATTAACATAACGGTTTTTCCCATCCTCTCTAGCGTTGGTGTCATCTAGGTGCTGGTAGTTCGTGGATTGTAAACCTGCCTTCACAACTTCTACCTTCTCGGGCTCAAGTATCGTAGGTGTTTTAATTGTGAAGCTATGGATGGTTGATTTACTAATATCTATGTTGGCGGTTTTATAAAATGTCTCAAGGCTTTCTAGCGTCATACCACCTTGAGTATTTAGGAAGCTTGTCCAGCTTTTAATAGTAGGGCCGAACTGGCCCTCATAACCAGTTGGCAGAGGTGCTGTATAGTGTTTGTTTTCAGAAGGGGAGTAATATTGTTGGCGCAAAAAAAGAGTGTTATTAGCAGCAATTTTTATATCCTGGATAAGTGTTTTCTTAGAGCCATTTGGCACAGCATCGCTGGGCAACGAATCTGGATTAATTGTTAGTGTCACTGTATTAGAGACTTCGAGATTTTTTTTACTAGATTTTGGCTTTCTAGTTTTATTGGTTTTATTTCCTTTTCTATCCTTCTCGGAGGAATGATCCTTGTCCTTGTTAGCGCGCGTTTGCTTTCTAACATTAGGCTTTCCTTGCTCACCTTTATATTTATTTAATGCGTTATTTAACGATTGCACCTTGTCTTCTAGCTTTATGATTTTCTCAGCCTGACTTTCACATACATTGCTAAAATCTGTTTCTAGTGCTGTTGGTGTAACAGTATTATTAAATCTCTCAATGAGATCGGCTAAAACTGATTTGTCAGGTTGTTTTTTCATAGGAAGAGTATACCACGGGTTTGAAAAGGTAAATTTTCCCCACACAGATGGCCGTACTGCTGAAATTATTTTTAAGCCATGAACCTGATCGATGAAAAAATAATCCGAGCATACAGCGTTGTTATAGAGCGCACATCATGCTTTTATGACACACGATGATTCCAATATAAAATTTCCAAATTTGCACGAAAAAGCTGTCAAGAACTTTTTGAATTATTTTCAAATCATGCTGATATTGAACGGATACGCTTATCTTGCCATATACTCTCACATCCAAGTCAATAATGAAAGCAAAAGAGTGAGGCTGATCATGTCAACAACAAACAGTGCCGCTAAGTTAATGAATGCAGACGATAGAAAAGAACTTGCTTTAAAAGCATTAAAAAAAGATAAGTCAGTTTCTAAGCTGGCAGAACAAAATGATGTTAGCCGTAAGTTTGTGCATAAGCAAAAAAATAAATTGGTGAATGCAATTGATAGTGCTTTCTCAGAAACAGACGCGACTAATGATGCACATAAGGTTTTGTACTATATGCCAGTAACCAAGCAGTATATTTCTCTTATGGTTGTTTGCTTACTGCTTTTTTCTCGCTGCTCATTTAGGGGTATACGTAGATTTTTAAGTGTTTGTTTAGACTATGAGATCTCTCAAGGTGGAATTCATAACATTGCAGCTGTTGCGATTCAAAGAGCGGAGAAGATTAATTCTCAGGAAGACTTAAGCCAAGCCAAACTAGTAGCTAATGATGAAAAGTTTCACCTTAATAAACCAATTCTTTCTGGAACCGATATTCGTTCTTTATATTGTTATTTGCTTCGCCTAGAAGACACACGTGATGGAGATACGTGGGCAAGAAATTTACTAGAGCTGAAGAAAAAACATTTTTTACCAGAGGCTGTTTATGGTGACGATGGCAGTGGTTTGTATGCTGGACATAAACTTGTAATGCCAGATGTTCCTTACCACAGAGATCATTTTCACATCATACATGAGTTACTTGAGGTTCGTCGTTACTTTAGAAATAGGAAAAAAAGTTCTATCACATATCTAAACCAACGAGAGAATAAGTATTACAAGGCAATTACTAAAGGTAATGAAGCGCTACATGAAGAGCAGTTATTCATGGCGGTAAAAGAGGCAGGACAAGCTGGGCACTTATCAAGCTCTATTGACACGTTAGTAGACTGGTTGTGTCATGATGTTTTAGTAAAAGCAGGCCCAGCACCAGAGCAACGTAGTGAGTTATATGACTTCATTGTTAATGAACTAAAAACCCTTGAGTTAATTCATCCTCATCGTATTAAATCAATTCGAGTTATATTGGAGAATGCCAAACACTTAGCTTTATCATTTATGATGACAATTGATAATAAATTTCAGGTAATTGCTGAATCTAATAATATCTCTGTAAATACTTTGTGGAAAATAGCTGAATTACAAAGGTGTAAGGAAGGGTCAATGAAATATGCTGTTCGTGCGTTACCCTTACAAGATGAATTGGGTGATGATTTCTATGACATAGAAGAAGGGTGCTGCCTTTATATAATGTAGAATATATAGCATAATATACACTTTAACTTGATTACGGATGGTGTTTGGATGTTAGCTAGAATTCTCTCTGATGAAAATAATGAATTAACTATTGAACTCAAGCTTCCACTAAAAGGATCTATGCTTGAATGTGAGGACGCAATTCTTGATGGGCTTAATGAGGTTGGAACATTAGCCACTGAAAAAGCTTTAAGTAAGTTTGATGCAGATGGCTCTCCTATCCATGTTGGAAAAATAAAGCTAACAGCACGAAGTAGAGATGAAGCAAATTACCAAACGCCTTATGGAGTTGCTCGAGTTAAGCG
>CBDALO010000147.1:0-3695 GCA_965196985.1 Gammaproteobacteria bacterium | reverse complement strand
GGTTTTCAAAACTGACCAATTTTATCCAAAAAGTAAGGCTTAAGCTTGCCATTTTTACCAAAAATCAATGGTTTTTAAAAGTGACGAAATTCATCCGCAAAGTAAGGCTATAGGCTTGCCTTTTTTACCAAAAAATCAATAGTTTTCAAAAGTGACCAAATTCATCCAAAAAATAAGGTTATAGGCTTGCCTTTTTTACCAAAAATCAATGGTTTTCAAAAGTGACCAAATTCATCCAAAAAGTAAGGCTATAGGCTTGCCATTTTTACCAAAAATCAATAGTATTCAAAAGTGACCAAATTGATCCAAAAAGTAAGGCTATAGACTTGCCTTTTTTACCAAAAATCGATGGTTTTCAACAGTGACCAAATTCATCCAAAAAGTAAGGCTATAAGGTTGCCTTTTTACCAAAAGTCAATGGTTGTCAAAAGTGTCCAAATTCATCCAAAAAGTAAGGCTATAGGCCATCCTTTTTTACAAAAAATCAATGGTTTTCAACAGTGACCAAATTCATCCAAAAAGTAAGGCTATAGACTTGCCTTTTTTACCAAAAATCAATGGTTTTCAACAGTGACCAAATTCATCCAAAAAGTAAGGCTATAAGGTTGCCTTTTTACCAAAAGTCAATGGTTGTCAAAAGTGACCAAATTGATCCAAAAAGTAAGGCTATAGACTTGCCTTTTTTACCAAAAATCGATGGTTTTCAACAGTGACCAAATTCATCCAAAAAGTAAGGCTATAAGGTTGCCTTTTTACCAAAAGTCAATGGTTGTCAAAAGTGTCCAAATTCATCCAAAAAGTAAAGCTATAGGCTTGCCATTTTTACCAAAAGTCAATGGCTTTCAAAAGTGACCAAATTCATCCAAAAAGTAAGGCTATAGGCTTGCCTTTTTTACCAAAAATCAATGGTTTTCAAAAGTGACCAAATTCATCTAAAAATTAAGGCTATAGGCTCTCCATTTTTACCAAAAATCAATGGTTTTCAAAAGTGTCCAAATTCATCCAAAAAGTAAGGCTATAGGCCATCCTTTTTTACAAAAAATCAATGGCTTTCAAAAGTGACGCAATTGATCCAAAAAGTAAGGCTATAGGCTCTCCATTTTTACCAAAAATCAATGGTTTTCAAAACTAACCAAATTCATCCAAAAAGTAAGGCTATAGGCTTGCCATTTTTACCAAAAATCAATGGTTTTCAAAATTGACCAAATTCATCCACAAAGTAAGGCTATAGGCTTGCCTTTTTTACCACAAATCAATAGTTTTCAAAAGTGACCAAATTCATCCGAAAAATAAGGTTATAGGCTTGCCTTTTTTACCAAAAATCAATGGTTTTCAAAAGTGACCAAATTCATCCAAAAAGTAAGGCTATAGGCTTGCCATTTTTACCAAAAATCAATAGTATTCAAAAGTGACCAAATTGATCCAAAAAGTAAGGCTATAGACTTGCCTTTTTTACCAAAAATCGATGGTTTTCAAAAGTGACCAAATTCATCCAAAAAGTAAGGCTATAAGGTTGCCTTTTTACCAAAAGTCAATGGTTGTCAAAAGTGTCCAAATTCATCCAAAAAGTAAGGCTATAGGTCATCCTTTTTTACAAAAAATCAATGGCTTTCAAAAGTGACCAAATTCATCCAAAAAGTAAGGCTATAGGCTTGCCTTTTTTACCAAAAATCAACGGTTTTCAAAAGTGACCAAATTCATCCAAAAAGTAAGGCTATAGGCTTGCCATTTTTACCAAAAATCAATGGTTTTCAAAATTGACCAAATTCATCCAAAAAGTAAGGCTATAGGCTTGCCTTTTTTACCAAAAATCAATGGTTTTCAAAAGTGACCAAATTCATCCAAAAAGTAAGGCTATAGGCTTGCCATTTTTACCAAAAATCAATGGTTTTCAAAACTGACCAAATTCGTCCAAAAAGTAAGGCTATAGGCTTGCCTTTTTTACAAAAATTCAACGGTTTTCAAAAGTGACCAAATTCATCCAAAAAGTAAGGCTATAGGCTTGCCATTTTTACCAAAAATCAATGGTTTTCAAAATTGACCAAATTCATCCAAAAAGGAAGGCTATAGGCTTTCCTTTTTTACCAAAAATCAATGGTTTTCAAAAGTGACGAAATTGATGCAAAAAGTAAGGCTATAGGCTTGCCTTTTTTACCAAAAATCAATGGTTTTCAAAATTGACCAAATTCATCCAAAAGGTAAGGCTATAGGCTTGCATTTTTTACCAACAATCGATGCTTTTCAAAAGTGACGAAATTCATCCAAAAAGTAAGGCTATAGGCTTGCCTTTTTTACCAAAAATCAATGTTTGTCAAAAGTGGCCAAATTCATCCAAAAAGTAAGGCTATAGGCTTGCCTTTTTTACCAAAAATCGATGGTTTTGAAAAGTGACCAAATTCATCCAAAAAGTAAGGCTATAGATTTGCCATCCACAAAAAAAACTTATTGTTGTCAACAGTGTGAAAATAGGTCTAAAAATTATGGCTATAGGCTGGATTTATGTTGTTCAGAAATTGCAAATTTTGAAATATTTGGAAAATTTTTATTGTAGGTAAAATTGAATGATAGCGTTGGTAGGCTTTTTATTGTTGGTCACTAAAAGTGAAATAATAGATACTTCTCCGGGAAGTTTTCAAATAGAAATACAAAAATTAACAACCATAAAGAAAATACCATATGTTGATTAGTTAATACAACTAGGAAAGAATATATCAGTTAGGAAAATAGTAAAAAATCAATATTTAATTTGAATCTAATGCTACTGATATGTCCCCGTGGTATGTCTACAATAGTAGTAAAAAATTTCTAGATTACGGGAATACGTAAAAATATAATGAATAAAGATTGACCTTGAATCATGTCCCATCTATTGCTATGAAAATATTAAACCGAAAAAAAAATAAAATGGGGTAATTCCAAACAGTATTGGTGAAAATTTCTACTCTCAACCCGGCGAGAAAACCTAGATGCAGAACTACTGATGAAAATATATATAAATAGATATATATTCAATCAATTAGGCAATGGCTGATATGATTTAAAAATATATAGATAGAGAAGGTCTAAAAATGAAAGCACCGTATTTTACCACCGTTCACCTGGTATGTAGTTCGAACTAATTGCACGAGGAATATATTGAAAGGCAATGAAAAAATTTACCTAAAACGTAAAGATAATAAAGACTTGGATACCTTGAATATCCCCTGCTATCGAGCAGCCAGGAAGTGACTAAATGTGCATGAAATCACTGATAAAATAAGACCTGACATTGAAAATCAAAAGGAAATTCTTAATCAACTTGAAGTTGTGCCATTTGCAGAAAACCCACAAAAATATTCATAGTTTATACAAAGAACGAAAATACCAAAAGTAGAAGAAACAAGCACGTTACAGAATATCCTCTTTCTGGGAAAACGTTTTAAGGAAACTAGCTTAAAGCTTAACTTAAAGATGCCGGGGGTGTAGGCCCAAAGACATGATAATCATGCTTAGATATCTAAAGCTAACTAATGCAGGGTTCGCTGTTAGGCCAACTGTCTAATAACTGGAAGGTCGAATTAGCGAGTAAAACTGCCCCTTTTCCTTCATCATCATGGCCTTTTGATTTGCAATTTAGACCTGCAAAGTACTAGCCGAAATTTCAAGATGGCACCATCAATGCTTTCAAAATGACGTACTTCTTATATAGAACTAGG
>CBDALO010000146.1:0-13544 GCA_965196985.1 Gammaproteobacteria bacterium | reverse complement strand
TACAGTATTAAACTCAGGGACAAGTGTATTAAATAAATTAAGCACACCAAGCAAAATAAAATCATCGCCAGGGTTCCAGCCACGAGTTGTAGAAAATAAGATATTAGGTATTACTCTATCCATGAGATATCCTTTTAGAAAAGCTTAATTTCAGGATAGAGCGTTATTTTGTCTGTAAAAACCAACTTCAGTACTTAGAAAAACCTTTAAAATTCTAAATGGCACTCTATTGTACCTGTCTCATCGCATAATATCTTAAATTAATTATGCTAATCAATCTAAAAAATTATTTATACCTCAAATTTTTCTCCTCTCAAAATAAATTATTAACTTTTAGGTAATAGCAATTATATCTCGTTAATAAGAACAAGAATGATCTATCCTAAAACCCTATGAAGCCTTATTATTCACTTCAACTTAAGTATCTAGGTGATCCGCTCCACTGGTCATCAATTTCCACTAAAACAGCTGATACGAGCCTTAGGCACGATTCAGTATTAGGGAAAATTCCAACTGTATGCGTCCTTCTCTTTACCTCTCTGTTTACGCGCTCAGCTATGTTACTGGTTCTTAATCTTTTTTGATGCGGCCTGTCAAAGTTCATCACTACTAAGCCCTCCGGTATATTCACTTCCAACCAAGAAGAAAGCTCTGGTGCTGTTTGCTGATATTTATCTACCGCCATAGCCAATAGTCTTTCCGACTCATGAATGTTTGAGGCATTAAATATAGCTGTAATCTCCTCAGCTACTGGTTCCTTCATTGAGCGCTTTGGTATGTGAGCCTGAGCATTTTGCTGCAAATGAAATTGGCAGCGTTGCCAAGGAACACTGGGGAACACAGCTCTTCTAGCGGCTTTTAGGCCAGTATGAGCGTCGCTAGTAATCAACTCAATACCATGTATACCTCGCTCAACCAACTGCTGAAGAAAATCACGCCAATGTACCTCAGCCTCTGATAACGCAACAGAAACACCTAGCACTGTTCTCTTGTCGGTTGATTCATCAAAGCCATAGGCTATCAATACCGCACAGTCTTGTACTGTGCCGCTAGTGCGCACCTTCTCATAACGTGCATCTAGCCAAAGATATTTTATCTTTCCTAACGGCTTATTTCGCCATTTCTTTAAATCTTCATCCAACAATTTAGCGCAACGGCTTACCTCTGTGCTTGAAATATCTGTTCCACAGAGTTGCTTTAGCACCTTTTCAACTTTGCGCGTGGAAACCCCATGCACATACATTTCAGCGACAGCCAGCTTAAGTGCTCTATCAGAGCGTACACCTCGCTCTAAGACTGATGGATAGAAGGCTTCATTGGAGTCTCTAACCTGCGGTATCTGTAGCTCAAGCTGACCTTGACCTGTGTTAATTAACCTTGGTTTAAAGCCGTTCGCATATCCGTTTCTATCGCCAGTTCGCTCATAAGGACTGGCATTTAAATGGCGCTCCCTTTCTATTAACATAGCCTCATTCATCAACCTGGAGACAAGCTTAGGTAAAGCTTCAAACCCCTCCATCGCTAAAACATGTATGGCTTCTTCGATTAAGTTCTCATTTTTATAGCAGCTCATTGTCATTCCTCTTTTTTGGTTAAGTTTACCTTAAAAGGAATTTCTAATCTGACTGAGTCGCCTGCTTATTTTCAGCAAGTCAATGGAATTTACAGAAAGGATGGCGCACTAGCAATTTCAGAATAGCAGGAGGCTTCGGAGGCTAGTTTTTGCCATGGAAAAAACTAATCACAATAGGTGCAATAATCAGTAGGGCTAAACCACCACCAACTAACAAATCATAGTCTAATAGGTTAGGTACATGTAATACTGCTGGCGGAAAGAAACCAATCACTAATGTAGCTATACAAGCAAACATGCCCATGCCGGCAACAAGTATCATGCCAAACTTTCCACCAGGGATTCGGTAAGGGCGATAACGATTGGGAAATTTAAAGCGTAGATAAATAACCGCGGCAAACATCAAAAAGTACATCAACATATAAAGTTGAGAGGCCAAAGCATTTAATAGCCAATAAGACTCATTAATTGATGGTAGAAATAAAAATAGCAACGCAAGTAAACTGACTAATATTGCTTGCCCAAGTAATAGTGTTGAGGGAGCGTTGTAACCATTAGTACGTCGAAAAACCCTAGGAAGGTTATCATCTTCTGCTGCAATCAATAGTCCCTTAAGAGGCGCAATAATCCAGTTGTTGACACTTGCAACACCACCAAGCGTTAAACAAACCGCCATAACCGGTAGTACCCATAGCAGGTGATAGGCTTTAAAAAAGGCGGTAAATGCCTCCATAATGCCTGCGACTAGACTAATTTGAGCTTTAGGTACAACAATGGCAATAGCTAACGAGCCAAAGATCAAGGTTAATAAAATAATAATGACTGAGTAGAAGAGTGCTTTTGGAAAAGCATGTTGAGGGTTCTTAACTTCAGCTGCATGGACGGTAGCGATTTCCATGCCGCAGAAGGAAAGGATAATCCCAGTTAAAGCAACCCAGAGATTGGCTTGATGCAAGTGAGGCAGCATATCTGGTACATTAAAATGGATTTGTAAATGATGGTTACCTAAAATCCAGATTAAACCTAAGCCGATAATCATGGTCATTGGTAGCAACAGACCAGTAATGGCACCAATATTACTAACCCATGCTGAAGAACGCATACCAAACCAGTTAACTACAGTCATTAGCCAAAAAAGGCTTAAAATTATAATAACGAAGTAAGCTTTATTTTGTACTAAGTGAGGATTGATTAAATAAGCAATTGTACCAGCGATAAACGCTAAAATTGTGGGGTACCAGACAACGTTTTCTATCCATTGAAACCAAATGGCTAAAAAACCAAATCGCTTGCCAAAAGCCTCTCTGACCCAAACATAGACTCCTCCCTGTTCAGTCCAGCTTGATGAGAGTTCTGCGGAAACTAGAGCAGTAGGGACTAAAAAGAAAATAGCTCCAACCAAGAAAAAAAAGATCAAACTGGTGCCAAATAAGGCGGTAGAGGGTAGATTGCGGATGCTATCTACGGAGCCAACCGTGATCATAGTTAGGGTAAAAACGGAGAGGACTTTCTTTTTGGTAGGGCTCATGTCAGCTTTATATACAATAAGGGGTCAATTTCAGAGTTTATGAGCAATGGGGCGTTTGTGCCTTGAGGCCTTTGCCACCAAAACGGGTCCTGTCACGAATCGTTTCCCAGCGTGTAGCCCGGATTGAACGAAGTGATAATCCGGGGCTGAGTTTGGCTTAACCCCGGATTATCAAATGCTTCGCATTTTCAATTCAGGCTATAGCTCGATTCGTGCCACCCATTCTTCAGCGCCAAGTTACAAAAGCGCAAACACTTACGCCCACATACTTTGAAATAGAACCATAAAAAGGGCACAGTCTAACAAGAGAAATTCATAAACAGAAGCCTTTATGTTATAGTTGCAAAATTTGTTCATTTATAAAAAGCAAGGTGATGTATGACTTCAAAAAAACCAGGACCAGGGCTAGGCAAGAAAAATGGGCTAGGTGTTTTATTGTCTAATACATCAGTTAATATCACTCAGCCAGCAGGTGAGTCAGTTACACCAACTACTAAGCTCAATCAGCTGCCGATAGAAAAGATTGTCCGAGGTAAATATCAACCAAGAAAGCACATGGACTCAGCAGCACTACAAGAGTTAGCTGAATCGATCAAGGCTCAAGGGATTATCCAGCCTATCGTCGTACGCCTGTTAGATAGTGGCGATTATGAAATAATCGCGGGGGAACGCCGTTGGCGGGCTGCCCAGCTGGCAGGCTTAGATAAAGTACCAGTAGTTATTAAAGAGGTACCGGATGAAGCGGCCATTGCAATGGCCTTGATTGAGAATATTCAGCGTGAAGATTTAAACCCCATTGAAGAAGCGGTTGCCTTGCAGCGTTTACTTGATGAATTTGGTTTAACTCATCAACAAGCAGCCGAAGCAGTTGGTAAATCCCGGACGACGGTGACTAACTTTTTGCGTTTATTGACTTTAAATGAAGATGTTAAGGCGCTATTGGCACAAGGTAAACTGGAGATGGGGCATGCTAAAGTTCTACTGGCATTAACAGGCTCTAGGCAAAGCCAGGTTGCTAAGGTGGTCGCTCTTAAAGGGTTAACTGTCCGAGAAACGGAGCAGCTGGTCAAGGCAAGCTTAGATCCCACACCAACGGTTAGTAAAAAGCCCGTTGACCCAGACATTCGTCGTTTAGAAAATGAGTTGTCAGACAAGTTAGCAGCAAAGACAAAATTACATCATCAGCCTAATGGAAAAGGTAAGCTGGTTATTCAATACAATAGCCTAGATGAGTTGGAAGGAATTTTAGATCATATAAATTAACTTTAAACAAAAAGGCGATAGCCTAAGTTGATGTGATGGATTTTGAGCGTAATAAACAGCTAGAAAAACAGGCAAAACAGTGGCTTCGTAGTCTAAGCAAACCGGTTAAACTATGGGTTCTGTTAACGGTCGTTTTAGGGTTAAGTGCTGGTTTGCTTTTAGTGGCACAAATGTATTGTTTATCCCAAGTTGTTTACTTGGCTTATATCAAGCAGGCTAGCAGCTCTGTCATTAATCACTATTTTATTACTTTGTTCTTGCTTATTTTGGTACGTGCAGGACTGCTTTTGTTAAAGGAGCGAGTCAGCTTTCAAACGTCGAGCTTGGTTCGCTGTGATTTGCGACAACGCTTATTAAGGCATATTAATACTATTGGCCCCATTCATGCTGGTAGATTACCAACGGGGCAGCTGGTTAGTACTGTTCTAGAACAGGTCGAAGGTTTGCATGATTTCTTAGTGTATTATTTGCCACAAATGAGCCTGGCTGTTTTTATTCCTGTGGCGATATTATGTTTTGTTTTTCCTATTAATTTGACCAGCGGATTTATTTTACTGATTTGCGCGCCATTGATTCCTTTTTTTATGGCTTTGGTGGGTATGGGTGCCGCCTCATTACAACAAAAACACTTCCAATCATTAGCACGAATGAGTACTCAATTTTTAGATGCCTTGCAAGGGCTGGCAACGCTAAAACTATTTGGTGTGAGTAAACGCCAAACTCAGCGTATTTTTAATAGCTCAGAAGCCTACCGTGAACGTATTATGAGCGTGTTGCGCGTAGCATTCCTTTCTTCCGCAGTGCTTGAGGTTTTCTCAGCAGCCGCAATTGCTTTATTAGCAATTTATTTAGGTATGGGGTTTATTAACACGGGCACTCATAGCCAGTGGTGGTCGTTTCATCACTTAACCTTGCAGGGGGCCTTGTTTATTTTATTATTGGCGCCAGAGTTCTTTTTGCCATTGCGAGAATTAGGTACCCACTATCATGCCAAAGCTAAAGCTGTTGGTGCTGCGATTGAAATTGACAAGGTTTTATCAATAAAACCTTCCCAACACCCCGAGCTTTGTTCTCTAGGTGAAAATTCAGAATTTAATGATAAGTTAAAGTCTATACAGGTTTCATTTAACAGCGTTAGCTTTTGCTATCCAGGTCGAAACCAAGCAGCACTTGATCAAGTTAATCTAATGGTTACTGCAGGGGAGAAGGTCGCCATTGTTGGACCCAGTGGTGCTGGTAAGACAAGCCTGGTAAATGGCTTGTTAAAATTTATCACTCCAGATTCTGGGGGATTATTAATCAATGGTATTGATTTAGCGACTATTCCTGAGAGTAAATGGTATCCCTATGTTGCCTGGATGGGGCAAGCGCCTACTATTTTTCAGGGTAGTGTAAGGGCTAACTTATTGCTAGCTAACCCCAAGGCGAGCGATAGCTTGCTTTTGGAGGCTATTCAATTTGCACAGTTAGATGGGTTCGTTAAATCTTTACCAGAAGGTTTAAATACCTTACTTGGTGAGCAGGGTATGGGGCTGTCTGGTGGGCAAAAACAACGTTTAGCTTTGGCAAGAGTTTACTTAAAACGAGCACCTTTATTATTGCTTGATGAGCCAACAGCTAGCCTAGATCAAAGTAATGAACAGGCTATTTTTTCTAGCTTAGAAACCTTTTGGCAGGATAAAACAGTTTTACTGTTAACTCATCGATTTAGTTTTTTAGAGCGTATGGATCGTGTGGTGGTTATTGATGAAGGTAGGTGTGTGCAGCAAGGTTCAGTTGATGAGCTTTTGCAAGACCAGCAGGGCCTTTTCTACCAACTGTATCAACAACAGGAGTCTTTGTTATGAAAGCATTGATTCCCTTTTTAAAATTATTTAAAAAGCAGCTATGGTTGCTATCGTTGGGCTTGGTGTTGGCGGTGTTAACCATATTGGCTAGTATTGGGTTGCTCTCCCTCTCTGGGTGGTTTCTCTCTATGTCGGCATTTGTTAGTGCTTCTTATGTCTTGGCTTCAGCCTTTAACTTTTTTATGCCAGCCGCAGGAGTTAGGTTTTTTTCTTTGCTGCGAATAGTTGGTCGCTATGGTGATCGTGTTATTTCACATGAAGCAACTTTTAAGCTGCTTAGTCATATTCGGGCCTGGTTTTATCAACGTTTAGAGTGCTTTTCACCAGCGCAGCTTATCAGATATAAAAGCTCAGATTTATTGGCGCGCCTGGTTGGTGACGTTGACAACTTAGAAAACCTTTATATTCGCGTTATTATGCCTAGCTGTGCGTGCTTACTAGTACTGCTTTTCGTTGTTATTTATTTTGGTTTTATTAGCTGGCTTATAGCTGGTATTGCAGCTTTATTTTTATTGGTAAGTGCCTTAATTGCACCATTATTTATGAGCTTGTTAGCAAAAAAAACGGGGCAACGATTAGCGCAACAGCAAGCTGAGCTAAAAGCTAATGTTGTTGATTACGTACAAGGTTTACCCGAGCTAAAACTTTATCAGCAAGCGGAAGTCTATTTAGACAAGCTTGCTAAACAAGACCAGGGTTTTAGAGCGTCTCAGGGTGCGTTCAGTCTTTTTTCTGGTATAAGCCTGGCAGCGATGACGGTTATGTTAGGGCTGGCTGTAGTTGTGGTGACTTGGGTGGCGGTTGGTTTTGTGCTAAAGCATCAACTCAATGGTGCCTTTATTGCTTTGTTTGCATTGGGTTTAATGGGCGCGTTTGAGGCTGTTATGCCATTACCAGTGGCTTATCAATACCTGAGCAAAGTTGTTGCTTCTGCACAACGGCTATTACAAGTAATAGAGCAACCTGTATCGGTTAGGTTTTCAGAAACTGAACAAAAACTTTTAAAAAACACGAATATTGAATTTAGGGATATTGAGTTTAGCTATCCTAACAGAGAGCCTGTTTTTAAGCATTTTAATTTATCAATACCAACGGGCACTAAATTAGCAATCGTTGGTGAAACAGGTTGTGGAAAAACCACATTGGTGCAGCTAATAACTCGAGCATGGGACGTTGCTTCAGGGGTTATTACAGTTGGGGGTGTTGATATAAAAAACCTCCCAGAGTCACAGCTAAGAAGTCTGATTACTGTGGTTGAGCAAAAGTCGCACTTGTTTAATACTACAATAAGAGCTAACTTAAAGTTAGCTAACCAGCAGGTAACAGAAGAGCAGTTGTGGTTGATTTTAGGACGAGTTGGTTTGCTTGAGTTTGTGAAGGCTTTACCTAGTGGATTAGATACTTGGGTTGGTGAACACGGTAAGGCTCTATCCGGTGGGCAGCAAAAACGTCTTGCGGTTGCGAGGGCATTACTAAAAGAAGCACCGATAGTTATTTTTGATGAACCTAGTGAGGGGCTGGATAAGGCGAATCAACAACTTATTGAAGAGGCCCTAATAAAGTTTGATTCGTCTAAAACTGTCGTTGTTATCACACATAAGCAGGTAGTAGCAAAAAGGATGGATCGTATAGTTTGCCTTTAAAATAAAAAGGATTTTATTGTAATGAAGGAAAACTCCTTAAAAGCTAAAGTTAATTATTTGTTAGCTGTACACGAGGATGAACCTAATTGTCTTTTTGTATTGGGGTTAATCTATTTTTCAAAAAATCTTCTTACTAAAGCAGTAAATTATTTTAAACAAGCTTTAGAGGGCTACCCTGTTACCCCTTGGTATCCTTTGGTGCAGTTATTTCTACAGCAAAAATTTGGATGCTGGGGTAGTTTGATTGAACAAATGAAAGGTGAGCTTGCGGTAAGTATGTGTGAACCAATAAGTTGGATAAGGTAAACTTTCGTTGCCGAGTACTTTATTGGGCTTGATAATTATCCATTATCTTCATTAACCTATTGACTTAGAAAAGAAAATTATTTTATTGTGACGACAGTTTCTTACGCATCACGTGAAATAATGATAGAGCGTTATTTTGTCTGTAAAAACCAACTTCAGTACTTAGAAAAACCTTTAAAATTCTAAATGGCACTCTATTGTACCTGTCTCATCGCATAATATCTTAAATTAGTATCCGTTCAATATCAGCATGATTTGAAAATAATTCAAAAAGTTCTTGACAGCTTTTTCGTGCAAATTTGGAAATTTTATATTGGAATCATCGTGTGTCATAAAAGCATGATGTGCGCTCTATAACAACGCTGTATGCTCGGATTATTTTTTCATCGATCAGGTTCATGGCTTAAAAATAATTTCAGCAGTACGGCCATCTGTGTGGGGAAAATTTACCTTTTCAAACCCGTGGTATACTCTTCCTATGAAAAAACAACCTGACAAATCAGTTTTAGCCGATCTCATTGAGAGATTTAATAATACTGTTACACCAACAGCACTAGAAACAGATTTTAGCAATGTATGTGAAAGTCAGGCTGAGAAAATCATAAAGCTAGAAGACAAGGTGCAATCGTTAAATAACGCATTAAATAAATATAAAGGTGAGCAAGGAAAGCCTAATGTTAGAAAGCAAACGCGCGCTAACAAGGACAAGGATCATTCCTCCGAGAAGGATAGAAAAGGAAATAAAACCAATAAAACTAGAAAGCCAAAATCTAGTAAAAAAAATCTCGAAGTCTCTAATACAGTGACACTAACAATTAATCCAGATTCGTTGCCCAGCGATGCTGTGCCAAATGGCTCTAAGAAAACACTTATCCAGGATATAAAAATTGCTGCTAATAACACTCTTTTTTTGCGCCAACAATATTACTCCCCTTCTGAAAACAAACACTATACAGCACCTCTGCCAACTGGTTATGAGGGCCAGTTCGGCCCTACTATTAAAAGCTGGACAAGCTTCCTAAATACTCAAGGTGGTATGACGCTAGAAAGCCTTGAGACATTTTATAAAACCGCCAACATAGATATTAGTAAATCAACCATCCATAGCTTCACAATTAAAACACCTACGATACTTGAGCCCGAGAAGGTAGAAGTTGTGAAGGCAGGTTTACAATCCACGAACTACCAGCACCTAGATGACACCAACGCTAGAGAGGATGGGAAAAACCGTTATGTTAATGTATTGGGTAATGAGTATTATTCAGCTTACTTTACGCTGACCAGTAAAAGTCGATTAAGCGTCATTGAAATGTTAAGCAAAGACCACTTTGGGTTCACATTAAATGAGGCCGCTTTTAATTTACTGGCTACTATGAACTTACCCCACAAGGTAATCGAAAGCTTAAAGGTATTTCACTCATCGACTATCTTAAACAGTAAGGAGCTGGAAGTTATTCTTGATAAGGTATTAGGTGATAAAAAATTTCCAAAATATAGAAAGCTGATTACTGATGCGGCAGCTATCTCAACATATAGAAAGAGTCCTTATGCGATAGAAACACTCATTACCGATGATGCGCCACAGTTTAAGCTCATTACTGAATCACTCGCCTTGTGCTGGGTTCATGAGGGTAGGCATTATAAAAAGCTGACGCCAATTTTTAAGAAGCACCAAGACTCTGTTGACAGCTTCTTGGATAGGTTTTGGGATTATTATCATAAGCTCATTGAATATAAAAAGAACCCAGGGCAAGATGAGATAGATAAGCTATCCAATGAGTTTACTGAGTTATTCTCAACAATCACTGGCTACGAGAAACTAGATAAACAAATTGAGCTCACCTTAAAAAAGAAAAGGCAGCTATTGTTAGTGCTGGAAAAGCCAGAGCTTCCTCTACATAACAATCCAGCAGAGTTGATGGCTCGGAAGCAGGCTAGAATGCGCGATGTACACCTTCATACTATGAGTGAAGAAGGAACGAAAGCTAAGGATACAATGGTTACAATTACTGAGACATGTAAAAAGCTAGCAGTTAATGTCTTCGATTATATATATGACAGAATTACAAAAAACTATTCTATGCCTTCGCTAGCGGAATTAATTACCATCCGCTCATCACAGGCGCAGTAAACTAAAGAGAGCGCAGCATGAGCATCATGCTGAAATAAGACGGATACTTAAATTAATTATGCTAATCAATCTAAAAAATTATTTATACCTCAAATTTTTCTCCTCTCAAAATAAATTATTAACTTTTAGGTAATAGCAATTATATCTCGTTAATAAGAACAAGAATGATCTATCCTAAAACCCTATGAAGCCTTATTATTCACTTCAACTTAAGTATCTAGGTGATCCGCTCCACTGGTCATCAATTTCCACTAAAACAGCTGATACGAGCCTTAGGCACGATTCAGTATTAGGGAAAATTCCAACTGTATGCGTCCTTCTTTTTACCTCTCTGTTTACGCGCTCAGCTATGTTACTGGTTCTTAATCTTTTTTGATGCGGCCTGTCAAAGTTCATCACTACTAAGCCCTCCGGTATATTCACTTCCAACCAAGAAGAAAGCTCTGGTGCTGTTTGCTGATATTTATCTACCGCCATAGCCAATAGTCTTTCCGACTCATGAATGTTTGAGGCATTAAATATAGCTGTAATCTCCTCAGCTACTGGTTCCTTCATTGAGCGCTTTGGTATGTGAGCCTGAGCATTTTGCTGCAAATGAAATTGGCAGCGTTGCCAAGGAACACTGGGGAACACAGCTCTTCTAGCGGCTTTTAGGCCAGTATGAGCGTCGCTAGTAATCAACTCAATACCATGTATACCTCGCTCAACCAACTGCTGAAGAAAATCACGCCAATGTACCTCAGCCTCTGATAACGCAACAGAAACACCTAGCACTGTTCTCTTGCCGGTTGATTCATCAAAGCCATAGGCTATCAATACCGCACAGTCTTGTACTGTGCCGCTAGTGCGCACCTTCTCATAACGTGCATCTAGCCAAAGATATTTTATCTTTCCTAACGGCTTATTTCGCCATTTCTTTAAATCTTCATCCAACAATTTAGCGCAACGGCTTACCTCTGTGCTTGAAATATCTGTTCCACAGAGTTGCTTTAGCACCTTTTCAACTTTGCGCGTGGAAACCCCATGCACATACATTTCAGCGACAGCCAGCTTAAGTGCTCTATCAGAGCGTACACCTCGCTCTAAGACTGATGGATAGAAGGCTTCATTGGAGTCTCTAACCTGCGGTATCTGTAGCTCAAGCTGACCTTGACCTGTGTTAATTAACCTTGGTTTAAAGCCGTTCGCATATCCGTTTCTATCGCCAGTTCGCTCATAAGGACTGGCATTTAAATGGCGCTCCCTTTCTATTAACATACTGAGAACTACCCAAAATTGTTATCTCCCTACCTGAACTGAATTCGATAATTCTTTTTGTTCTTCTTGAGAAACACTATTTTCTTTAAAAAATTGCTCTACTAAGTGATACGTTAGAAGTTTTCTAATACCCTTCGCAATAAAGTGTCGTGTCACCTTGCCCTTACCATCTCCTAATTTAGCTAGCATAATTGCGTAATCGTCATAAGCTTTTTCCTTACCTATCTCATACAAATATGAGGCCACATAAAAACATACAGCCAGTAGATTTTGTATCCCTTTAAAATTTTTTATCTGCATATTTTCCCAGCCTAGTCCTTCCTTGAGAAATTTAAAAACATATTCAATTTTCGCACGAGATAGATAGGCTATGTATACCTCATACGCCTCATCAAAAGTCGTTACTTTTTTATTAGTTAATAGCAGCATGTCATTCTTAAAAATTCTCCTACCATCTCTGCCTGTAATTTGGATTTTAATTGCATTGATGTTCTCAAACTCTCCAAAATAAATAGTTATTTTTCCGTCTTGTACGCAATTCTTTCCAACTGTTAACTTTTGGAATTGCTTTTCGCCTTGAGCATCAAAATCAGCGTTAATCAGCTTAAGCTTTTTACCATCATCACCTCTACCTTCTATTGTTCTTGTTATTTTTGAGCGAATAATAAAGTCTTGATCTAGGTTTGTATCAATTAGTGAGAGATAGTCATTATCATCAAACTCTCTATCTAGAATATGGGTAATGGTTGCATCTTCATTCTTTGATTTTAGGCAGATTCCTATTTTTTCTATTTCACGAATAGACAGCAGCTTTTTATTAAAGTAATCACCAGATTCATAAAGACTCTTGGCCTCTTTATCTCCCTCAAATGGCTTTCCAGCCTCTATTTTCTTAATATGCTCAGCTTTTAAAAACTTAGGGTCTTTATTGCTGTAGCTTACATGCGATAGTAGATGCACAGCCTTATCACCAGGTACTAATGCAACTGCGTTATGCGTGCTGTAACCATTGATAATATCCCCGTCCAGACTCCTTACTTTACCTAGATTTTCAGTTTGCTTGCTATGTGGCTTTCTAATATCAGAAGGATCATGAAGAACATCAATTTTACTGGCGTGTGAAAGTTTTTCACAGCTCTGTTCTAGCAATACATCATTTGTTTTTATTGGATCTAAATCGGTGCTTTTATTTTCACCGGTAAGTGTACGAATCATCTTTTTATACTCATTGTTATCTTTTGATGAACTGAACAACTTACAACTACCTTCAGTTAATAGCTTTCCTACAATCGTCGATAGATTTTTTTAAAACAACTTTCCCAGTTAATTTTGAAAAAAGAGGGGCAGCGTAATCGGCGAAGTTTAACATTTATACTCATCTCGTTAGTCTTGTTAAAAAGACAAAGCATAGTCATTTTTACACAATATTTCAGCATTATTTTGCTGATTTAAATTTTGGGTAGTTTTCAGTAACATAGCCTCATTCATCAACCTGGAGACAAGCTTAGGTAAAGCTTCAAACCCCTCCATCGCTAAAACATGTATGGCTTCTTCGATTAAGTTCTCATTTTTATAGCAGCTCATTGTCATTCCTCTTTTTTGGTTAAGTTTACCTTAAAAGGAATTTCTAATCTGACTGAGTCGCCTGCTTATTTTCAGCAAGTCAATGGAATTTACAGAAAGGATGGCGCACTAGCGAAATAATTATGCCAACCGCAACTGAAATACCGGATATAGCGACTAAATCAGAGCATGAAATTGCAGAATTTCGTGCTCGCTTGAATCAGTCCAATCTTGGTGATGAGGATAAGGAGCTTGCAGGTGGTTGTTTGGACCTTGCTCTTTGGTTGCCCGAGGTGCTTCAACAGCAGAAAATTACAATTAAACAATTACGTGAACTTATTTTTGGAGCTGACAGTAATCAGTCACCCAAGAAGAATCAGGAGAATAAGGGCCAAGAATCTGAAAGTAATATTGAGGGTGTTGGCAATAACTC
>CBDALO010000145.1:0-2702 GCA_965196985.1 Gammaproteobacteria bacterium | reverse complement strand
AACAAACATGTTATTCGCAATCACACTAACTTGGCCTAAAACAGTGTTTACTTAAAAAACATTGATTTTCTCAAAAACAGTTGATTAAACTCTCATGAAAATGCTTTAAACCAATGTAAAACACTGAATTGCAATGAAACCAAGCAGTTTTTCCAATGAATTACTGCTAGTTTTTCAGAAAAAACATGTTATTTGCAATCACACTAACTTGGCCTAAAACAGTGTTTACTAAAAAAACATTGATTTTCTCAAATAGAGTTGACTAAACTCACATAAAAATGCTTTAAACCAATGTAAAATACTGAATTGCAATGAAACCAAGCAATTTTCCAATGAATTACTCCTAGTTTTTCAGAAAAAACATGTTATTTGCAACCACACTAACTTGGCCTAAAACAGTGTTTAATAAAAAAACATTGATTTTCTCAGAAACAGTCGACTAAACTCACATAAAAATGCTTTAAACCAATGTAAAACACTGAATTGCAATGAAACCAAGCAATTTTTCCAATGAATTACTGCTAGTTTTTCAGAAAAAACATGTTATTTGCAATCACACTAACTTGGCCTAAAACAGTGTTTACTAAAAAAACATTGATTTTCTCAAAAACAGTCGATTAAACTCACATAAACATGCTTTAAACCAATGTAAAACACTGAATTGCATTGAAACCAAGCAGTTTTTCCAATGAATTACTACTAGTTTTCCAGAAAAAACATGTTATTTGCAATCACACTAACTTGGCCTAAAACATTGTTTACTAAAAAAACATTGATTTTCTCAAAAACAGTCGATTAAACTCATATAAAAATGCTTTAAACCAATGTAAAACACTGAATTACAATGAAACCAAGCAATTTTTCCAATGAATTATTGCTAGTTTTTCAGAAAAAACATGTTATTTGCAATCACACTAACTTGGCCTAAAACAGTGTTTACAAAAAAAACATTAATTTTCTCAAAAACAGTCGATTAAATTCACATAAAAATGCTTTAAACCAATGTAAAACACTGAATTGCAATGAAACCAAGCAGTTTTTCCAATGAATTACTGCTAGTTTTTCAGAAAAAACTTGTTATTTGCAATCACACTAACTTGGCCTAAAACAGTGTTTACTAAAAAAACATCGATTTTCTCAAAAACAGTCGATTAAACTCACATAAAAATGCTTTAAACCAATGTAAAACACTGAATTGCAATGAAACCAAGCAATTTTTCCAATGAATTACTGCTAGTTTTTCAGAAAAAACATGTTATTTGCAATCACACTAACTTGGCCTAAAACAGTGTTTACTAAATAAACATTGATTTTCTCAAAAACAGTCGATTAAACTCACATAAAAATGCTTTAAACCAATGTAAAACACTGAATTGCAATGAAACCAAGCAGTTTTTCCAATGAATTACTGCTAGTTTTTCAGAAAAAACATGTTATTTGCAATCACACTAACTTGGCCTAAAACAGTGTTTACTAAATAAACATTGATTTTCTCAAAAACAGTCGATTAAACTCACATAAAAATGCTTTAAACCAATGTAAAACACTGAATTGCAATGAAACCAAGCAGTTTTTCCAATGAATTACTGCTAGTTTTTCAGAAAAAACATGTTATTTGCAATCACACTAACTTGGCCTAAAACAGTGTTTACTAAAAAAACATTGATTTTCTCAAAAACAGTCGACTAAACTCACATAAAAATGCTTTAAACCAATGTAAAACACTGAATTGCAATGAAACCAGGCAGTTTTTTCAATGAATTACTGCTAGTTTTTCAGAAAAATCATGTTATTTGCAATCACTCTAACTTGGCCTAAAACAGTGTTTACTAAAAAAACATTGATTTTATCAAAAACAGTCGATTAAACTCACATAAAAATGCTTTAAACCAATGTAAAACACTGAATTGCAATGAAACCAAGCAATTTTTCCAATGAATTACTGCTAGTTTTTCAGAACAAACATGTTATTTGCAATCACACTAACTTTGCCTAAAACAGTGTTTACTAAAAAAACATTGATTTTTTCAAAAACAGTTGATCAAACTCACATAAAAATGCTTTAAACCAATGTAGAACACTGAATTGCAATGAAACCAAGCAATTTTTCCAATGAATTACTGCTAGTTTTTCAGAAAAAACATGTTATTTGCAATCACACTAACTTGGCCTAAAACAGTGTTTACTAAAAAAACATTGATTTTCTCAAAAACAGTCGATTAAACTCACATAAAAATGCTTTAAACCAATGTAAAACACTGAATTGCAATGAAACCAAGCATTTTTTCCAATGAATTACTGCTAGTTTTTCAGAAAAAACATGTCATTTGCAATCACTCTAACTTGGCCTAAAACAGTGTTTAAAAAAAAACATTAATTTTCTCAAAAACAGTCGACTAAACTCACATAAAAATGCTTTAAACCAATGTAAAACACTGAATTGCAATGAAACCAAGCAGTTTTTCCAATGAATTACTGCTAGTTTTTCAGAAAAAACATGTTATTTGCAATCACACTAACTTGGCCTAAAACAGTGTTTACTAAAAAAACATTGATTTTCTCAAAAACAGTCGACTAAACTCACATAAAAATGCTTTAAACCAATGTAAAACACTGAATTGCAATGAAACCAAGCAGTTTTTTCAATGAATTACTGCTAGTTTTTCAGAAAAATCATGTTATTTGCAATCACTCTAACTTGG
>CBDALO010000144.1:0-13879 GCA_965196985.1 Gammaproteobacteria bacterium | reverse complement strand
ACCCATCATATTGATTGGAGAACCAGGGACTGGAAAAACTCACTTAGCCTGTGCGCTTGGCTATGCCGCTGCAGCTCAAGGAGAGTCTGTTCGCTTTACTAGCACTAGTCAGTTAGTCAACCTATTAATAGAAGCAAAGGATAGCAGGGTACTGTCGAGCATAACACAGAGATATGCGCGTTATAACTTATTGATTCTTGATGAACTTGGCTATTTGCCATTAAGCAAAACTGACTCTGAGCTCTTGTTTCAGGTTATTAGTCAACGTCAAGAACGATTGCCAATCATTATAACGACCAACCTTCCCTTTAGTGAATGGACGTCAATCTTTCCAGATCAACGGTTATGTCGAGCACTGATCGATAGAATAACGCATAACGCACACATTATTGATACTGGCAAAGATTCCGCTCGTCTTGAAGATACGATCAAAGCTAAAAAGATAATTGAGGAGGTAAGCCTATGACTTAAAATTAGCAAAAAGATTGCCTAGTATATAGAAATTTTGATACCGTTTTAAAAAGATGTTAAAACGGACTTAACTAAACTCGGCCTAGGTGGGGCCAAAATAAATTGTGAAAGTGGGGCCAATTTAGACTGCCGAACTCAAGAAAGTTATGGAGATTGATTTGAAGTCAATTGATGCATGTATTTTTTAATCAAGGAGTGGTTTATGATAGATTCTGATAATCAAGATGTTGAAGCACAAGCTTCTAGCGGTGCAAGTAGCAGTATTTTAATACCTAGTAGTCATAATGGGGATGATATAAAAACAGAAATTGTTAAATTACAAGGGTATTTGTCCCCTAGTATAGGGTGGAAATTGCTTAATTTCGGTTCGATTTTATTTAATACTGGTTGGTTTGTTTTTAATTTAGGAAACTCTATTAATAATATGGTTAATCCGGAAAGTAATGGTTGGATGTCTAAGAGTTGGATTGGACTAGCAGGACATGGTCTAGCTTTAGCAGGCTTTGCGGCAATGAGTTACAATTTATATTATAGGCTTTCGTTAGAGAATATAGTTAATAAACTTATCACATCACTTTCAGAGAATATTGATAGATTAGAAAAAAACGTTAGTGATTTAGAGCTGAATGTCAACCAGTTGAAGACAGAAATAACCACTTTAAAAGCTGAGACCCTAAAACTAAAAGAATTAAACTCTGAATATAAGAAAGAAAATGGTAACTATCAGGCCTTAAATGAAAATATGCAATTACAGTTAGAGAATCTAAATGAGAAATTAAAGAGTGCAGATGATCAATACAAAAAATTAACGGAGCTTCATGAGGAGCAGTTGAGTCAGATGGATGCTAACTTACGTGCACAGATGGAATTGTACACGTTTGCACATGAGGATGCAGAAATGTCTAGAGCGCAATTAAATTTATTGTACAAAAAAATAGATGGAATTTTTTCAAACAAAAGCAACCAAATGACGGATATACTTCAAAATATAAAAGAGACATTAGATCAAACGATTGAAGAAAGAAAGAGGTTAGAAAAAGTTGTTGAGGAACTGGAATGTGTATCGAGTCAGCTTAATCAAAGGGTTTGTAATCAGGAAACTAATGCCTGCCTATCGACTATTAATGAAGCTAGTGACTGCAAAGATGGATTAGTAGTTTGTAATAGTGATTTTTCCACACCAAGAGAAGAAATGATTGCAAGAAGGACTGTGGTACAAATGAAGACTTATATGGAATGGAAAAAAAGTAAGTCCGGTAACAATGACAGTGAGATCACAATGAAAGGATATAGAGAGCTACTGGAACAAAGAGTTAGTCATATGAAACAGAGTTTAGCTGATCATAATACTAATTTTTTGAAAACTCGATCTATTTCTGTAGCTTAAAAAGGACAAGCCGCACCTTCGAATAAAAACCCGTGATAACCACAAATTATCACGGGTATTGCGTCTTAAAAGAGCGCATATATAAAAGTAGTGTCACAGGTAGCTTTAGTGTTTGGTATCTGATTTTGGGCTTGGTTCAATTACGGTGTATTTTAGGTATCAAGGCGCATAGAAATACCTACCCAATTAAAGCATAATAACTACTGCTCTTTAAAAATTAGATTGCGTTATGCTGCTCGTTGAAAACGTTTGAAGCCCAGCATTTCTACCCAGTGTGGATGCTCCTGACCAGTTAAAATATGTGCTGGAGTTTTCTGATGACGAAAGCTTTTTTCGCTACGCTCGATTTTCTCATGATTTAAAAAGAAGCGTAGTAAATTAAGAAATCCATTCCCTACTTGCTTACGTACAAATAAGTAGGGAGATATACGACTATGCAGGTTTTCTGCCATAGAGCTTGTGCGTTCCGTGCCCTCTAGCACTCGAGTCACAAGTTCTTCTATGTCATAGAAATCATCACCCAATTCATCTTGTAAGGGTAACGCACGAACAGCATATTTCATTGACCCTTCCTTACACCTTTGTAATTCAGCTATTTTCCACAAAGTATTTACAGAGATATTATTAGATTCAGCAATTACCTGAAATTTATTATCAATTGTCATCATAAATGATAAAGCTAAGTGTTTGGCATTCTCCAACATAACTCGAATTGATTTAATACGATGAGGATGAATGTAAGCGATCCACGGGCGTCCTTGCTTCCGTAGCTAACACGTGCTAGGTGCTATCCGGCGGCACATTCCATGGCAGCAGTGCCTCAATATCTTCTAATGTTTTGCAATGTGGTAGGCGCTCATAAAGATAGGTGAAGTATCGACAGACATTGTGATGATGCAGTTCAGCAGTTAGAGGTAGACTTGCATGCATTGCTAGTGCGTTAGCGCCTGGCATTGTGTCGCAAAATAGAAAGTTCTTCCTTGCAAGCACTAAGAGCTTAATGTCTCTCTCTGTGTGATTGTTATCAATCTCACATCTACCATCATCAAGAAACCGAGTCATGTTTTCCCAATGCTTGATGACATATTCCATTGCCCTGCCAAGATGAGATTGTGGTAGAACCTTTGGATAATACTCCTCTAGCCACTCCTTGTACTCATCCATAATCGGTTTTGATTCTTTCTGCCGAAGCGCAAGGCGTTGCTCAGGCGACATCTCTTCTTCTTTCGCCTTTCTTTCAATCCGGTAGAGTTTTTTATAGACCCGCATAGCATGAGCGGCTAACCCATTCTTTTTGGTCGCCTTGGTGATCTCTTCAAATTTCCTGCGGGCATGAAGGTTGCACGCAATGATCGTAACGCCGGTATTTTCTAATTGGTCGAATATAGGGCTTGCATCAGTATGAAGCTTGCCAGTCCACCCTTGAAACCATTCTACTAGAAACTCACTGTGGTCACTTGGCGTATAGGCAAACAGGATAACCTCACGACCAGGAGCACCACCTCGCATGCAATGAATCAGTGACTTAGTTTGTGGCCGTCGACCAGGCTCTTTTAAGACTTGTAATTTAGTCGCGTCACAACTTGCTATTTCATAATCCAGCAGCTCATCCTTCAATAGATTATAAATCGGCTGTAAAGGTTTAGTCAGCTCAATAAACCAACGTGACATAGTTTGCCTGGATAGATTGACGCCGTATTGTGAGCGTAGTTGTTTTTCTAAATGATAAAAGGGTTGTCTATCCCTGATTTTACTAGACACTAAATGCGCTAGTAATGATTCAGACGCCTCGGCCTTAGGTAGGATATGTAAAGGCTTAGGTGCAACCGTAACACCACCTTGCTCGCAATCACAGCCTAGTTTTTCACGGCGCTCTTCAATCATTTCAAAGACAGCTGGTTTGTAGTTCAGTATTTTTTTAGTCTCAAAACCCATTGGGCATTTTTCTTTACCGCAAGGACAAATACGCTGGTCATCAGGTACTGGAATGATTCTCACCGTCACAGGTAATTCATTCTTGACCTTCTTCTTACGTTTGTGAGAAGAGACAACAACTGCTTCATCATCTTCTTGATCCTCCGGTGTTGAGAGATCACCGAAGAGTGGCAACTGATCTTCTATGTAGCGCTCAGATTTACTGCCAAAATGCTGTCGTTGGAGCTTAGCAAATTGTATCTTCAAATGATCATAAGCCTCGGCATACTGTTCAACACGAGCATGTTCTATTTCAAGCTTATGACAAAGCTTTTCATTTATTCCGACTTGTTGATAGAAAAGCTCACTAGGGACTGTTTGCATTGCGTTTCTCATTCAAGTAACTACTGCAAAGTGTACCATGACATTTTAAGTGCAATATTTTCTTCCTCAGGCGCTTGGTTAGCGCATATTACTTTTTTGGGGTAGCTGGTCATTGTGATGTTTTCTTTTCAACTCCTAGCGGATCTCACAAAGCCTGGGCTAAGGATATAAAACAAGCATTAAAATCACGTGTAAAATCAAAAAACACAGAAAAAACCTGTCAAGACTTTTTTTGCCATTTTAGTAAAAAAACTCGGGAGAGACTTTGGGTAATGACTTTTGCTTCATCCAGTTTAAACCTGACAATAACCAGCTTAACTGATCTTGGGTCAACTCGATAGTCTCATCTGCTTCGCTAGGGAACTTCAGCTTACCTTTTTCTAATCGTTTGTAGCAAAGCCAAAAACCATTTTGGTCGTACCAAAGTAATTTTATTTTATCGCGCTGCCTGTTACGAAAAAGAAATAGCTGGCCTGAGCTTGGGGTCATTGAGAGATGATCGGCAATCAGCATTACTAGGCCATCAATCTGTTTTCTAAAGTCCGCAGGGGTACGATAAAACCAGATCGGTGTTTTCCAGTTCTGAAACATTAGCAAAGCCTCTGAATCAAAGACGCTAAGCTATCCTGGTCATAAAAGCTAATCTGTATGTGTGAGTTGACCTGCATGACAGCCACTGGTTGTGCTGGCTGCTCAGACACGCAAACAACCTTTGCTAGCGTTTTTTGCTGTTCTCTTCTCAAACGATAGAGAAACTGCGTGTAAGGTACGTTATTCTCTCGGCAGTATTTCGCTTTGGTTAACTTGCTTTGCTTAAAGTCGGAAAGGTGTTTTTCCCAATAAGCATCTGTGTAAGTAGCATTTTCATTTTCAGGATTTGTTGCTGAAATACCGTAAGCTCCTTGTTACTATTTGCGGGAGCATACAGTCACATGAATTTAACTAGTTGACTAGGGTGTACTTGCTGGATCGCTTACTTTTTATTCTTTATTGGACTCTCAGTGATGGTCTGTATTATTCTTTTTTGGAAAAAATTATTGCGTTAGTAGTTTACTCTATCGGCGGTAATTTAAAGCCTTCGTCAGTACAGTGCCTTAAGCGGGCTATCCATAAACACCCTACCCTCGTCAATGTATTCTAAAACCGTCCTCAGCGATTTCCAACGACCATGTTGCATAATGGATTGCAAGGAAACCCCACGCCGAGACGCTTCCGCTGCAAACCCACGTCGTAACGAATGTGCCGAGATAGTCGGCGCATTCGGTAAGTTAGCAGCCCTTGCCACGTATTTAACCCGCTCATTCACTTGGTAAGGACTAATCGCTCGATCAACCACTGCTTCACTTTTCGATAACCCTCGAAACACCGGCCCTGACTCATACCCTGATTCCTTACGCCAATCCAATAACGCTTGTAACGGGCAACGTTTTTTTGTGGAGCCAACAGGGATTGAACACCGAGCACCTTGACTGTACTGATCCGTTTTACTGCGGGGAAACCGAATCACCATCCCCTCTTCTGCATAATCAATGTGTTCCCAACGCATGTCAGCTAACTCACTACGCCGACCCGCAACATGAAAGCCCACTAAAATTAATGCTCGATCACGTAAAGCTAATAACGTATCATCGTTCTCCCAATAAGCAATGGACAGATCAATATCACTTAACAAATACGGGGCCACTTTTTTAGCAGGGCGTCCATACTTGCGGCGAATCCCTGCTAGCGTTTGTTTCACTAAAACCGCTTGAGTAGGGTCAGGTAATTGCTTTAGCGTGTGCCAGTGATGAAGTGCTAACACACGACGCTGTAGCGTTGTTGGATTGACCTGATCAGCCATCGCTTGAAGATAAGCAACAATCTGCTCAGCCGTTGCAGGTAGTTTACCACCCCATTCCACAAAGAGGCTTAGATCATTTTGATAGGCCAACCGAGTATTGGTTGCCGTTGCAGCATCCAGTAGCTCGGCAACTTCTTCTGTTTGCTCAAAAGCACTGGCTGTGAAATTAAGTACACTTTTGTTCACTTTTTTAAACTACCTTTAAGTCTTCCTTCATCTATCATCTATTAGATGTCTACCAAACTAACTAGCCCATGAAATCATCAAGAAAATTATAAAGCGCACCCTTAAAAAATAATAACTCCATTGGAAATATATTAGGTTTTTTTATCACGTAACGCACCAAGCATGTTTTCAATGATTTCTTTAGATTCAATATCAATAACCACTCTACCTTTTCCAGTACGATTTAATTCAACTTTTGTTTTTCCACCAATCGCATTGGTAAGTGCTTCTGAAAAAAACTGTAGCTCTTTTTTAGAAAACAGTGGGATAATTTTATTATTAGCCTCTTTCTTAGGAATTACTGCAAGGTATTCTTCTAGCTTCCTAACAGACCAATGATTACTGATTGCTTTATCTGCTAGGAGATTTTGTTTTTCAATATCCAAAGTAGCAAGTAGCTTTCCATGTCCGGATGAAAGAACACCACGAATAATTGACTGTTGAACAGATTCATGTAAGTCAAGAAGACGTAAGCTATTTGAGATAGTTGAACGAGGCTTGCCAACTTTTTTTGATACATCTTCATGAGACAGGCAAAAGTTATCAATAAGACACATGTATGCTTTTGCTTCTTCAATTGGATTTAAATTAGCTCGCTGGATATTTTCTATAACCGTATGAGCAGAAGCATTTTCATTATCTATATTACGAATAATGGCTGGTATTTTTTTTAAATTAATTAACTTAGATGCCCTAACTCGTCTTTCTCCAGCTATTAATTCATACTTACCATTTTTCAACTCTCGAACTAGTATTGGCTGAATCACACCATGTTCTTTAATACTTTCAGAAAGCTCTTTTAAGTCTGTTTCTGAAAAGTCACTTCTTGTTTGTAATGGTGAAGGTTCAATATTATTGATATAAATACTGGTAACTTTGGCTGCCTTAGATTTATCATCTTCTGGCAACCCATAAAACATGGCATCTAACCCCTTTGACAAATCAACCATACTTAATTATTCGTCCTTTTTTACTTCGAGTAATACAAACGTGATCATGGTGATCAATAAAAAAATCCTCTGCAAATCCAATCTGGCATAATTCTAAAAGAGAATTACGCAGATTTTCTCTAAAATGTCTTATTGCTTTTGCTTTTGAACCAGAGAGCTTCATTAATTTATATACAGGAACTGGGGAAGGCTCAGCATGAGAAGAATAAAATGAATGCAACCACTTTGCTAATGGTTTTAATTTACTTCGTTGTTCCCAGTGGATTTTTGTATACATACTACCAATTAATGAAAATAGTTTAACTATTTCTGGTTCTAGCCAAACTCTCCAAATACGATGTGACTCATCTTCTTCAATCCACTCAAATCTTCTAACTAATGATATTCCAATCCCCTGCTTAAAGTCTTTATTAAAAATTTTTAAAGTTGTCGATGACATTCTTGTTAGAGAGCTTTTTAATTGCTCTTTATATTGAGTTCTTTTAGGCCAACCAATCTGAGATAAAAATGTATAAGGCCTAAATTCAATATATTCATTTTTTTTATCAGAAGCATAAAAAATTAATTGGAGCCAAACATCCTCATCGTCCTGCCTCAATTCTTCACCAGTATAAATCAAATCAGTAGAGTGAAAGGAATATAACTTATAATCTCGTAAATATTGTCTTTTTATTTTTTTGTTCGAAACTGAAAACAACGAAGAACGAATCATATCGTTAGGAATAATACGTTTATCTCTTGGAATGTAGGGTAATGATAGCTCATCACTTTCTATAGCTTCGTAAGTATGTTTTGACATTTAAACACCTAAGTAGTTAGTAATGAATTGACGAAAGACTGAAGCTTACTATTAAACTCATCGATATTTATTTCATTTAATTTATTCTCTTTTATAAAGATTTTATAATTTCCAGTTTTGTCTTTTTTCAATAAATAAATAGGGTTGTTATTAATTTTGTATGTAGTTGATCTTTGCTTTCCTGCGGTTTTAAAACCAGCTTTAGAATTTTGATCATAGCTGGCTAGGTATATTTCTATATTTGTAGAATTGATAATGCCTGAAGATATTTTATCTGATACTTGTACTAAGATATCAATATTTTTTTTATTCTTAGAGAGAGTTGCTAATTTTGAAACTAATTTTCTAGAAAGTTGTTTGTAATTATTAATAGTCTCTCTTAATTCTTCTGGGACTCTTATGAAGGACATAATATCATTAAGTGTTTGCTTACTCATTCCCAAACTCTTACTCAGTTCTGACTCACTTTTAAATACCCCACCGTCAAGCTGTGATTTATAACTAATAGCTTTTGCAAAATCACTAATATCCTTTCTATTTTCATTCTCTTCTTTTTGAAATAAAGCACCTTCTTGGTCTGTAACTAATTTTAAAATACCAATCAGCTTAATATTGACTTTCTGTGCTGCACGCCAACGCCTGTTACCAAAAATAACTTCATATTTATGAGAAGTTGGTTGCTGATTTGGACGTAATAAAATTGGTTCTTGTTGGCCATTTTGCTTCAAACTTTCCGCTAAGGCACTAATATCACCTAATTCATCAATCGGTCTATCAGTATATGGCCATAGTATGCACTCTGAAGGTTCAACTTTTATTAATTTACCAAAATTTGAATTAGTTTCTTTGTTTTTAATTGAATTATTTAACAATGATTTTTCATAAAATGAACTAGTATTGGCAGAAGGCTTTTCTTTTACTTGACTAGAAGTTTCAATATTTTCTGCTTGATTAAAATCAATCAAAGCAGCCATTGCAGATTTTGGTTTATTGGTACTCATGTTTAACCAACCTCACTGTATGAAAAGTTTCCTACCTCTACTTCTGTTAACGTGTCAGCCCAAACCATTTGTAAAAGTAATATCAATTCTTCAGTTAACTTATCAGCATGTTCTAGTGCTCGTTTAAATGTTTTTCTATCATTAGAATGTGGTTCAACTTCATAGAGTGTTTTCATATCTGATGAGGCTTTAGAAATAGCCTCTGTTTCTATCATGTAATTTGTCATAACATTAGATCCATAAACAGACCTAATTGCAGATTCCATGGTTTTTGCTTGCACTGATGCTGGTTTATGCCTACTAATCAAAAGTTTGATAAACTTATAGTGAATAGCTGGCAGCCTCTTTAAACTTTCCTGAGCCATATTTAAGAACTGGACTGTGCTACAATAATCCACCTCAGAAGGTAGAAGTGGAATAATTAACCCTTCTACTGCAAATAAAACATTAAGTGTAATAAACCCTAATGAAGGAGGGGTATCAATTAATATGACATCATATTGATCTTTTATAGATTCTAGAGAATGGGAAAGCCTACTGTAAAAATCTAAAGATTGCCCAGTTTCTTGCCGGTGTTGGTAGATCTGACTAGGTATTAACATTTCTGCATTATATAACGTGAGATTAGCTGGTATTATATCAAGCCCATTCCAGTGGGTTTTTATTATGCAATTTTTTATACTTGGCTTATCATCAATTAGCGTATTTAATAACGTTTTATCTTCCTCAACATGTAAATCTGGAATAAAGCCAGCACCAAGATGAGTTGAGGTTCCTTGGCTATCTGAATCTATTAGTAAAACTTTATATCCTCGTAGAGTTAATGATTGAGATAATGTTAATGAAGTAGCGGATTTACCAACACCGCCTTTAAAATTAGCTATCCCAATTGTGATAGCTTTTTTACCTTGTGGTTTACTTTGTCTAACACCAAGAATATCTCTGATATTGTTAATTTCTTCAAGACTGTATACACGTTCTTCACGTGAGCTTTTTTTTATTTTCCTCACTGGTGGGATTTTTTTTTGCTCTTCAAGATTGCGCAACGTTTGTGGGGTTCTCCCAATCATTCGTGCCGCATCAGAGATATTCCATTCCTTAAGAAGTTTTGAGTCGTGTGGACTAACAGCCGTTTTCCTAATAATTTCTAAGGATTGTGCCCCTCTAAGATATAGGTTGTTAAGTTTTTCGTTTGCTGTCATTAAACATCCTTCTTTTGCAAAATTTATTTACGTTTACTTAAAGTAACAAAATATAAAAAACTTTGCAAGTTTGATTTGCTGTGCATATGTGTAATTAATTACACATATGCACAGCTTAGTTACAATAAGTTTATTTTTTTAATTTAGTTATATATGTGCGTTCATTATGTACTAACTTGACGTTCATTATGTGCTAACCAGCCGTTCATTATGTATTAATCACGCCGTTCATTATGTGTTACTTTAACTAAAGTTATACACATATCCACACCTATACATAATGAACGGCAGTAAGCTGGAATTGTCCGGCGCACCGGACGTACGTTATCGGAATATACACTTATCCAAAATAATCGCCAGTTAAGAGAGGTTGGGATATGATAACTATTGGAAGTAATTGGGTTTGTCCGGCGAAGCGGACATAGAGGCTATAAGTGTATTTTGTATGAGAATTAATACTAGCGAAGAACATAATGAACGGCAGTAAGCTGGAATTGTCCGGCGCACCGGACGTACGTTATCGGAATATACACTTATCCAAAATAATCGCCAGTTAAGAGAGGTTGGGATATGATAACTATTGGAAGTAATTGGGTTTGTCCGGCGAAGCGGACATAGAGGCTATAAGTGTATTTTGTATGAGAATTAATACTAGCGAAGAACATAATGAACGGCAGTAAGCTGGAATTGTCCGGCGCACCGGACGTACGTTATCGGAATATACACTTATCCAAAATAATCGCCAGTTAAGAGAGGTTGGGATATGATAACTATTGGAAGTAATTGGGTTTGTCCGGCGAAGCGGACATAGAGGCTATAAGTGTATTTTGTATGAGAATTAATACTAGCGAAGAACATAATGAACGGCAGTAAGCTGGAATTGTCCGGCGCACCGGACGTACGTTATCGGAATATACACTTATCCAAAATAATCGCCAGTTAAGAGAGGTTGGGATATGATAACTATTGGAAGTAATTGGGTTTGTCCGGCGAAGCGGACATAGAGGCTATAAGTGTATTTTGTATGAGAATTAATACTAGCGAAGAACATAATGAACGGCAGTAAGCTGGAATTGTCCGGCGCACCGGACGTACGTTATCGGAATATACACTTATCCAAAATAAACGCCAGTTAAGAGAGGTTGGGATATGATAACTATTGGAAGTAATTGGGTTTGTCCGGCGAAGCGGACATAGACTATAAGTGTATTTTGTATGAGAATTAATACTAGCGAAGAACATAATGAACGGCAGTAAGCTGGAATTGTCCGGCGCACCGGACGTACGTTATCGGAATATACACTTATCCAAAATAAACGCCAGTTAAGAGAGGTTGGGATATGATAACTATTGGAAGTAATTGGGTTTGTCCGGCGAAGCGGACATAGAGGCTATAAGTGTATTTTGTATGAGAATTAATACTAGCGAAGAACATAATGAACGGCAGTAAGCTGGAATTGTCCGGCGCACCGGACGTACGTTATCGGAATATACACTTATCCAAAATAATCGCCAGTTAAGAGAGGTTGGGATATGATAACTATTGGAAGTAATTGGGTTTGTCCGGCGAAGCGGACATAGAGGCTATAAGTGTATTTTGTATGAGAATTAATACTAGCGAAGAACATAATGAACGGCAGTAAGCTGGAATTGTCCGGCGCACCGGACGTACGTTATCGGAATATACACTTATCCAAAATAAACGCCAGTTAAGAGAGGTTGGGATATGATAACTATTGGAAGTAATTGGGTTTGTCCGGCGAAGCGGACATAGAGGCTATAAGTGTATTTTGTATGAGAATTAATACTAGCGAAGAACATAATGAACGGCAGTAAGCTGGAATTGTCCGGCGCACCGGACGTACGTTATCGGAATATACACTTATCCAAAATAAACGCCAGTTAAGAGAGGTTGGGATATGATAACTATTGGAAGTAATTGGGTTTGTCCGGCGAAGCGGACATAGAGGCTATAAGTGTATTTTGTATGAGAATTAATACTAGCGAAGAACATAATGAACGGCAGTAAGCTGGAATTGTCCGGCGCACCGGACGTACGTTATCGGAATATACACTTATCCAAAATAATCGCCAGTTAAGAGAGGTTGGGATATGATAACTATTGGAAGTAATTGGGTTTGTCCGGCGAAGCGGACATAGAGGCTATAAGTGTATTTTGTATGAGAATTAATACTAGCGAAGAACATAATGAACGGCAGTAAGCTGGAATTGTCCGGCGCACCGGACGTACGTTATCGGAATATACACTTATCCAAAATAAACGCCAGTTAAGAGAGGTTGGGATATGATAACTATTGGAAGTAATTGGGTTTGTCCGGCGAAGCGGACATAGAGGCTATAAGTGTATTTTGTATGAGAATTAATACTAGCGAAGAACATAATGAACGGCAGTAAGCTGGAATTGTCCGGCGCACCGGACGTACGTTATCGGAATATACACTTATCCAAAATAATCGCCAGTTAAGAGAGGTTGGGATATGATAACTATTGGAAGTAATTGGGTTTGTCCGGCGAAGCGGACATAGAGGCTATAAGTGTATTTTGTATGAGAATTAATACTAGCGAAGAACATAATGAACGGCAGTAAGCTGGAATTGTCCGGCGCACCGGACGTACGTTATCGGAATATACACTTATCCAAAATAATCGCCAGTTAAGAGAGGTTGGGATATGATAACTATTGGAAGTAATTGGGTTTGTCCGGCGAAGCGGACATAGAGGCTATAAGTGTATTTTGTATGAGAATTAATACTAGCGAAGAACATAATGAACGGCAGTAAGCTGGAATTGTCCGGCGCACCGGACGTACGTTATCGGAATATACACTTATCCAAAATAATCGCCAGTTAAGAGAGGTTGGGATATGATAACTATTGGAAGTAATTGGGTTTGTCCGGCGAAGCGGACATAGAGGCTATAAGTGTATTTTGTATGAGAATTAATACTAGCGAAGAACATAATGAACGGCAGTAAGCTGGAATTGTCCGGCGCACCGGACGTACGTTATCGGAATATACACTTATCCAAAATAATCGCCAGTTAAGAGAGGTTGGGATATGATAACTATTGGAAGTAATTGGGTTTGTCCGGCGAAGCGGACATAGAGGCTATAAGTGTATTTTGTATGAGAATTAATACTAGCGAAGAACATAATGAACGGCAGTAAGCTGGAATTGTCCGGCGCACCGGACGTACGTTATCGGAATATACACTTATCAAAAAAAACAACACCGAAACACGTTTGATTTTAATCACGGGATTGCTGCGCTAAACGCCCCTCTAACTCAATGATCCTTTCGTTGAGCTGCTCTGTAATCTCCTGATACCGGCTGGCACTGCGTTTGGCTAAGCGCAATTCTTCGGTGACAGTGACCAGGCTGTGCTGCGCTTTGAGTGCTTGCTGATAGATCCGTGCAAGCGTGCGTTTTAAGGTGACGGGGTTATCGGTGAGCTGTTGTATCACTTCCGGCACGACAGGAGTTTCTGACGCGTCTGGCGGTGCCGCCTGAAAAAAGCTTGGGGTGAGGGCACGGATTTCCGCCTCTAATTGCTGAATGCGGTCTTTTAAGCTGACAAAGCTAGTGAGGGTTTTAGCAAACACGACTTTAAACACCGCCGTCTTAGCTAAGCGTTTTCGTTGACGTTGATCTTGGTCTAAGGGGTAGTCCTCGGCTTTGGCGGCAAC